>CALDCK010000184.1 GCA_937937315.1 uncultured bacterium
TGCCCGGGGAGCGACCCTGTTCGTGACGCTCACCATCATGCACGACGAGGCCGGTGATCCCCTGGGCACGGTGGTCGTCTTCGACGACTACTCGCAGCTCGTGAAGGTGCAGCGCATGGCCGCCTGGCGTGAGGTGGCCCGGCGCATCGCCCACGAGATCAAGAACCCGCTGACGCCGATCCAGCTCTCCGCCCAGCGCATCCGGCGGCGCTTCGGAGAGCGGTTCGCCGACGACCCGGTCGAGTCGAAGGTCTTCGACGAATGCGTGGAGACGATCACGAGCCAGGTCGAGAGCCTGAAGATCCTCGTGGACGAGTTCTCGAACTTCGCGCGGCTGCCCACTGCGACGCCCACGCCGGACGACCTCAACCGGATCGTCTCGGAGGCCGTGTCGAGCTACGCCGGGACCGAGAAGGTCCGCTTCGACACGGATCTCGATCCCGGGCTCCCCACCGTCGAGGTGGACCGGGATCAGATGCGCCGGGTCCTGACGAATCTGATCGACAACGCGGTAGCCGCCGTTCGCCGCGACGACGCCGGCGGTCGGGTCGAGCTGCGGAGCCTCTTCGATCCGGCGCTCCAGACCGTCCGACTCGAGGTGGCAGACGATGGGGACGGCATCCCGCAGGAGGACCGCCGGCGCGTCTTCGAGCCCTACTTCTCGACCACCGAGAAGGGGACGGGGCTCGGCCTCGCCATCGTCTCGCGCATCGTCGCAGACCATCGCGGCTACATCCGTGTCCAGGACAACGAGCCCCGGGGAACGCGCTTCGTGATCGAGCTCCCCCTCCCGCGCCTCGAGACCGAGCGGGCCGAGGCGGCGACCGCCGCCGTGGCGACCGGAGCGAGAGCTTCGCGGTGAGCCGAATCCTCATCGTCGACGACGAAGATGGGATTCGCAGCTCCCTGTCCGGGATCCTGGGCGACGAGGGCTATGCCACGACCCCCGCCGCCGATGGAGAGCTGGCGATCGGATCGATCGAGAACGACGGCCCTCCCGACCTGGTGCTCCTCGACATCGCCATGCCCGGCCGCGACGGCGTCGAGATCCTCATCGAGATCTCCCAGCGCTGGCCGGAGCTGCCCGTGGTGATGATGAGCGGACACGGCACGATCGAGACGGCGGTCCGAACCACCCGCCACGGTGCCTACGACTTCATCGAGAAGCCCCTGTCCATCGACAAGGTGCTGCTCACGATCCAGCACGCCCTCGAGAAGTCGCACCTCGAGGACGAGAACCGTCGCCTGCGCGCCCAGGCGCTGCGGGCGCACGAGATCCTCGGCAGCTCCGAGGCCGTGGCGGAGCTCAAGCGGCAGATCGAGGTCGCCGCGCCCTCGAACGGCTGGGTGCTGATCACCGGAGAGAACGGCACGGGCAAGGAGCTGGTGGCGCGGCAGATCCACTGCCAGAGTCGACGCGTGAACGCGCCCTTCATCGAGATCAACTGCGCTGCGATACCGGAGGAGCTGATCGAGTCCGAGCTCTTCGGCCACGAGAGGGGGGCGTTCACCGGCGCCGTGGCCCGGAAGCAGGGGCGATTCGAGCTGGCCCACAGCGGCACTCTCTTCCTCGACGAAGTCGCGGACATGAGCCTGATGACCCAGGCAAAGGTGCTGCGAATCCTCCAGGAGCAGACCTTCTCGCGGGTCGGGGGGACGGACCTGCTCGACGTCGACGTTCGCGTGATTGCTGCGACGAACAAGGATCTCGAGCAGGAGATCGCCGAGGATCGCTTCCGCGAGGATCTCTACTACCGCCTGAATGTGATTCCCTTCCACGTGCCGCCGCTGCGCGAGCGCGCCGAGGACGTTCCGGTGCTCGCGAAGGAGTTCGTGGCGGAGTTCTGTCGCGAGGCCGGGGTTCCGGAGAAGCGGATCACGCCGGCGGCTGCGAAGATCCTCTCCGGCCACTCCTGGCCTGGGAACGTCCGGGAGTTGCGCAATCTCATGGAGCGCATCGTCATCATGTCGCCCGGCGCGACCATTGGCGCGAACGCTCTGCCCGACACGCTGCGCTCGTCCGCGGCTGCCGACGGCGGGACGTCGCTCTCCCTCGAGGACGCGCGACGGAGCTTCGAGCGCGAGTACCTTCTGGCGCGGCTCGCCGAGCACGGATGGAACATCTCGCGCACGGCGGAAGCCATCGGGATCGCCCGGGAGAGTCTGTCGCGGAAGATCAAGTCCTACGAGATCGAGGTGGAGCGTGGCTGAGCCCGGTGCGAGCCCCGCGGCGGGCGGGGAAGCCTCGAGGGGGATGCCACTGCGAGTCGACGCCGAAGTCGTCGCTGCCGAATGCGAGGGCGGGGCGAACCATCGGCTGCGCCTTGCGGTGCCGGGCTGGCGGGGCTTCCTGCCCGGACAGTTCGTAATGCTCTCTCCCGGCGCGCTCGCGGCCGTGCCGCGGACCGATCCGCTTCTGCCGCGCCCGATGGCGATCTACCGCGCCCCCGGCGATCGAGGCGAGATCGAGATCCTGTTCAAGCGCCACGGGCGCGGGACGGCGCTGCTCGCCGCGGCGCGGGTAGGACAGAAGGTTGGGCTCGTCGGCCCGCTCGGGCGCGGCTTCCCCACCGCGGATCCGGGGGAGCGGGCCGTGCTGGTGGCCGGGGGCACGGGGATCGCCTCGATCTACGAGCTCGGCGTGAGGATCCGCGCCGCGGGGGGCGCGGTCCAGGTCCTGTTGGGAGCGCGCGGCGTGGACGATCTGATGGGCGAGGCCGATTTCGTGTCGGCGGGCCTCCCCCTGCGTATCGCCACCGAGGATGGAAGTCGCGGGGAGCGCGGACTCGTCACGGATCTCCTCGAGCAGGAGCTCCGGGGGGACGCGGCGACCCGCGTCTACGCCTGCGGTCCGACGCCGATGATGCGGCGCGCCGCCGAGATCGCGCGGGGCTCTGGCGCCCCATGCCTCGTCTCCCTCGAGAACCCGATGGCCTGCGGCTTCGGCGTCTGCCTCGGCTGCGCGGCGCCCCTGCGCGAGGGGGGCTTCGCCCTGGTCTGCCGCGACGGGCCGGTCTTCGACGCGGAGCGCATCGAGTGGGCGGGTCTGCCGTGATCAGTCGCCCCGAGCTGACCCCCGAAGAAGTCGATCCCCGGGTCGACCTGGGCGGCATCGCGCTGCGCAATCCGGTGCTGACGGCGTCGGGCACCTTCGGCTATGGCACCGAGTTCGGCCCCTTCCTCGACCTGCGTCGGATCGGCGGCTTCGTGGCCAAGAGCCTCACCCTCGAGCCGCGCTTCGGCAATCCGCCGCCTCGCATCGCCGAGGCCCCATCGGCGATGCTCAACGCCATCAGCCTCGAGAACGTGGGGGTCGACGCCTTCGTCCGCGAGAAGCTCCCCGCCCTCCCCGAGGGCGTCACGGTCGTGGCGAGCCTCTTCGAAACCGAGATCGACCGCTACGCCGAGGCGGCGAAGCGCCTGTCGGGGGCCCCGCGCGTCGCGGGCCTCGAGGTGAACGCCTCCTGCCCCCACGTAAAGAGCGGGGGGATCGAGTTCGGGCAGGATCCGGCGGTCCTGGCCCAGCTGATCCGCGCCGTGCGTCGCGCCACCTCGGCGCCCCTGCTCGTGAAGCTCTCGCCGAACGTGACCCACATCGCCGAGATGGCCCGGGTGTGCGAGGGGGAAGGGGCCGACGGCCTCTCGCTCATCAATGCCGTCCAGGCCCTCGAAGTGGACGTGGAGCGCCGCCGGCCCGTTCTGGCGAACATCCTCGGCGGCCTGTCGGGCCCGGCGATCCGGCCGATCGCCCTGCGCATGGTCTGGCAGGCGAGCAGGGCCGTGGAGATCCCGATCTGCGGGATCGGCGGGATCACCAGCGCCGAGGACGCGGTGAAGTTCCTGCTCTGTGGGGCCTCTGCGGTCCAGGTGGGCACCGCCAATTACCTCGATCCGGGGGTGGCGGGGGACGTGGCGGACGGCCTCCGAGCCTACGCAGCGCGTCACGGCTTCCCGCGGGTGCAAGATCTGGTCGGCCAGCTCGAAACGGGGGGCCGCTGACCCACCCGCCCGATTGCATCTCCCTGCAATTGTGATAGTTTACGCGGGCTTACGAGTTGGATCCGCATGCCTCTGGTGTCGCGTCGCGTCTCCGGGGGGTGTGGTTACTGGATGCGGCGATGTTGCAGCGATCCCGCTGCAACGAGACTGCGACGAGGGAAGTGGGCGCGACGTCCGCTTTTTTCGTTTCTGGGGACGAGTTCGATTCGAAGGCATGTATCGGGACATCCCGGAGGAGCTGCGGAATTTGGTCGAACCGGTGGTCGAAGACGCGGGTTTCGAGCTGGTGGATCTCACCCTCCAGCGCGGGCGACCGCCGTGGTCGCTTCGCGTCACCGTGGATACGCACGAAGGCGACGGCCGGGTGCCGGTCGACCGCTGCGCCCAGGTCTCGCGCGAGATCGGAACGCAGCTCGACGCGACCGATGCGATCCCGTCGGCGTATCGCCTGGAGGTGTCGTCTCCCGGACTCGATCGCGTGCTCGCGCGCCAGAAGGACTTCGCCGCCGCCCAGGGAAGCGACGTCGCGCTCGAAACCCGGACTCCGCTCGATGGGCGCCGGCGGTTCCGCGGGCGGCTCGTCGATTTCGCGGACGACATCGCACGCATCCTGATCGACGGCGTCGAGTACGCCATCCCCTTTGCGGACGTCGCGAAGGCGAAGGTCATCTACGAGTTCACGGCCGCAGATTTCGCGGGAGACGACGACGCGCAATGAGTGCGTCGTCGACCCGCGTAGAAGGAATCGCCTGACATGCTCGGTCTGAAACGAGAAATCGATCAGGTTGCGAAGGATAAGGGCATCGACTCCGGGGAGATCATCTCCGCGCTCGAGGAGGCGATGAAGCAGGCCGCCCGCCGCGAGCGTGGCCTGGAGACTGAGATCGAGGCGCGCTTCAACGAGGAGCTCGGCGAGATCGAGCTCTTCGAGTTCCGAGAGGTCGTCGAAAGCGTCGATGACGAGACGCAGCAGGTCACCCTCTCGACGGCGAAGGAGCTCGATCCCGACGTGGAGCTCGGCGACGAGATCGGCGTGAAGCTCGACACCGCCCACTTCGGGCGCATCCTCGCGCAGACTGCCAAGCAGGTGATCATCCAGCGCATTCGCGAGGCTGAGCGGGATACGGTCTACGAGGAGTACAAGGACCGCGCCGGCGAGATCGTGAACGGCATCGTCCGCCGCTTCGAGAAGGGTGCGATCATCATCGACCTCGGCCGCGCCGAAGCCGTCCTGCCGCTGAAGGAGCAGGTCCCCCGGGAGAACTACCGGCCCAACGACCGGCTGCGCGCCTACGTGGTCGAGGTGAACAAGAATTCGAAGGGCTCGCAGATCGTGCTCTCGCGTACCTGCATCGAGATGCTGACGAAGCTCTTCGAGCAGGAAGTGCCCGAGATCTACGAGGGGATCGTGAAGATCGAGTCGGCGGCCCGCGAGCCCGGCGGGCGCTCGAAGATCGCCGTCGTCTCGAACGACAGCGACGTCGACCCGGTCGGGGCCTGCGTCGGAATGAAGGGCAGCCGGGTCCAGGCCGTGGTGCAGGAGCTGCGGGGCGAGCGAATCGACATCGTTCCCTTCAGCGCGGATCACGCCCGCTACGTCTGCTCTGCGCTCTCGCCGGCAGCCGTGTCGAAGGTGATCATCGACGATGCGGACCGGTCGATGGACGTGATCGTCCCCGACGACCAGCTCTCCCTGGCGATCGGCCGCAAGGGCCAGAACGTTCGCCTGGCGGTGCAGCTCACCGGCTGGAAGATCGACATCAAGAGCGAGTCGAAGATGCGCGAGCTCGCGCAGTGGCTCGCCGAGGCCGTGTCGGTCGTCGAGGGGTGCGGTGAGGCGGACGCCGAGCTGCTGCTGCAGCAGGGCGTCACGTCGCTCGAGGATCTGGCCGGATGCGACGTGGAGATGCTGACTCAGCTCCCGGGCATCGATGCCGAGGGCGCCCAGGCGATCCAGACGCGGGCGACCGAGCTTGCAGAGCAGAAGCGCCGTGAAGAAGAGGAGGCGGCTGCAGCCGCCGCCGAAGCCGAAGCGGCGGAAGCCGCTGCAGCCGCAGAGGCCGCAGCGACTGCAGCGACTGCAGAGGCCGCAGCGACCGCGGACACCGAGGCAGCGAACCAGACCGACGGCGAGCGCTAGCGCGCACCAACGGTCGGGAGACGAAGAGCCGGGAATGGCGAAGATCAGAGCGTACAAGCTGGCGGAAGAGCTGGGGATCGACCGCGTCGAATTCGTGGAGAAGGCGGGTGCGATCGGCGTCGAGCTGAAGAGCGCCATGGCCTCGATCGACGAAGACGTTGCTCAGGAGCTCCGCGAGAAGCTCTCGACCCGGGAAACCGAGAAGAAGGTCGTCACCGAGCGCCGGGTCGTGAAGGGCGGCGGGGCGGTGATCCGTCGCCGCAAGAAGGCCGAGCCCGAGCCCGTTCCCGAGCCGACGATCGAACCCGTGGTCGAGGAGGTGGCGGCGACCGCCGAGCCGGTTCCCGAAGGCGACGCGCTCGAGCCCGAGGCGGCCCCGGAGGGTGAGCCGGAAGACGAGTCCGAGGTCGCACCGGCGCCCGAGCCCATCGCCGCGGAGCAGAAGCCGTCGACCGGGCCTGGCCCGGCCGAATCCCCGCCGGCGACGGAACGCCCGGGCGGAGGCGGTCCCGATCGCTCCGGCGGCCGTCAGCGCAAGCTCGTGCGCGAGGTCGTGAATCTCCGGGAGCAGGAGCGTCTGGCGCGCCAGGCCACCGGGCGGGCTCCGCTTCGACGTCAGGTCACGATCGATCCGCGTACGGCCTCGTCGCCGCGCAAGCGGCGCCGCGACGCGCCGTCGAAGCCGGCCGCGGCGAAGGCCGCGGCGGACCTCAAGAAGTCGGTGCGTGTCGAAGGCAGCGTCTCCGTCGGCGAGTTGGCGCGGCTCATCGGCGCGAAGGCGCCCGAGGTTCAGCGGAAGCTGATGGCTCTGGGTACGATGGTCTCGATCAATCACATGCTCGACTTCGAGACTGCGAGCAAGGTGGCGGGTGACTACGGCGTCGAGGTTCAGGACACAGGTTTCAAGGAGGAGGCATTCCTCGAGGCGGCGCCCGAGGAAGAGGGCTCGGGAAACGTCGAGCCCCGCGCGGCAGTGGTCACGGTCATGGGACACGTGGACCACGGCAAGACGTCCCTGCTCGACGCGATCCGCAACGAGAACGTGGTCGCCGGCGAGGCCGGCGGCATCACCCAGCACATCGGCGCCTACCGGGCGCGCGTCGGTGACGACACCATCACCTTCATCGATACGCCGGGCCACGCCGCGTTCACGGAGATGCGTGCGCGCGGGGCGCGGATCACGGACATCGTGATCCTCGTGGTGGCCGCGACCGAAGGCATCATGCCCCAGACCGTCGAGGCGATCGAGCACTCGAAGGCGGCTGGAGTGCCGATCGTGGTCGCGGTCAACAAGTGCGATCTGCCCGGCGCGAACTCACAGCAGACGCGTCAGCGTCTGATGGAGCATGGGCTCGTTCCCGAGGATTTCGGCGGCGACGTCATCTGCGTCGACGTGTCCGCGGTGAAGCGCACCGGCCTCGAGAAGCTGCTCGAGATGGTCCACCTGCAGGCCGAGTTGCTCGAGCTCAAGGCGGATCCGAAGCGGCGCGCATCGGGTGTCGTAATCGAGGCCCAGCTCGACAAGGGGCGCGGGCCCGTCTCGACCATCCTGGTGCAGCGCGGAACCCTGAAGCGCGGTGACATGGTGGTCATGGGCGCTTCCTTTGGCCGGGTGCGCGCCATGGAGGACGAGAACGGCACACGGGTGAAGGAAGCGGGGCCGTCGGTGCCGGTGCAGGTTACGGGCCTCAATCAGGTTCCCGAAGCTGGCGATGCCGTGCATGTCGTCGAGAGCGAACGGGTCGCGAAGGACATCATTTCCCACCGCGAAGACGAGAAGCGCGGTGGGCGGAAGGAGGCCTCGCGGCCGAAGCTCACCCTCGACGAGATCTTTGCTCAGGCCGAGGGCGGTGGCGTGAAGGAGCTGTCGGTCGTCGTGAAGGCCGACACCCAGGGGTCGGTCGAAGCCATCCGAGACGCATTGCTCAAGCTCTCCACCGACGACGTCAAGGTCGACGTCCTGCTCGCAGGGGTCGGAGCGGTGAACGAGACGGACGTGATGCTCGCCAAGGCCTCCGGCGCCGTGATCGTCGCCTTCCACGTGCGTCCGGATCCCACCGCGCGTCGCGCGGCCGAAAGCCAGGGCGTGGACATCCGCGCCTACCGCGTGATCTACGACGTCGTGGACGAGGTGAAGCAGGCAATGGTGGGCCTGCTACCGCCCACGGTCACCGAGGCCTTCCTGGGCCGCGCCGAGGTGCGCGACACCTTCACCGTCCCCCGCGTCGGCACGATTGCCGGCTGCTACGTGACGGAAGGAAACGTCCGCCGCGGCGGGTCGTGTCGCCTGCTGCGGGACGGTGTGCAGATCTACGAGGGCCGGGTCGGCTCGCTGAAGCGCTTCAAGGACGACGTTCGCGAGGTCGCGTCGGGCTTCGAGTGTGGCATCGGCATCGACGGCTACAACGACGTCAAGGTCGGCGACGTGATCGAGCTCTTCACGATCGAGGAGCGGCCCGCCACGCTCGAATGATCGTTGGAGCGTGCGTCGTCGAGCTGCACATCCACGACTGCCAGTCGCTGAAGGCAAAGCGTGGTGTGGTGCGTTCGATCGCACAGCGCGTTCGGAATCGATTCAATCTCTCCGTCTCGGAGGTGGGCGGTCAAGATACGTGGCAGCGATGCGTGCTGGGGCTCTGCGCCGCCGGATCGGATGCGACGACGGTTCGCCGCTCTCTCGAGCGAGCGGGCGATTTCATCGAAGGGCTGCATCTCGCCGAGGTCTGCGCGGTGGACATCGAGATCGTCCACCTGCCACACGAAGAGGGGTGGGACCCGGACGACCCGGGCGCCCTGGAGTGAGCGATGTCCCGTCGGACCGACAAGATCGCCGCGTCCCTGATGGAGGAGCTCGCGCGTATGCTGCGCGAGGACGTGACGGATCCGCGCGTCGGGCTGGTGACGATCACCCGCGTCGACGTGGCTCCGGACCTCTCGAACGCGATCGTCCACTACAGCGCCCTGAACGCCGAATCTCCCGAGGCGATCGAGCGGATCGACGACGGCCTCGCCAGTGCGGCCGCCTTCCTGCGGCGCCGGGCGGCGCACGTCCTGCCCCTGAGGCGGATGCCCGAGCTGCGATTCCGCTACGATCCGTCGCTCTCCCTCGGGTCGGAAACGCTCGGCCTGCTCCGCGAGATCGCAGAGGAGACGCGATCCGAAGAGCCGGAGACCGAAGGGCGCGAGGTCCAGGATGATGAGGCGCAGTAGACGTCGAGAGCGCCTCGAGCGCGGGCCCTCGGGATTCCTGGTGGTGGACAAGCCTACGGGCTCGACCTCCCACGACATGGTGGATGCGGCGCGACGCTGGCTCGGCGCCCGCCGGGTCGGTCACCTGGGCACCCTCGATCCTTTGGCGACCGGCGTCCTGCCTCTCGCCGTGCGCTCGGCGACGAAGCTCATCTCCTTCGTCGAGGACCGGGAGAAGTCCTATACCGGCACGATCCGGCTCGGCGTCGAGACCGACACCCTGGATGCGGAGGGTCAGGTGGAGCGGCGCTTCGAGGGAACCCTGCCCGACGAGGCCCAGGTCCGGGACGCCCTGCGTCACTTCCTCGGCGAGATCGAGCAGATCCCGCCCATGTACAGCGCCGTCAAGAAGGGGGGTGTTCCCCTACACAAGCTGGCGCGTGAGGGCCGGCACGTGGACCGTGAGCCGAAGTCGGTGCGCATCGATCGACTCGACCTGCTGAAGTACGAGCCGCCCTTCGTCGAGCTCTCCGTCGACTGCTCGGGGGGCACCTATGTGCGCGCACTGGCAGCGGATCTGGGGACACGACTCGGCTGCGGCGGACATCTGGCGAGCCTCCGTCGGACTCGCAGCGGCCCCTTCGATCTGAGCCTCGCGCTCACGCCGGAGCAGCTGGAGGCCGATGCGGAACGTGGAGAGATCGAGAAGCGCCTCATTCCGCCCCTGGGCGTGCTCGGTCTCCCGGCCCTGCGGGTGGAGCCTGACGAGATCCGTCAGCTCCAACAGGGTGGCGAGATCGCGGCATCGGGGCCGCCCCAGCCGCCCGGCGCGCGAATGGCCGCCCACGACGACGCCGGCAGGGTGGTGGCCATCGTTGAGCTCCGTCCCGGACGCCGCATCCGACCCCTCCGGGTCATCGCCCCGTTTGCGGGGGATCGGTAGCTCTGTCAAACTCGCCCATTCCCAGCGGTTTGCGCCGCGCGGGACGGATTCGATCCGAGAGACGCCCCGCCTCCGCGGGGTTGCCCCGGGCAGGCAGTCTCCGGTCTACGCCCGCAATTACTTCAACGGGAGCATCCTTTGATCTCGACCGCTCACAAGGCAGAGACGATCGTCTCGCATCGCACCCACGAAAAAGACACCGGATCCGGAGAGGTCCAGGTTGCGTTGCTGACCGAGCGCATCAACGGACTCTCGGAACACTTCAAGGTCCACAAGAAGGACCATCATTCGCGTCGCGGACTGCTGAAGCTCGTGAGCCAGCGCCGCCGACTGCTCGACTATCTGAGGAGGACAGCTCCGGATCGTTACCAGGCGCTGATCCAGCGTCTGGGCCTGCGCCGCTGATGGCGCACTGCGGGGTCGTCCAGGGGGACGGCTCCGACGCGTAGGGCCCGGAGTGACCGGGCCCCCAACAAACAGCCCCTGGCAGGTGACGCCTCGCGTCGGGCCCCGAAGTCGGGGACCCCGAGGAGCGAGGCACTTCGGAAGAAGCACCTCGACGGGGCAGGGCGGCATGGGGAACGCCGTCGTGGGATGCGGAAGTCTGTCATACGCGAACACCTCCGGGTGCTTCGCGCATCACTGATTCCGCATTCCATTGCGTCTCCCCCCTGACATCCCAATCGCTGCCCGCGAATCCCGTCGCTCACCGTTTACGCGACGGGAAGGAGATGCAATCGAATGGCTTCCTATTGGTTCCAGCCCGAGACGATCAGTTTCGAGATCGGCGGGCGCGAGATGACGATCGAGACCGGTCGTCTGGCAAAGCAGGCTGCGGGCGCAGCGCTCGTCACCTACGGCGAGACGATCGTGCTCGTCGCCGCGACCCACTCGGACCCGCGTCCGGGGATCGACTTCTTTCCCCTCGTCGTCGACTTCGTCGAGAAGACCTCCGCTGCCGGAAAGATCCCCGGCGGCTTCTTCAAGCGCGAGGGGCGACTCTCGGACCGGGAAGTGCTCGTGTCGCGCTTCATCGACCGGTCCATCCGTCCCCTCTTCGCGGACGGCTACAACGACGAGACCCAGATCGTCGCCACCGTGCTCTCGGCGGATGGGGAGAACACGCCGGACATTCCGGCCTTCGTCGGAGCCTCGGCGGCGCTGACGATCTCCGAGATCCCGTTCCTGGGCCCGATCGGCGCGGTGCGCGTCGGCCGTGCCGACGGAGCACTGGTGATCAACCCGACGCCGGAGCAGCTCGAGGAGAGCGATCTCGACCTGGTCGTGGCCGGGAGCCGCGGTGCGGTCGTGATGGTGGAGGGCGGCGCCCGGGAGGTCACGGAGCCCGACATGCTCGCCGCGCTCAAGCGCGCCCACGAAGAGCTCCAGAAGACGATCGACGCCCAGGAGGCACTGCGCGAGAAGGTCGGCGTGCCGAAGATCGAGGTCGCGCCGCCCCGCGACCTGTCCGACCTGTCGACGCAGGTGCGCGCGAAGGCCGAGGCGAAGCTCGCCGAGGCGGTTCGGATCCGAGACAAGGGCGAGCGCTACAAGGCGTTGTCCGAGATCGACAAGGAGGTCGTGGACGCCTTCGTCACCTCCTTCCGCGACGAGCCCGCCGAGCTCGGGACCCTCGCCGCCATCGAAGAGCGGCAGGCGGGGCTCCGGGCGCTCAAGGATGGCGTGAAGCAGGTCCTCCGCGACCTTCGCTCGGAGCTGATGCGCGCGCGCATTCTGGACGCCGGTGAGCGGATCGATGGGCGGGGACTCGCCGACATCCGTCCGATCGCCTGCGAGGTTCGCCCGGTGCCGCGGCCCCATGGCGTCGCGGTCTTCACGCGCGGTGAGACCCAGGCCATGGTCTTCACCACCCTGGGTGGGACCTCGGACCAGCAGACGATCGATGCCCTCACCAGCCGGACCAACAAGCGCTTCTACCTCCACTACAACTTCCCGCCCTTCAGCGTCGGCGAGGCGCGCATGATGCGCGGCCCCGGACGTCGCGAGGTCGGGCACGGCATGTTGGCGGAGCGGGCGATCTCGGCGGTGCTGCCCTCCGTGGAGGACTTCCCCTACACGATCCGGATCGTCTCCGAGACGCTCGAGTCGAACGGCTCCTCGTCGATGGCGACGGTGTGCGGAGGGACCCTCTCGCTGATGGACGCGGGGGTGCCGCTGCGCGCGCCCGTTGCCGGTATCGCCATGGGGCTCATCCAGGAGGGAGACCGCACTGCGGTGCTCTCGGACATCCTCGGCGACGAGGACCACCTCGGGGACATGGACTTCAAGGTCACCGGCACCCCGGAGGGCATCACGGCGCTCCAGATGGACATCAAGATCCGGAGTGTCGACTGGGCCGTGATGGAGAAGGCCCTCGAGCAGGCGCGGCAGGGGCGGCTCCACATCCTGGACTGCATGGAGAAGGAGACCGCTGGCGAGTTCGCCGACTTCCAGCCGCGCGCCGAGCTGTCTCGGTACGCGCCCCGGGTCAAGGTCATCACCATCAAGCCCGACCGCATCCGCGACGTGATCGGGCCGGGCGGCAAGGTGATCCGCGCGATCCAGGAGACGACGAACACGAAGCTCGACGTCGACGACTCCGGCCTGGTTACGATCTTCTCGCCCGACATGGACGCGCTCGAGCGCGCCCAGCGCATGGTCGAGGACCTCACCCAGGAAGCGGAACTCGAGCGGGTCTACCTCGGCAAGGTGAAGCGCATCACCGATTTCGGCGCCTTCGTCGAGATCTTCCCGGGCACCGACGGCCTGATCCACATCAGCCACCTGGCCGAAGGTCGGGTCGAGCGGGTGACGGATGTCGTGAGCGAGGGAGACGAGGTGCTGGCGAAGTGCATCGAGATCGACCCCACGGGTCGGATCCGGCTCTCGCGCAAGGAGGCGCTCGCGGACGCGGCGCCCGACGCCTCGTAGCGCGCCGTGGATTCTGGCGCCGCGCGGATCGGGGTGTCCATCACCCGACTGCGCGGCGCCGGAGATCTTCCGCTACCGTCGCAGGCGACACCGGGCGCGGCGGGCTTCGACCTTCACGCCGCGGTCGAGGGGGAGCTGCGAATCGCGCCGCAGGAGCGGGCGCTGGTGCCCACGGGGTTCGCGATCGCGGTGCCCCAGGGCTTCGAAGCCCAGGTCCGGCCGCGGAGCGGATTGGCGCTGCGCTACGGAATCGTGCTTCCCAACGCACCCGGGACGATCGATTCTGACTACCGGGGCGAGATCCAGGTCATCGTCATGAACACGGGACGAGATCCGTTCATCGTGCGGCGCGGCGACCGCATTGCGCAGCTCGTGATCGCACCGGTTGCCCTTGCCGAGTGGCGCGAGGTCGATGCCCTGGACGAGACCGCGCGCGGAGCCGGTGGCTTCGGCCACACCGGCACCGGCACGCGGGGGCAGGGCTCGTGAGCCAGCCCGCACCTCTCGGGCGGGATCCGGTCCATCCGCGACCGCCGACGCCGTCGGGCGCGGCCGCGCCGAAGAAGCGCAGCGACCTCGCCGCGCGCCTGTTCACCGCGTCGATCCTCATCCCGGGGGTCCTCTACATCATCGCTCTCGGGGGCCTCTTCGTGCTCGTCACCGTCGTGGTGTTCGTGCTGCTCGCGCAGCGCGAGTTCTACGGCCTGATCGAGGACAAGGGGGCACATCCGATCGTAGGCTTCGGTCTTGCGGCCGGGGCTGCCCTGCCGGTGGTCGCCTATCTGGGCAACGAGTACCACGCGACGGTATTGATGACTGCGACCCTGCTGGTGGTGATGCTCGCCCAGCTCGGCCGCCGCGAGATCACCCAGTCTCTGGTGAGCATCTCCGGCACCTTCTTCGGCGTCTTCTACGTGGGCTGGCTGCTCTCCCACGCGGTCGTGCTGCGCGAGTTCTACACCCAGGTGGTCTCGCGCCACGGGGAGGCCGCCGCGGCGCGGCTGGGCCTGGTACCGGATTCCGGCGCCTTCCTCCTGGTCTATTGCCTGACCGTAGTCGTGCTCTGCGACGCCGGCGCCTACTTCGCGGGGCGCGCCTACGGCAAGCGTCAGCTCGCACCGCGCATCAGCCCCAACAAATCCGTCGAGGGAGCGATCGGCGGCGTGGTGGCCGGCACCATCGGCGGCCTCGCCATGAAGGGGGTCTTCGATCTCATCTGGCCCGATCTCTCTACCGGGCTCTCCTACTCGGCCGGAGCCGTCTTCGGGGTGCTGGTGTCGATCGTGGGGATCGTGGGGGACCTCGTGGAGTCGCTGCTGAAGCGGGACGCCGAGGTCAAGGACGCAGGGGCCCTCCTGCCGGGGATGGGTGGGATCCTCGACCGCATCGATGCGCCGCTGCTGGGCATTCCCGTGACCTACTACCTGATGCTCTTCTACGTCTGGCTCGAGGTGGGGTAAGACCGTGATCGATCGATACTCGCGACCGGAAATGAAGGAGATCTGGACCGAGGAGGGCCGCTACCAGCGCTGGCTCGAGGTGGAGCTCGCGGTCTGCGAGGTGCACGCCGAGCGCGGCCTGATTCCCGCGGACGCGTTGGCGGAGATCCGCGCGAAGGCCGCGGTCGACCCCGCGCGGGTCGCGGAGATCGAGGCGGAGGTCCGCCACGACGTGATCGCATTCCTCACGAACGTCGCCGAGCACGTCGGGCCGGCGTCGCGCTTCGTACATTACGGCATGACTTCGAGCGACGTGCTCGACACGGCCCTCGCGCTCCAGATCCGCGATGCGGGCCGTCTGCTGACCGCAGGCGTCGAGCGGATGTGCGACGTGCTCCGCACCCGCGCACTCGAGTTCAAGCACACGGCCTGCATCGGTCGCACTCACGGCGTCCACGCCGAGCCGACCACCTTCGGCCTGAAGCTGCTCGTCTTCCACGCCGAGATGCGCCGTCAGGCGGATCGGCTCGCGCGGGCGATCGAGGAAGCCGCGGTGGGGAAGATCTCCGGCGCCGTCGGCACCTTCGCCCACCTTCCCCCCGAGCTCGAGGAGGCCGTTTGCGGGCGACTCGCGATCGGCTTCGAGCCCGTGGCGACCCAGGTGGTCCAACGCGACCGCCACGCCGCCTTCGTGACGACCCTCGCGCTGATCGCCTCGACCCTCGACAAGATCGCGGTCGAGCTGCGACACCTGGCGCGGACCGAGGTCCGCGAGGTGCAGGAGGAGTTTGGGAAGGGGCAGAAGGGCTCGTCGGCGATGCCCCACAAGCGCAATCCCTGGAGGCTCGAGAACGTCTCGGGTCTGGCCCGGGTCGTGCGCGGCTACGCCTCGACGGCCCTCGAGAATCAGGCGCTCTGGCACGAGCGGGACATCAGCAACTCGTCGGTGGAGCGGATGATCTTCCCCGACGCCTGCGCCACCGTCGACTTCATGCTCCACCGGATGGCGGGGCTCATCGAAACCCTGGTGGTCTTCCCCGATCGCATGCGCGAGAACCTGGAGCTCACCCGCGGGCTCGCCTTCAGCGGCGCGCTCCTGCTCGAGCTCGCAGAGAAGGGCGTGAGCCGCGAGGAGGCCTACACGCTGGTCCAGCGCCACGCCATGGAGACCTGGGACCGGGGAGGCGACTACCGGGACCGCATCCTGGCCGACCCGGAGATCATGGCGATCCTCTCGAAGGAGGAGATCGACCACGCCTTCAGCCTCGAGGCATCGCTGCGTCACGTCGACGCGATCTTCGAACGCACACTCGCCGGCGCGCCCGGCGCGAAGCCCACCCGCGGAGGAAGCCCCTCGTGAGAGCCCTCGTCCACGTCACCCTCAAGCCCGACGTCCTCGACCCCCAGGGCAAGGCCATCCAGCACGCCTGCTCTTCCCTCGGCTACGGCGCCGTCGAAGAGGTGCGTCAGGGGAAGCTCTTCGAAGTCGCTCTGTCGGCGAACTCCGAGGAGGCGGCGCGCAAGGTCCTGGCCGAGCTCAGCGAGAAGCTCCTGGCAAACCCGGTGATCGAAGACTACGAGATCGTTCGGATCGAAGCGTAGATCTCCGCGAGTCGGGCCCCGCCGGTTGGGGGCTTCGGGGCCCTGCTAGCCCTCGATGCCGAGATTCCGACGGATGCGCGAGATCGGGTCCTCCGTATCGGGAGCGAAGTCGCGGCCGGTGATCTGCTCGAAGGCCTCGATGTAGCGCCGCGCCGCCTCGCAGCGGACGTCGATGGGGATCTCGGGAATCGCGCCCTCGCCCCGGTAGCCCTGCTCGCCGAGCCAGCGGCGCACGTACTCCTTGTCCAGGGCCTCGGGATCGCGGCCCTCGGACATCGCCCGTTCGTAGCGGTCGCGGTACCAGTAGCGGGACGAGTCCGGTGTGTGGATCTCGTCGATCACCACGAGGCGATCCTCGGCGTCCAGCGCGAGCTCGTACTTCGTGTCCACCAGGATGAGTCCCCGCGAGGCGGCCCAGCGCTGGCCCTCGGCGAAGAGGGTCGCGGTGAGGCGAGCCGCCTCGTCATAGAGTGCCTCGCTCACGACGCCCTGGCGCAGGATCTCGTCTCTCGAGGTGAGCTCGTCGTGCTCGCCCCGCGGCGCCTTGGTCGTGGGGGTGAGCAGGGGATCGGGGAGTGGCTCGTGGCGCCGCAGTCCCTCGGGCAGGGCGTGGCCGCAGTACTGGCGGTCGCCGCGCTCGTAGGCGGTCCAGATGGACGTGGAGGTCGAGCCCGTGAGGTAGCCGCGCATGATGAACTCGACCGAGAGCGGCCGGCACTCCCGGACGATCGAGACGTTGGGATCCGGGACCTCGATCAGGTGGTTGGGTGAGATCTCCGCGGTCTTGTCGAACCAGAAGGCGGCGATCTCGTTCAGGACCTGTCCCTTGAAGGGCAGGGTGCCGACCACGACGTCGAAGCAGCTCACGCGGTCGGTGACCACGATCGTGCGCCGATCGCCGCGGACGTAGTTGTCGCGGACCTTGCCCTCCTCGCGCTCACCGAGGGCGTCGAGATGGGTGGCTTCGAGGGTGTTGGCGCACTGGTCGCGCAGCAGACGGGGGTCGGTGCCCATGGGCGGTTCCTCGTGAGTGGAGAGTCGGGGCGGCGGAGGCCTGGGGAGACCGGATTCTAACGGAAGGGCGCGATTCGGGCTGCGCCGGAGGCGCGGTCCCGGCCCTCCTCCTCCCTCGGAATGCGCAGCCGTCCCGGCCCGTCCTCGAACCGCGTTTGAGTGGCGCCTGTCCGGGCGCGCCCGTCGGGCGCTTGCGGTAGAATCCGCCCGTCCCCGAACCAGCCCTGATCGTCGGAAGCGAATCGCCGCGATCCCTCCGCGCCGGTACGCATCGAGCGGCTCGAGGTCCCCCGTTGTTCTCGGTCATCCAGCTCCCGGGCTCGAATGACGACCGCGACATGCGGTTCGCGATGAAGTCCATCCTCGGCTGCGAAGCCGAGCTCGTCTGGCATCGGTCCTCGGAGCTCCCGCCGGGCACCGAGGGTGTGCTCCTGCCCGGCGGCTTCTCCTACGGCGACTACCTCCGGGCCGGCGCCATGGCGGCGACCTCTCCTGTAATGGGCGCCGTGAAGCGTTTCGCCGAGGCGGGGGGGCCCGTGCTGGGGGTCTGCAACGGCTTCCAGGTGCTCTGCGAGTCGGGCCTCCTTCCCGGCGTGCTGATTCGCAATCACCACCTGCACTTCGTCTGCGACTTCGTCCACGTCCGGGTGGAGCGCGCCGCCGCGCCCTTCACCTCCCGCGTCCGGGAGGGCGACGTGTTGCGCATCCCCATCAAGCACGGCGAGGGCGCCTACTTCGCCCACGCCGACACGCTCGAGGAGCTCGAGCGCGACGGGCGCGTGTGGCTGCGCTACTGCGATGCCGACGGCCGGGTCGGTGACGATGCCAATCCCAACGGGACGCTCCACGGCATTGCAGGCATCGGCAACGCGCGCGGAAACGTCCTCGGCCTGATGCCCCACCCGGAGCACGCGGTGGAGGCGTCGATCGGGGGGCTCGACGGCCTGGCCATCCTCGGCTCCCTCGCCGACGCCCTGGGAGGAGGACGCTCGTGAGCGCACCTGGCGACCCGGTGGTGGACCTCGAGCTCGCACGCGAGCACGGCCTCACCGACGAGGAGTACGGACAGATCCTCGAGATCCTGGGGCGGACGCCGAGCTTTCCCGAGCTCGGGATCTTCTCGGTGATGTGGGCCGAGCACTGCTCCTACAAGTCGAGCAAGCGCTATCTGAAGCGACTTCCCACCGAGGGGCCCCAGGTGCTCCACGGCCCCGGCGAGAACGCGGGGGTGGTGTCGATCGGCGACGGTCTCGCCGTCGTCTTCAAGATCGAGAGCCACAACCACCCCTCCTTCATCGAGCCGGTCCAGGGCGCGGCGACGGGCGTCGGCGGGATCCTGCGCGACGTCTTCACCATGGGCGCTCGCCCGCTCGCCAACATGGACTCACTGCGCTTCGGCCCCCTCGACGACCCCCTCCACCAGCACCTGCTGCGCGGCGTCGTGAGGGGCGTGGGGGGCTACGGCAATGCGGTGGGGGTCGCGACCGTCGGCGGAGAGACGACCGTCCACGAGTGCTATCGCGGCAACATCCTCGTCAACGCCTTCAACCTCGGGCTCGTCGAGACGGACAAGATCTTCCTGGCCAGCGCGTCGGGCGTCGGCAACCCCGTGATCTACGCGGGCAGCAAGACCGGGCGCGACGGCATCCACGGCGCCAGTCTCCTGGCCTCGGCCGAGTTCGATGCGGAGAGCGAGGCGAAGCGCCCGACCGTCCAGGTCGGCGATCCCTTCACCGAGAAGTGCCTGATCGAGGCCTGCCTGGAGCTGATGTCCACCGACGCCGTGGTCGGCATCCAGGACATGGGCGCGGCGGGTCTCACCTGCTCCTCCTTCGAGATGGCCAGCAACGCCGGCACCGGCATCGAGCTCGACCTGGACCTCGTCCCCCAGCGCGAGGCGGGGATGACGCCCTACGAGCTGCTGCTCTCCGAGAGCCAGGAGCGCATGCTGCTGGTGGCGCGCAGCGGGCGCGAGGACGAGGTTCGCGAGATCTTCGAGCGTTGGGAGCTCGACGCCGTGACCGTCGGGCGGGTGACCGACGACGGGCGGATGCGCGTCCGCTGGCACGGGGCGCCGGTGGTGGACATCCCGGTGGATCCGGTGGCGAAGAGCAGTCCCGAGCTCGATCGACCGGTCCGAGAGCCCGCGGATCTGCTGGAGCGGCAGAAGCTCGATCTCGCCGCCATCGCGCCGGAGTCGGACCTGCCGGGCGCGCTGCTCGCCCTGCTCGACGATCCGAACCTCGGCTCGAAGGCCTGGCTCTACCGCCAGTACGATCAGCTCGTCCAGGGGGGCACGGTGATCGGGCCCGGCGGCGACGCGGCGCTGGTGCGCGTGAAGCGCGAGGACGGCACCCTGACGAGCAAGGGCATCGCGCTCTCCGTGGACTGCAACCCCCGCTGGTGCTGGCTCGACCCCTACGCGGGAGCGGTGGCGGCGGTGGCCGAGGCCGCGCGCAACGTGGCCTGCACCGGTGCTCGCCCCCTGGCCCTCACCAACTGCCTCAACTTCGGAAATCCCGAGAAGCCCGAGATCATGTGGGAGTTCGCCGAGGCGACCCGCGGTCTCTCCGACGCGTCGCGCGCCCTGGGTACGCCGGTCGTGTCGGGAAACGTCTCCTTCTACAACGAGACGTCCGGCAGCGCGATCCACCCCACGCCGACGGTGGCGGTGGTGGGGCTGCTCGATGACTGGGAGCGCCACGCGCCCTCGGCCTTCCCGGCGGACGGCCTCGACGTCGTACTGCTTGGCGACCTGCACGAGACCCTGGCCGCGTCGGCGTGGTTGGCACTTCGGCGGGGTCTCGAGGTGGGGCGACCGCCCCAGGTGGATCTCGACCACGAGCGGAGCCTCGCAGAGCTGCTGCGGCTCGCGGTGGCCGACGGGTTCGTGGCGAGCGCCCACGACGTCTCCGACGGCGGCCTCGCGGTGGCGCTCGCCGAGTGCTGCATCGTCGGGACGACGACGCGGGGTGCGCAGGTCGAGCTCCAAGAGGGGCTCCGGCCCGATGCACTGCTCTTCGGCGAGTCGCCCGGGCGTGTGATCGCGACCACACGCGACGCCGGGGGCTTGGCGTCTCTGGCCCAGAAGCACGGCGTTTCGGCGCGACGCGTCGGGACGACCGGCGGCGACCGTCTCACCATCACGCCGTCCTCGGGATCGCCGTGGATCGATCTCCCCGTCGCCGACCTTCACGAGAGCTGGGCGCGCGCGATTCCGCGGAGGCTGGGAGAGTGACGCTGCCGAAGGCCGACGATCCGGCCCACGCCCTCTTCGAGGCCCACCGCCGCGACCGCTTCCACGACGAATGCGGCGTCTTTGGCATCCAGGGGCACCCCGAGGCCGCCAACATCACCTACCTCGGTCTCTACGCCCTCCAGCATCGCGGGCAGGAGAGCGCGGGCATCGTGACGAGCGGGGGAGCTGGGCGCGAGCATCGGGTGCACCGGGCGATGGGTCTCGTGGCAGACGTCTTCAACGAGTCGATTCTTCAGAAGCTCCCCGGGCGGCACGCGATCGGCCACGTCCGCTACTCGACGGCTGGAGGCAGCCAGATCGCCAATGCCCAGCCCTTCTGCGCCACGACCGACGCCGGTCCGATCGCCATCGCGCACAACGGGAACCTGGTGAACGCGATTCCGATCCGGAAGGAGCTCGAGGGCCGCGGCGCGATCTTCAGCTCGACGGCCGACAGCGAGGTCATCGTGCAGCTACTCGCGCGCTCTCGCGAGAGCTCGCCGGAGGAGCGGCTCATCGATGCGCTCTCGCGGGTAAAGGGGGCCTTCAGCCTGGTCGTGCTGGCGGGAGATGCCCTGGTCGCCGCGCGCGACCCGAAGGGCTTCCGGCCCCTCTCCCTGGGACGCCTCGACGGCGCATGGGTCGTCGCCAGTGAGACCTGCGCCCTGGACCTGATCGGCGCCAGCCACGAGCGCGACCTCGAGCCCGGCGAGCTGGTCGTAATCCGTCGCGGTCGTATCCGCAGCCTGCGCCCCTTCCGCTCGGAGCCCGAGACCTTCTGCATCTTCGAGCACATCTACTTCGCCCGGCCCGACTCGAGCATGAACGGCCAGACCGTCTACGAGTTTCGCAAGGAGCTCGGACGGGTTCTCGCCCGGGAGCATCCGGTGCCGGCGGACGTGGTGGTGCCGGTGCTCGACTCCGGCAATACGGCGGCGGTGGGCTACGCCGAGGAGGCGAGCATCCCCTACGAGCAGGCGCTGATCCGCAATCACTACGTGCGGCGCACCTTCATCGAGCCGGCCCAGTCGATCCGTCACTTCGGCGTGAAGGTGAAGCACAACGCCGTGAAGGGGGCGCTCCAGGGCAAGCGGGTGATTCTCGTCGACGACTCGATCGTGCGCGGCACCACGCTCTCGAAGATCGTCTCGATGGTTCGCAACGCGGGCGCCCGGGAGGTCCACGTTCGGATCTCCTCCCCACCCACGATCGGCCCCTGCCACTACGGCATCGACACGCCGACCCGCGACGAGCTCATTGCGCACCTCAACTCGGTGGAGGAGATCCGGGACATCCTGGGCGCGGACTCCCTCGGCTACCTGACCCTCGAGGGGTTGCGCACCACCGGGGCGACGCTCAAGCGCGGGTTTTGCGACGCGTGCTTCTCGGACGAGTACCCGGTGGAGGTCGAGGTGGGCAAGGTGGCCCCCCAGCTCTCGCTCTTCCGCAGCGTGGGAGAGGAGGATGACTGAGCCGGCTACGACCGAGGGCCTGCTCTCGCTCGAGGCTCTCGAGCAGGAGATCGCCCAGGGCCGGATCGACACGGTCATCACGGCGCTGCCCGATCTCTTCGGGCGGCTCGTGGGCAAGCGGATCACGGCGCGCTTCTTCCTCGACGAGGTGGTGTCCCACGGGATGCACGTCTGCGACTACCTGCTCGCGTGCGACATGGAGATGGACCCGACCCCGGGCTACGAGTTCACGAGCTGGAACACGGGCTATGGCGACCTCCACGCCGTTCCCGACATGGCGACCCTGCGCTGGGCGGCCTGGCAGGAGAGGGCGGCGGTCGTCCTGTGCGACGCCGTGGCCGAAGACGGCGGTCTCGTCGAGGTCGCGCCCCGATCGATTCTGAAGCGCCAGCTCGAGCGCCTGGCGGAGCGCGGCCTCACCGCGAAGATGGGAAGCGAGCTCGAGTTCTTCCTCCTCGAGGACGACTACGCCGCCGCCCACGCCAAGGGCTACCGCGACCTCGCGCCGAGTCAGCGCTACGTCGAGGACTACCATCTCCTCTCCGGTGGCTTTGCGGAGCCGGTGATCGGCGCCATCCGCCGTCAGGTGGATGCCTCCGGCATTCCGGTCGAGTTCAGCAAGGGAGAGTGGGGGCCGGGACAGCACGAGATCAATCTGCGCTACGCACCGGCGCTGGAGATGGCCGATCGGCACGTCCTGTACAAGCTCGCGGCGAAGGAGATCGCAGCGGCGCACGGCAAGTCGCTCACCTTCATGGCGAAGTTCGACGAGTCGCTCGCCGGCAGCAGCCTCCACATCCACGCCAGCCTCTGGGACGCCGACGACCGCGCCGCCTTCCCCGGCGAGATTCCCCTCGAGGGCGCACCGGCCCTCGCCTCGGAGACCTTCCGCAGCTTTCTGGGCGGACTCCTCGCCCACGCCCACGGCCTGTCGGTGCTGCTGGCCCCGAACCCGAACTCCTACAAGCGCTACCGCCCGGGCACCTTCGCCCCGACGGGCATCGCATGGGCCTACGACAACCGCACCGCCGGGTTCCGGGTGGTGGGCCACGGCGAGTCTCTGCGGGTGGAGTGCCGGATTCCCGGGGCCGACGCGAACCCCTATCTGGTCTACGCGGCCCTGCTGGCCGCCGGACTCGAGGGGATCGAGACGGGCCGCGACCCCGGACCGGCCTTCCTCGGCGATGTGTACGCCGCAGAGCACCTGCCCCACGTGCCGCGGACCCTGGCCGAGGCGATCGTGGCCCTCGAGGGCAGCGAGATGGCTCGAAGCGCCTTCGGCGAGCCCGTGGTCCGCCACCTGCTCCACTTCGCCAGGACCGAGCTGGGCGAGGTGGAGGGGCGGGTGAGCGACGTGGAGCGGGCCCGCTACTTCGAGCGGATCTGAGGCTTGTCCCCTCGGGGGACCCGGTCCAGAGCCATCCCTGTTCGGCCGATGCGGAACTCCGTGCACCGGGGGACCCGTTGCCCGGGGTGGAGGACTGCGTGTCGACCGCGAGGCGGACATTGCGCGTCGAGTTCGAGGACGTCGAGGCGTTCCAGCGGGAGTACGCGAGCAACCTCTCGAACGGGGGGGTGTTCGTCCGGTCCGACGAGGCGTTCGAGGCCCGGGAGGCCGTCGAGGTCGAGCTCGCCTTTCCCTACGCGAACCGTTCCCTCACCCTCGTGGGAGAGATCGTGGACGTCGTGCCCGCCGGGATGGCGGCGGTGGGGGGAACGGCCGGTGTCGCCGTGCAGTTCACGCTCCGTGTCCAGGAGCTGCGCAAGCGCCTCGCGCCCCTCGTCGACGTCGAAGCGGACGACGCTGAGGACGGTGAAGGCGGCAACCGCGGCGCGCCGCGAAAGCCGGTCCGCATCGACTCCCAGATCGAGGGCGAAGGGGTCGTGGTGGCGGGTCGGACCCGCAACCTGAGCCTCACCGGCGTGCTGGTGGAGGTGAGCGGTGACGGTCCAGCACCCGGCGCTTCGGTCGCCGTGGCGCTTACCCATCCGACGACCGGCGAGGAGAGGATCCTCTCGGGCCACGTCGTGCGCCGCATCGAAGCGGGCGGTGAGCTGAACGCGGTGGCCGTGCAGTTCTCTGCCGAGGAGATCGCTTCCGAGGAGACGGTGCGCTTCATCGAGGAGATCCAGGGCATCGAGCACACGCTTCGGCTCGGCGCGATCACGGGGCCCATCGATGGACTCGGTCCCCAGGCCGTGCTCCAGATGTTCGCGACGAGCTCGCCCTCGGGCACGCTCCTGCTGCGTCTTGGCCAGGAGGAGGGCGTGATCTGCTTCGAGGGAGGGCTCCTGATCCTCGCTCAGCTCGGCGGCAAGACCGGTATGAAGGCGCTCGTTCGGATGCTGTCGTGGCGGGAAGGCGTCTTCGAGTTTCGGGCCGCGGTCGAGGACCGCCAGGCGAAGGAGGCGCCGCTTCCCCTCGAGGCAGCGCTCTTCGACGCGGTGCGCCAGATCGACGAGGGGTCGACGGTGGAGCAGAGCCGCTTCCCCCTCCAGGCCCGCCTCGAGGATCTCCCGGGAGCCGATCCCGACGCCTACGGGCCACTCAGCAAGGTGGAGGCGGCCCTGCTCGATCTGGCCCACGCGCGCTTCACCATCCAACGCGCCCTCGAGGTGATCCCGGAGCCCGATCCGGAGATCTTCCGCGCGCTCCAGGCCCTGGTGGATGCGGAGCTGGTCGCCCTGGACATCTGACGACTGCGGATTCGATCGCCGCGGGTCGCTACCCTGCGCGACCATGACGAATACACGAACGGGACGGCTCGCCGGACGCACGGCCCTGGTCACGGGAGCTGGCAGTGGGATCGGGCGCGAGAGCGCCCATCGCTTCGCGGCCGAGGGCGCGAATGTCGTGGTCGCCGATCGCGACGAGGTCGGGAGTGAGGAGACCGTCGGTTCGATCCTCGCCGCCGGCGGCAGCGCCTTCGCCGTTCGGGTGGACGTCACCGTGGGCCGCGAGGTCGAGGAGGCGGTCGCCGAGGCCGAGCGCCGCTTCGGGGCGCTCCACGTGCTCTTCAACAACGCGGGCATCTTCCCCGGCGCCGATTCCTCACCGGTCGACACGCCCGAGGACGTCTGGGACACCGTGATCGACGTCAACCTGAAGGGGGTGTTCCTCGGCTGCAAGTACGGGATCCCCGCACTGCTGCGGGCGGGGGGCGGCTCGATCATCAACACCGCCTCCTTCGTCGCCGTGGTGGGAGCGGCGACCTCGCAGATCGCCTACACCGCGAGCAAGGGCGGGGTGCTCGCGATGACTCGTGAGATCGCCGTCGAGTACGCGCGCCGCGGGATCCGGGCGAATGCCCTGTGTCCGGGGCCGGTGAACACGCCGCTGCTCGAGGAGCTCCTGGCGGATCCGGCCGCGCGGGAGCGGCGTATGGTGCACGTCCCGATGGGTCGCCTGGCCGAGGCGTCGGAGGTGGCGCGGGCGGCGCTCTTTCTCGCCTCGGAGGATGCCGCCTACGTGAACGGCGCCACCTTCATGGTCGACGGAGGCATCACCGCCGCCTACGTGACCCCGGAATAGGGATCACGACTCCGGAACGTGCTGCGGCTCCGAGATCTCGCGGCGCACGAGCTTGCCACCGCGATAGAGGCTGCGGACGTCGATCTCGCCGTCGCCGTCGATGTCCTCTTCGCGCACGTCCACACGCCCGTCGGCGTCGAGCCGGTCGAAGCGATCGAGCACCCCGTCGCCATCGGTGTCGCGACGCTCCGCGTGGAGAGTGCCGCCTCGATACAGGAAGACGCGGTCGGGCTCGCCGTCTCCGTCGCGGTCGAACTGCACGCGGTCGAGGGGCGATCCCCCATCGGAGAAGGAGAGCCACAGGTCTGGCCGCCCGCGCCCGGCGCCGTCCTCGAAGATCTCGCTGCGGGCGTCGCCGCGATAGGTGATCCATCGGTCCGGCCGGCCGTCGCCGTCGGTGTCCTCCTCCCGGAGGATCGGCCGGGACGAGCCCGGCGGGAAGTAGTAGCGGGCGAGCACCGAGCCGTCGGGTGCGTAGGCGGCTCGCGCTGCCACCCCGTCACCGGCGCGCTCCCGCGCCAGATTCGGGCCGAAGGCGTCCCGCGGCAGGACCTCGATGGGCCGCAGGGTGGAGAGGACCTGGACCGACGGGCTGTGAATGTCCTCGTCGAGCACGGCGAGGGCCGCCAGAAGCTCCTCGCGCCGATGCTCCTCCCGGCCGAGGGCCGCCTCGGCGGCGGCGCGCTGACCGGCGCTGAGCTGCGGATCGACCGACGTCGCCGAGGCCCCGTCGGCCGAGGCCGGCGCGTCGCCGGCGAGCTCCCGGGCGAGGCCCACGCTTCTCCGCGCGTCCTCGAGATAGGAGCGGGCGAGGGGATCCGTGGGGTCGATCTCCACCGCGCGCGCGAAGGCGATCTCGGCCTCGCCGAGCGCGCCGGCCGCGAGCAGCGCACGGCCGGAGCGTAGAGCCTCGAGGACCCGGCGCCCGATGCCCGGGAAGAGCGACCGCATGGCCTCTGCACGCCAGGTCGCTCCCGGCGCCGACGGCTCCGGTGCGGCGGTCTGCCAGGCGTCGGACCCGAGCACCGTCTCGAAGGCCCGGGCGAGCGCTTCTGCGCGGCAGTCCTCCCGGGCCTGGGGGTCCTCGAGGACGACGTCGAAGTGCCGCGATGCCGGCTCGGCCGGGGCCGCCCGGCCCTGGCCCCGCACCCCGCGCGTCGCCCGCAGCTCCGCCACGCCGAGGCGTCCGTCCTTCACCGTGAAGCCACACCAGGCGCGATCGACGCGCAGCGTCAGGACCGTCGCAGCCCCGCGCGCCTCGAGCCAGGCGAGGGCGTCGGGCACGCGTGCGGGGTCGGCGCGCTCGAAGGTGGCCCCGGGCAGACGAATCGCCACGCGGCGCGCCAGGGCCTCGGCCACAGACGTCTCAGGCCACCTGGACGGAGAAGCCGGCCGGTCCGGGTCCTCGCTCTTCAGGAGGAGCACCAGGACCCCCGCGCCGTCGTGCAGGGAGGCGGTGGTCGGCAGGGGAGGGGGCGGGGGATCGAGCGCGTCGGCCCGGGTCCGAGCGGCGCCCGCCTCGTCGGGGCGTCCTTGAGCATCGAGGGCGTCGGCGAGAGCGCGCTCCAGGCGCGCATCCTCCGGATCGAGGGCGAGCCCGCGCCGAAGCATCCGTTCCGAGGCATCGGGTCGCCCCTCGGCGAGCAGGGCGCGGCCCATCTCCAGGGCGCCGCGCGATTGCCGCTCTCTCGCCCGCTCCTCCAACACCTCCGGGGTGTGGATCGGGGCAGGCGCCCAGGGTGGCGGCCCCTGGCAGGCGGCGAAGAGTCCGGCGCCGAGAGCCGCGCGCAACGTCGATCGCACCGACGCCCTCCGCGACCTGCCCCGCATCAGCCGCCCGCTCGCCCGTCGCGGGTCCGCCGCGTCAAAGGCGCACCAGCGTGTCCTGCCCGAACTCGACGTCGTCGCGCAGCGGGTGATCCACGTTCGCGTGAAGGCCCCGACTCTCGTGCCGGCGAGTGGCGCATTCGGACAAACCTACTACGTCCCTGACGATTTCACCACTATCCAGGCTGCCCTTGATGCCTCTGATGACCTCTATACCATTATCGTCCGCGACGGCGTGTACACCGGCCCCGGCAACAAAGACCTCGACTTCAACGGAAAGGCCCTGACGCTGCGCTCTGAGAGCGGGCCCGAAAACTGCATCCTGGATTGCGAGGGCGATGGCAGGGGATTCTAT
>CALDCK010000185.1 GCA_937937315.1 uncultured bacterium
GGGCTGATCGCCCACCGATGAGGGCTCGAGGGAGAAGGCCATGGACTGGCGTTCCGGAGCCGTACGGCTCCTGCTCAGCGCCTCATTCTCGATCCTGCCGGGGACTGCACTCGCAGTCGAGTTCCGCAAGGTCGTCGACACCCAGACGCCCATGCCCGGCACAGCCGGCAGCTTCGAGAGCCTCTCCCTCCCGGCCCTGGACGCCGGGAGGGTTGCGTTCGGCGGCTGGAGCCCGGCGGCGGAGGGAGTCTTCCTGGAGACCGGGAGCGGGCTCCAGGTCGTGGCCGACCTCACCACCGGTGCACCGGGAACGACCTCGACCTTCAGCGCCTTCCACGACGTCTCCCACGCCGATGGGACGGTCGCCTTCCACGCGATGACCTGGGAGGCACCCGAGTCCCAGGAGGGCATCTTCGTGAGCGCTGGCGGTGTTCTCGGCGTCGTCGTGGACGAAGCCACCCATTTCCCCGGACACCCGAGCCCCAGCGAGACCTACTACGACTTCCACAGCCCCGTGACCGATGCCGGAGCCGTCTACTTCTACGGACGCCGTGCCACGGACGAGGGCATACATCGCAGCCAGGATGGAACGATCGCGATCGTCTTCGCCGCGGACGTGCAGATGCCCGGCGGGGTGAGCAACCTCTCCAGCTTCCGCTTCGCGGTCGGGGGAGGCGCCATCGCCTTCGCCGGAAACGGGATGTGGGACGAAGAGGGGGTATATCGGGTACTGCCGGGGTCTCTCCAGGTGGTCGCCGATTGGATGACGCCGGTGCCAGACCAGGCGGACGTGTTCACGGACTTTTCCTGGGGAGCCGCCGTCGACAGCGACCGCGTGGTGTTCACCGGCGGAGGCTCGAGCTCCCACGGCATCTACGCACACGAGGGCAACAGCCTGTCCACCCTGGTCGATCTCGACACGCCGGCGCCGGGGCCCCAGAACGAGACCTTCGAGGGTTTCGGGTTCGTCTCGGTGGACGGCGACGAAACGGCATTCGAGGCCTGGGCTTCGGACGGGACCCAGGTCCGCCAGGCCCTCTACGTCGAGCGCGACGGTGTGCGCCGGCGGGTGATCGGCGCGTCCGACCTGCTCGACGGCAAGGTCGTGACCTCGTTTCTCCTTGGCCCCGAGGCATTGGACGGTAACGAGCTTGCCTTCATCGCCAACTTCGAGGGCCTCGACCAGGGAATCTACGTTGCGACGCTCCCGCCGGTGTCGGCGCCGGTCCCGTCGCTACCCCCGATGCCCCTCGTGGGACTCGCGGGCGCGATCCTGGCGCTCGGGTACGGAGCCCTTCAGAGGAGCGCCGACTCGATCGCGCGCTCCACCAGGGCCGCGCCTATCCAGGATCCGATGCCCAGGGCGAGATAGAGGGCGAAGCGCATCACGGTGTTGCCGTCGAAGGGCCACTCGGCCACGGCCGCGATGCGCTGCTCGTAGGCGACGAGGTCCGCGAGCCGCCCTCCCGCGAGGGAGGCCTCCCCCTCGCCGCCGAGCACACGATCGCGAGCGTTCCGGATCTCGACGCGGATCCTTGCGAGCTCTGCCTGCTTGAGCTCGCGCACCCGCCGGCGAGCGCCCAGCACCGGCAGCAGGAATGCGGCGAAGGCGAAGGCCACGACCCCCAGAAGCGCGGGAGCGAGAATGTCCGCCGCCCAGCCGCCGGCGTACATGAGCGAATAGAGGGACACGAACACCATCCAGAGCAGGACGCTGCGCAGGCCGCGACGACCGAAGATGAGCAGAGGCCCCCGGTCGAGCAGATCGATGGCACCGAGATGCTCGCCGAGGGTCGAGAACCCGCGTGCGATGTTCAGCTCGAGTGACATCCCCCGCACGATGACCCACCAGAGGAGCGAGTTGCGGAAGAACAGCCAGATGGCGTCAGGGTGAAACACCGACGGGGGCTTGCCGCCCACCCAGATCTCCGCATCGCCCATGACGAAGAACACGACGCCGACGATCGCCGCCACGCCGAACGCGAGCAGCCTGCCGCGCGAGTAGCGGAGCACCCGGCCTCGAAGCTCCCGCAGGGCGTCGTCCCGGACGTCGAGGAAGGGGCGAAGCTCATCGAGGTCGCCCTGCACGGCCCGCACCGAGGCCGTCGACACCGCCGGGGCGAGGCCGATCAGCAGACACTGGAGGAGCTCTCCGATCCAGAGGTTCGGGCTCGCCAGGTGCTCGAGCCGACCGATCTCCGGCCCGAAGATGCTGGTGTAGACGAGGAAGAATGCGAAGAGGGCCAGGCCGATCGCGATGCCCACGACCGCCGGCGCCGACCCGACCCGGTCGTAGAAGAGCAGACCCCAGGGCGTGGTCGGCTCGAGCTGGATCGGCTCCCGCTTCACCCTGCGACGGTAGCCGACGCATCACCAGTCGGGCCCTATCCTGTACCCTCGATCCGTCCGCGGGACGTCGCCTCTGCGAGTGCATTCGTGGTTCGAGATCACCGACCTCCTGTCGCAGCTCGAGTGCGGCAACCCGACCGAGCCACCGGTGAAGTGATGACCCAGCTGCAGGCGACCGATGCCTGACTCATCCCCCCTCGCAGAGCCGCTGCGGATCGCCCTCGTCCGGCACGGGAGGCCGATGGTCGAGTTCTCCTCCGGCCCCTCGCAACACCTCGGCCGCTGGATCGAGGCCTACGACCGCGCCGGCATCGATCCCGCCCTGCCTCCCCCGGCCCGCGTCCGACGGATCGCCGACGCGGCGGCCTACACCCTCTCGAGCGATCTCCCCCGCGCCGTCGAGTCGCTCCGCGCCCTCGCCCCGGAGGCCCCCGGCCCGGCCGAGCGGGTCTTCCGCGAGGCAAGTCTCCCCAGTCTTCCCTCCGCTCCCATCCAGCTCGATCCAATGCTCTGGGCGGGCGTCGCGAGGATGGGCTGGTTTCTCGGCTGGTCGCCCGACGCCGAGAGCGCGCGAGGCGCCCGCCGGCGCGCGCGCATCGCCCGCCACAAGCTCTCGGCCCTGGCCACGACCCACGGGTCGGTGATGCTCGTCGGTCACGGGCTCATGAACGCCCTGATCGCCTGGGAGCTCCGCCGCGCGGGATGGCGGGGCCCACTCTGGGCCTCCGGCAGCTACTGGTCCGCCGCGGTCTACCGCAAGAGCGCCACCTGACTGGGGACCGGCAGGCAAGATCCCGGAGCCATTGGAGCACCGACGCACCCATCCGATCGAGTACACTGGGCGCGGGAGTCGAGGCGTGGCCGAGAACCGAGAGCGTGCGCAGCCGGAGCCGCTGAGCGGCGAGGACCTGGGCTTCTGGTGGGGTGATCAGCCCCGCCAGCGCACGACCATGGCGATGCTGCTGCTCCTCGACCGGCGCCCCCACACGGGCCGGCTGCGGGCTGCGGTGATGCGCGCCGTCGAGGCGGTGCCCCGACTGCGACAGCGAGTGGTCGACGCGCCCTTCGACCTGGCCCGCCCGCGCTGGGAGGACGACCCGACCTTCGACATCGACTTCCACGTGCGTCGCTACGCCGTCTCCCACGACGACGGCGCCCCCCAGCACGCAACCTCCACCGACCTCTTCCACAGCCTCGGGCCGATCTACGAACGCCCCTTCGACCGCAGCCGCCCCCTCTGGGAGATCATCGAGCTGGACGGCCCCGGCGAGGGCTCGGCGCTCTTCTTCCGCCTGCACCACGGCGTAGCCGACGGCGTCGGAGGCAACGCCATCCTTGCCGCGTTGACCGATGCCGAGGCCGACGCAGCCCCGGCTCCCATCGACGTGCCCGATCAGCCCGGCCCTTGGGAAGAGGCGGACCTCGCAGACCGCGTCGTCGACGCACTCGGACGCCGGGTGCGGGAGGACCTGGAGCGCGGCCGAGCCCTCGGCCGCGTGGCGTGGACGGCGGCGACGCAGCCCTCATCCTGGCGGACGGCCGCACAGGTCCTCGGCGGGATCGTCACCGACCTCGGCGCCCAGACGAACTCGCCGATGCACGATTTCGGTCGGTCGCGGCACCTCACGGGCTTCGACCTCCCCTTCGAGCCCCTGCGCAAAGCCCGCACCATGATGGGCGGCCAGATGATCGACCTGATGCTCACGGCGGTTGCTGACGCCGTCGGTCGCTGGCACCGCGCTCATGGCTACGACGATGTGAACGAGGCCATGACGCTGGTGCCGATCAACCTCCGGCCGCCGGAAGAGCTGGGGCTGGGCGCGGGCACCGGGAACCGCGCCACGGGTGTGATGGTCCGGCTCCCGCTGGACGAGGAGGACCCCATCACGCGGTTCAAGGAGATCCACGCGCGGATGGCCGAGCGCAAGGCCCAGCCGCTGGTCGATCACCTGCCCTCGGTGGCCGAGCTCCTGGCGGTACTGCCTCGCCCCCTCTTCCGCTACCTGTCCCACGCCAGCAGTCAGGCCGTGAACCTGATCGTGACCAACGTGCCGGGCATCATGCAGCGACGCTACGTCGCCGGTGCCCGGATCACCGCCGGCTACCCCTTCGCACCCCTGGCACCGCGATGCCCCGTCAGCGTCGCACTCTACGGCTACGATCAGCGGCTCTACGTCGGCATCGATGCGGACGGCACCGCGATGCCGGACCTGCGCGAGTTCCGCGAAATGCTCCGCGCCTCCTTCGAGGGGATGATCGAAGCGACCCGAGGCGACTAGCAGGGCCCTAGGCCGCGTCTGCAGCTCGCCTCAGAATACGCAGGGGCTCGAGCCAATCACGGCGCGTCTCGAGGCC
>CALDCK010000186.1 GCA_937937315.1 uncultured bacterium
CCAGCGCCAGGTGCGCCAGGTACGCGAGCGGATCGAGCCCACCGCCCTGGTCGCGACGGCGGGCATCGGCATCATCGGCTACGAGACGCACCTGCGAATCCTCGATCTCCTCGGTCTCGTGGACGCGACCATCGCGCGCACCGACGCAGAGAGATGGGGACGCACCGGACCGCCGGGCCACCGACGCTCCAACGCGAGCTACGTGCTCGAGCGCCGCCCCGACTACATCCTCATCCCGCGCCGCCCCGATCCACCGGAGGGCGCCCTGGTCGTGCAGGCGATCCGCGATCTGTGGGAGCACCCGGACTTCGACCGGCTCTATCGCTGGGACGACGCACTCCCCGGCTATCGGCTTCGCCCGAAGAAGGGCGCAGCGGCGGTACCTGCCTCGCCAGCGCCCGCGAAGCCCTGAGTCGCGGAGCTGCGTCGCTGCGGAGACCCGGCGAGAGACCACCTCTCCGTCCGTCGCTGCATGGCCGAGGCGGGCCATGCAGCACCGTAGGCTCGGTCAAGCCCCGTCTTCAAGCCAGGCGTTGAAGAGGTTGTAGCCGACGGCCAGGACGACGGCGCCGACGAAGAGGCCGATGATGCCGTTCAGGATGAAGCCGCCGATCGCGCCGACGAAGATCACGGGCATCGGTACGTCGCTGCCGCGGCCGAGCAGCAGGGGCTTCAGGACGTTGTCGCTGACCCCGACGGCGGTGCTCCAGATGCCGAACAGGACCGCGACCCCGGTGGAGCTGGTCGCGAAGACCCAGACGATGATCGGTGCAAGCACCAGCAGCGTCGGCAGCTGGACGACGGCCAGGAGCAGGACCAGCAGGGTCCAGAGGCCGAAGGCCGGGACACCCGCGGCGAGGAGGCCGAGACCCGCCAGAGACGCCTGGATGACGGCAGTTCCCAGGATGCCTCGCGTGACGCTCTGGACGGTGTCTCGGCCGAGAGTGACGAGCTCGGCACCGCGTTCCGGGACCACGCGCTCAGCGAGCCTGTGGGCCGCTTCGGCGCCGCGCTCGCTGGAAGCGAGCAGCACGCCCGCGAGCACGATCGAGAGCGCGAAGACGACGAGTCCGAACCCGGCGGAGGCGCCCACTTCGAGCGCCTTGTGGCCCACGACCTGGAGCTGGGGATGAAGCGGGTCGAGCGCCGTATCGAGATTTCTCGATGCTGCCGTCCAGAAGGCATGGATCGGCTCGCCGACGATCGGCCAGTCGGCCACCGATGCGGGCGGCGGAGGGGGATTGAGCTGCCCGGAGTCGATCTTCTCCGACAGCTCGGTCACCGACTCCACGAGGTTGGTCGTGAGCAGAACCGAGGGGACGACCAGGACCAGCAGGAAGCCCACCACGAGGATCGACGCGGCGAGCACCCGTCGCCCTCCCATCGCGCTGGAGAGCGCCTGGTAGAGGGGTTGGGCCGCGATCGCGAGGATGATTCCCCACACGATTGGCTGGATGAAGGGGCGCGAAATCTGGAAGCACCAGAGGACGAGCAATGCGATCAGGGCGATGCGGATGCTCGCCTCGATCGCGCGCTTGAAGAAGACTCGGTCGTCGGCAGAAGTCATGACGTGCTGGCTCCTCGAGTCAGCTCCTCGGAATGGGAGCCCTCGCTGCTCGCGCCGCGAAGTGCCCGGCGAGAGCGTTGGCGGTCAGGGAGTGTCCGATGGATGGTCAGGATGACGGGGCAGCCCTGGGTCGCGGAGAGCATATGCGAACCGGCCACGCTTTCGACCCTTTCTCGAGCGGATCGAGCCGGATGCGCTGGTGGCCGCCGAGAACATCGGCGTGCTGGGCTACGAGACGTGCTGGCGGATCCTCGACCTCCTCGGACTGCTCGATCCAACGATCGCTCGCACCGGGGGAGTCCGCGGGCCTTTCGGAGCGAGCGGAGGGAGGGTGATTGGGTGAGAACGTATGGCTCGCTCAGCCCCTATCCATCCGCAGGCGCCTCCTGGGCGGGAATCGTGGAGGTGCCGCCATCGCGCAGCGCCGAGTAGGCCGGCGACAGGATCTCCACCCCCGCCTCGGCGAAGCCGTCCTGGATGTTCTGGTGGAGCTCGCTCAGGATCGCCGGCATCCGGCCCGCCTCGTGCGTGTAGGCGTTGATATCGTAAGCGACGTGGAAGTCGTTGAGCGAGGTCTGGCGCACGAAGGGTGCCGGCTCCTCGAGCACGTGCTGGGTGCGCAGCGCCGCCTGGGTCAGCAGCTCGTGAACCTCCCGCCAGGGCACGTCGTAGCCGATCGTGATGCGCGTGTGGAGGATCACGCCCTGCTCCCTCGCTAGGGCGCTGTAGTTCACGAAACTCTCGTTCAGCACGTTCCCGTTCGCGAACGTCACCAGCTCGTTCTTCGTCGTGCGCAGACGCGTCAGCGCCAGTGTCGACTCCACGACGTCTCCGACCACGTTGCCGATCTTGACCCGGTCGCCGACCCGGAAGGAGCCCGAGAAGAGCAGCACCATGCCCCCGATGAAGTTGCCCGCGGTGCTGGACGCGCCCAGCGTGAACAGCGCGCCGGCGAACAGGCTGAGGCCCTGAAATGCTGCGCTGCTCGATCCGGGGATGGAGGGGTAGATCATCACGATCGTGATCGCGATGACGGCCAGGCGGATGATCTTGTAGAGGGGGAGGGCGCGATCCCGTGAGACGCCGGGCAGGGTGAGGGAGCCCGACGCAGCCTCCATCAGCAGCCCCCGGATGCCGCGCAGCAGCAACCGTGCGAGCCCGATGATCACGGCGATGAAGAAGAGGTCGCCGACGCTCTTGAGCAGGCCCTCCCAGACGAACTCCAGCGGGTCGAGCATGTAGTCGATCACGCCGAAGGCGTAGCCCCGCGTCAATGGCACGATCGTGAAGGCGGCCTGAAGGTAGAAGAGCGTGACGAGAGCGATCAGCAGGGTGCGTGCGAGCCGGAACGCGCGTCGCTGGAAGGAGGCGAGCCGAGCTGCGCTGCGGAAGCCGAGTCGCTGGCTGCCGAGCTTCAGTCCGGCCCGCGAGCTCGCGTCGACCCAGGCGGCGAGCCGGCGATGTACCACCAACACCAGGTAGACTGCGCCCACGAGCAGCAGCGTCGCCAGCGCGAGCAGCAGCAGCGCGCGCATCCACTCCTCGGGTCGTTGCCGATCGTGATAGCGCGTGACCGCCACATCGACCGCCGCAATGATCTCGGCCGCTCGGCGCGCGGCGCTCATTCCCCGCTCCGCGGCGACCTCCTCGTAGACGAAGCCGACGCGCGCATCGCGGTAGAGGATCCAGACGCCGTTGGCCTCGGCCTCGGTCGTGAGCAACTCCTCGGAGTAGAAGGGATCCCGGGCGATGCGCAGCAGGTGCTCCTCCGCGACGCGGACGGCCTCCTGGACGCCCTGGCTGTCGTAGAGGCGGAACGCCTGCTCTCCGCCCAGCCGGACCGGATACCCCGCTGGGTCACCGGCCGGGGTCTCCGGCGGGCTCTCCAACTCGACATCCGGGGAGTCTGCCTGCGCGAACGCTACCCCGGCGATGGACACCAGCCAGATCAACGTGAGGGCGCGGTACAGCCAATTCGTCATGGATCTACCCCGGTTCGCATCGTGACGCGGAGCGGCGCGGCTGTCGAGGCCGGAGCCAGACAACCACGGGGCGCGAAGCCGCGTTTGGGCGTCGGCCCGACAGACCGTGACGCGCCCCGATGCAGCCTTGTCCCCCCTCATCCGGTCGTTCGCGAAGTCTCGAGACGTCGACGGCCTGGCCTTCTGCCCCATGGAGCCAGGGGATGGGCTCGCGTGGGCGAAGGGCAGTCGAGGCGCTATACGTGGCTGCCTATCCCACCGAGGAGGCTGTCGTGAAAACTGCGATCCTGTCCATCTGTGTGTGCCTCTCCGCCAACGTGGCCTTCGCCGAGACCGCCTTCCAGTTCGCCGCCCCGAGCCTGAACGCCCCGGGCGATCCGGACGTCAATGGCATGCGGTTCTCGGTCATCCACGGCAAGAACCAGAGCATGAGGGGCCTGGATCTCGGGCTGCTGTCCGTGAGCGAGACCTCCCGGATGTCGGGCCTCGCCCTGGTGGCCGGAGTGAGCAAGGTGACCGAGGAGATGTCCTCGGGCGTCGCGTTCAGTCTGGTGAACTACCACACCGGCCGGGATTCGGGCATGAATGGGGCCTTCATCAACGTGCTGGGAGACGCCAGCGGGGCCTTCAACACCGGCTTCGTCATCATCGCTGACCAGACGCTGGCCGACCTGGGCGGCGTGAACGTGTCGAAGAGCTCGACGGTGCAGATCGGCTTCGTGAACATCACGAAGGAGATCAAGAGCTTCCAGTTCGGCTTCATCAACATGGCCGAGAACGGATTCCTGCCCTTCTTCCCGATCTTCAACTTCCCCAAGAACTGAGCCGCGGCCGCACGATCGGAGACGCCGGAGGCCCCGTTCGGGCTTCCCGCTGAACCCTGTGGATCTCGGTGCCGGGCGGATGACCGCATCGGAAGCCAGCACGGGACCTCCGGTGTCCGAACCGCGTTCCAGCGCTCTCCCGCGGCACCTCGGTCACCCTCGGTCCTCCGGCTCGACATCCGACCGCAGGACCACCATCTCGTCGGCCGGCCCGAGGGTCCATGTCGCTTCGCGGTCGGGGTTCAGCGCGAGACCGCCGTCGGATGACCCGGCGCGCCGTAGGCCGACCGCGATCTCTCCGCGGGCGGACGCGGCCCGCTGGAGATCCTCGAATCGGACCGGCTGGCTCGTCGCCAGATACCCCTGCGCGGGCTCCAGTGAGATGTGCGCGCCCCGCGGCCGGGACAGCTCGGCGAAGACCGCCGCGAGCTCCCGACGCAACGCAACCTGGGAGAGCAGGTAGCTCACCAGCAGCGGGCTCGTGATCACGTCCGCATCCTCGCCCTGGAAGAGAAACTGGTTCTCCTCGTCCATGAGCTCCACGAACAGGTCGGGGCGCGGGTCCTCCTCCGAAAGCAAGACGCGCAGCATTCGGTAGGCGAAGACGGTCGTGGCGTCCGCTTGCTCCTCTGCGTCCATTCGCTCGCTGGCCAACAGCACGATGTTGTCGTAGCGCCGTGGCTCGAGGCGCTCCAGCACGCCGGGAGCGGTGAAGCTGGCCACGATATGCCTCACCCGACCGCACGGGGCGCCGGACCCGTGACGCGCCATCGCGCTCTCGCGCTCTTCGAGTGGGGCGGACGAGACGACGTCGATCTCGAAGGCATCCTCGCCGTAGTGCCCGAAGTTCTCGAGCAGTGCGGGCACTTTTCGGCTCCAGCCCAGAACCAGTACGCGGCGGCTTCCAGGGGGGGACTGCCGCGCTGCGGGAATCGAACCCTGCGCATTGCCGTGCGACCGCTTCCCGGGAACGCAGTCTTCGAAGCTCCGTGCCACGAAGACGAGCAGGTCGTCGTCTGCGAGAACGGTCTCTGGATCGGGGTTGAGAGCCGGCCATTCCCCGCCCGACCGCGCCGTGCCGAGGACGATCGCCTTGGGGAACGCACCGCGGATCTCGCCGAATCGGGCCCCGGCGAGGCCATCGATGTGCCGCACATACAGCGCGCTGCCCAGGTTGAGTGTGAGCAGCTCCGTGAAGACGCTGCACAGTCCACGCTGGCGAACGCTTTCGGAGATGAGCCGACTGACGATCTCGTCCGTGGCGAGGATCTCGCTGTTGCCCGCGTAGGCCTCCCGGGCGACCAGCGCCCGGTGGCCATCGTAGAGCTCGGCCACCGCCAGAGGGGGCGCACCGCCCGATTCGTGCGCGTGCTTCGAAACGGCCAACAGCGTCTTCACGGTCTGTGCGTCGACGGTTTCGGGCTTCCGCTCTCCGAAGTCCGCGCCGGGGAGGATCAGCACCGCCGCGTGCCGGAAGGCCACCCGCTCGAGGTGGTCGACCCGGAGTGGCGTTCCGGACCGCAGCAACACCTGCCGTTCACTCCACAGCGTTCCGAGTCGCTCGCGCAGCTCGCGAACGAGCTCACCGTCCACGGATTCCGCCAGGATCACGATCCGGAGCTCCCGTGCGCCGTGACGTGCGAGGAAGCGCTCGACTCGTGCCCGCGTTTCGAGCAGCTCGCTGACGATGGTGACGGTCCGATGGCTCCAGCCCAGCACGATGACGTGGTCGGAGAGCGCCACCGGGGTGACGCCGGACTCGAGCTTCGAGATGAGCTGGTTCAGCCACTGCGTGAGGATCGCGATCAGAAGACCCAGGAAGAGCACGTAGCCGAGCACGGTGACCACCGTCGAGATGGAGCGCCGCGCGATGCCCTCGTCGTCTCCCAGGTAGCCCGGATCCGTCAGCCGCAGGAAGGCCCACCAGATGGACTCGCTCAGGTCCTCGGGCCCGGTGTCCAATAGCGCGAGCAGGCCTCCCGCAACCAGAGCGACCGCGACGACGATCGAGGCCGCAAGCAGCAGCCGGTACCGGAGTCCGCGCAGCACCAGCCGCTCGAGCGCAAACCGGGTGCGCTCGAGCACCTGCCGTCGGGTCCAACTCCGCCGCTGTCCTCTTTCGGCCATCAGGCCTCCCGCTCTGGGTCGTGGATGTGGGTCAACGATGCGGCCTTCTCGGGATCCGTTTCCCGGAGCGCGTAGATCTCCGCCAGGAGCTTCTCGGCCTCGGACGGCAGCTGAATCGGCACGTGTTCGGTGTTCAGCACGAGGAAGAGGACATCGTGATAGACGAAATGGTAGTAGTCGCGGCCCAGCCGCTCACCCCAGACTTGCGCCATGACCTCGTTGCTGTCGTCGAGGCCGCCGGCGACGTGGAAGAAGAGGGCGCCACCAGCGGCTCGAGCATGCTGTCGAACTCGGCCCAATCGTGGGCGAGCTGTACGCGATCCTCGGTGTTTCCCTCGATCAGATCGCCGACGCTCAT
>CALDCK010000187.1 GCA_937937315.1 uncultured bacterium
GACGGGTCCGGCCCCTGGGAGCATTCGGAGAGCTCCCAGCGTTCACATCGCTCGGAGTGTTCGGAGAACGTGGAGAATTCGGGAGCGCGAGCGCACGAGGTGAGGTGGATGGGGAGGTATCGGTGAGGGCTCTGCGCGGGACGGCGGTGAGGACCGCGGCAGCGTTCGAGGTCCGGGCTTGAGTGGAGCGTCGCGGCTCGCCGCCCGGGTGGGCCACGGCGTGCGCGCGATCGAGGCGGGTCTCGCGAGCGAGGTCGAGCGCGAGCTCGCCCGCGCCGGCCGGGACGTCGACCTCCTGGCCGCGCCGGTGCGGGTCGTCGTGCCGTCCAAGAGCCTGCGCCTGCACGTGGCGTCGCAGCTGGCCGCGCTGCGCGGTCGCCCCGCCGTCGGATTGAAGGTCCAGACCCTCGCCGGGCTGGCCACGGAGATCATCGAGCGCACCGGGGAAGACGGTGCAGAGACGTTCCTCGCTCCGCTCATGGTGCGTCGCGAGGCGCGGCGCGAGCCGGCACTCGCCCTGCAGCTCGACGCCTTCGCGGATGCCTACGGGGCGGTGGCCGGCGGAGTCGACGACCTGCTGGACGCAGGATTCGAGGGGGTCCACGCCGACCCACTGCTCGAGCGCATCGATGCCCTCGAGCTCGGTCAAGAGGTCGCAGCTCGCGCCGGAGCCGTGGTTCGGGTCGCCGCGCGGGTCGCTGATGCGCTCACCGAGGGCTGGCTCGGGCATCGCTCGCGCCTGTTCGGTGTGGCTCGCGAGTGCGTCGAGCGCGAGCCGGCGCGGGTCGCTGCGCGAGCCGTCTTCGTCTATGGATTCGCCGACGCGACCGGCGTCCAGACGGACTTCGTCGAGGCATTGATACGACTCGCCGGTGCCCGGGTCGTGCTCGACCTTCCCCACGACCCGACGGACCGGGCGTCGCGTCCGCTGCGCAACGACTTCGGCGCCTCCTTCCGGGAGCGGGTGACGGCCGTCGCCGGGGGAGAGGAGCCCCTCGACGCTTCGGCAGAAGACGAGCTGCCCCGAGCGGCGATCACATTGCTGAGCGCCCCGGATCGCGGAGCCGAGACGCGGGCGATCGCGGACCGGCTGCGTCGAGCCCTGGATGCCGGCGTTTCGGCCGAGCGGTTGGCCGTGGTCGCGCGCGATCTCGAGCCCTATCGGCTGCTGCTCCGAGCCCAGCTCCGTCGTCTCGGGATTCCCTTCTCCGGCGTGGACGAGCTCGGTGCCGCGACCCGGACGCAACGTCGCCTGGATGCCCTGCGCGAGATCACCCGGGCCGGGGGCGACGCGGCGACGGACGTCTGGCTCGACGCCCTCGACCGGATCCGCACCGCCGATGGCAGTCGCCGACCGGTCACGTCGACTCACCGCGCGGATCTGCGCTACGCGCTGCACACGCTCGGAGCCGTGAAGCTCGACGCAGTGGCTCGCTGGGTGGGAGAGATGCCGGACAACGGCGTCCGACTCGGCGCCCGACGGGGGCTGCGCCCTCCGTCGAAGGGGAGGGACGCCCACGCCCGTTATCGCAGTGTCTCGCAGGACGCCCTCGAAGCCTTCGCACGCAGCGCTGCGGGTCTGGCGGATCGACTCGCGTCGCGGCCCGAGGCCGCACCGCTCGAGGCTCATCGCCGCTGGCTTCGCACCGTGGTGGCGGAGCTCGGCTGGACTCGCGCCGCGCCCGGCCGGGCCGAGCTCGATGCCGCGCTCGCGGGTCTTCATGCGCCGGAGTCCTTCGAGATCGATCGCGAGGAGTTCGCACTGCTCTGGGGCCGTGCCGTCGAGCGTGCGGGGATGTCCTCCATCGGAGGTGCGGGTGGAGGCGTCCAGCTCCTCACGGTGATGGAGGCCCGCGGCCGCAGCTTCGATCGCATCTTCGTCGTCGGCGTGAGCCGCGGAGCGTTCCCGCGCAGCATCCGGGAGGATCCCCTGGTGCCCGACGCCCTGAGGCTACGTCTGCGCGAGGTGCTTCCGGATCTCCCGGTCAAACGCGAGGGCTTCGACGAGGAGCGTTTCCTGTTCGCGCAGCTCGTCTCCGCCGCCGAGGTGGTCACCCTGAGCTACCCCGAGCGGGGAGACGACGGACGTCCGCTGCCGCGTTCGCCCCTGATCGATTCACTCTCGCGGGGAGCCCTGTCTCTGACTTCCGAGGTCGCACCTCCCCTGCGTGGGCGCGACCCATCCGGAGAGGGGGTGGAGCCGGAGTCGGAGCGCGCCCTTCGGCTCGGAATTCACGGCGCGCGGCCGGCCTTCGGGCGCGCGCTGGGTGTTGCCCTGGAGGCTGCGGGCGCCGGTGCGAGCACACGGCTCGACCCGGGGCGCCTCGCCGCGGCCCGACTCGCGGTGCTCGACGAGCTGGATCGGCTGCGCAGCGATCCCGGCCCGTACATGGGATTCGTCGGTCCGCCCACGAGTCCCGCCGATACCCGGCGGGCTCGCCTGTATGTCACGACCGCCGAGCGCCTGGCGGCGTGCCCCTGGCAGGCGTTCCTGCTCCGGGTGCTCGGGCTCTCGCCCCGGGTCGACGCCGCCGGTGGGCTGCCCGCGGCGAAGGATGCACGCTTCGTCGGCAATACGGCCCACGAGGCCCTGGACCGGATCGTCGGCGCGCCGGATGGAGAGATCGACGCGGCGATGCTCGACGCTGCGCCCCTGCGCCCCGACTGGCCCGACCCCGCCACCCTCGACGTGATCCTCGGGGCGTCCGCGGAGCACGTCCTGCGCAAGGCCGCGATCTCGGTCCCGGGCTTCGCCCGCGTGCTCGCGCGTTGCGCGCGGCCCCACGTCGAGCGCGCTCGCGAGCTGGACTGGAGCGAAGGCCCTCCGGCCGTCCTGGGGGCCGAGGTCACCGGTGTGGCTCGGGTCCAGGTCGGTGAGGAGATACGCGAGCTCTACTTCAAGGCCGATCGTCTCGATCGCGTCGCCGACGGGCTCCGCTTCACCGACTACAAGACCGGAAAGCCCATCGCGGAGCAGCGCACCGCCGAGAAGCGGGAGCAGAAGCACCTCGACGTCATCGCGTCCGGGCGGAGTCTCCAGGCGATGGTCTACGCGCGCGCCGGCGGAGATGCTTCGGTCGGTCGCTACCTCTTTCTCGGCCCGGACACGCCGGACGACGTCGCCGAGCTGGCTGTGACCGACGAGCCGCCCTACGCCGATTCCTTCGACGCCGCGGCCTCGACGCTGCTCACCGCCTGGGACGCAGGCAGCTTTCCGCCCCGACTGCGCGAGCCGGACTCCGACACCGAGCTCCGCCAGTGCACCTGGTGCGAGGTCAAGGAGGCCTGCCTCCGCGGAGACTCGGGCGCGCGTCGGCGGATCGGACACTGGGCCGGGGAGGAAGCCCGGGAGTCCGCCTCGTCGGCCGAGGCCGACCGCTCCGAGCCCGTCGCCGCAGCGGTGGCGCTCTTTCACCTGGGCGAGGGCGAGCGGTGAGCGAAGAACTCGAATCCCTGCGTCGCGAGGACGCCGCCGCCCGCGCCCTCGCCCAGCGCGAGTTCGAACGCCCGCTCGTGCTCGAGGCCGGGGCGGGAACCGGCAAGACGGCAACGCTCGTTGCGCGCATCGTCGCCTGGTGTCTCGGCACCGGCTGGGAGCGCGCAGCCGAGGTCTCCTCGTCGGACGAAGAGGTCGACGAAGGTCGACTCGCGGCCCGGGTGCTCGGCGGCGTGGTCGCCATCACCTTCACCGAGGCGGCAGCCGCCGAGATGGCGACGCGCGTGGAGTCGGCCCTGGCGGTGATCGAGATGGACAGTCTGCCGCGCGGCGTCGATCCGGAGGCGCTGCCGGCGGCGCCCCTGCGCAACGATCGTGCGGC
>CALDCK010000188.1 GCA_937937315.1 uncultured bacterium
AGGTCGGCGATGCGGAAGCCGAGAGCGAGGTGATCGCCTTGATCGCCTATCTCCAGAGCCTCGGCCGCCGGGAAGGAGGCGTCTGATGGAGGACTGGGCGGGACTCTACAAGCTGGGACGGCTTGCGGTGCTGGCCTTCACCCTGGTCGGGATCGCGATCTGGATCTACCAGCCGTCTCGTCGCGACGCGATGGAGGCGCCGGCACGGCGCATGCTCGAGGGAGATGACGAATGAGCGAGCCCTTCAGCGAGATTCCCGAGCTGGCGCGCGCCGACGAGGCCGTGCGCGACGGCATCGGCGAGGAGGACAACCCGGTACCCCTGTGGTTCAACGTGGGCTTCTACGGGCTGATCGTCTTCGGAATCCTCTACATCGTCTACTACCTCGGGAGCGGCTGGTCCCAGTCGGGGCAGTACCAGGCCGAGATGGAGCGCGCCGAGGCGCTCCTCGCCGAGCACCGCGCCACCCTGCCCTCGAAGAATCCCTATCACGACGACGCGAACGCGATCGCCGAGGGCAAGCAGGTCTTCGACGAGATCTGCTCGGTCTGCCACAAGCCTGACGGATCCGGCCTGGTCGGTCCGAGTCTCGTCGATCCCTACTGGAAGTACGGAGACGACGACGAGAGCCTGTTCACCTCGGTCTCCGAGGGACGCCCTCTCGGCATGCCGCCCTGGGGTACCCAGCTTGGTGGTGAAAAGATCTGGAAGTCCCTGGCCTACCTCGAGACACTGCCGAAGAGCGACACACCCGGTGTCGGCGCTCCGCAGGCCCCGCCGACGGCCGGGGGCACCCCCTGACGATGCGCGGCATCCCCGTCGCGCGAGGTCGATTCCGCACGCTCCGCTGGTGGGCGAACGGCGGGCTCATCGCCGTGTTACTCGCGACGCCCTGGGTTCGTTTCGACGGCGGGGAGCCCCTGGTCCTGCTCGACGTGCCGGCGCGCAAGTTCCACCTCTTCGGGCTCGTGATCTTTCCCCAGGAGCTCTTCTTCCTGTGGCTCGTGATCGCGTCGCTGGCGCTGACCCTCTTCTTCGCCACGGCCCTGCTGGGTCGCATGTGGTGCGGCTACGCCTGCCCCCAGACCGTCTTCACCGATGTCTTTGCCTGGCTCGAGCGGCGGATCCAGGGTTGGCGAGGCTCTCGAGCGCCGCGCCGTGTGGCGCTCTGGCGTCGCGCTGCGACCTATCTCGCCTGGCTCGGGGTATCGGCCATCGTGGCCTTCCACCTGGTCGCCTATTTCGTCTCGCCCTACGAGTGGCCGCTGCGCCTCGCCCAGGGTGAGATCGGAACTGCGGGGATCTTCTTCGCCGTCCTCACCGTGCTCGCCTTCGTCGACTTCGCCTACTTCCGTCAGACCGTCTGCAAGACGATCTGTCCCTACGCCCGCTTCCAGGGCGTCCTCTTCGACCGCGACACCCTGGTGATTGCCTACGACGAGGCGCGCGGAGAGCCGAGGGGGAAGCGCGGCCGCGCGGCGGGAGACTGCGTGGACTGCACCCGCTGCGTGCAGGTCTGCCCCAGCGAGATCGACATCCGCGAGGGACTTCAGCTCGAGTGCATCGCCTGCACCCACTGCATCGACGCCTGTGACGACGTGATGGGGCGCTTGGGTCGACCCCTGGGGCTCATCGCCTACCGCTCCCTGGCGTCGCTCTCCGGAGTGCCCGGTGCGGGACTCGTGCGTCCGCGGACGCTCATCTACGGATCGCTGCTCGCGGTGGTCGGTCTCACCCTCGTGACCGGTGTAGCCCGGCGTGTACCCGTCGGCTTCGAGGTCTTCCACAACCGCAACGCGCTGAGCCAGATCTCGGCGGACGGCCGCACCGGAAACTCCTTCGAGATGCGCGTCGAGAACCGAACGCGGGAGCCGAACCGCTACCACCTGCGTCTCGAGGCGGCTCCGCCGGGTTGGGAGCTCGTGGCCGGCAGCAACCCGATCGCCCTCTCCCCCCTCGAGACCCTACGCGTGCCCTTCTTCGTGCTGGCGCCGACCGACGCCCCCCGCGGGCCTCGAGACATCGAGCTGGTGCTCGAGCCCGAGAACGGCAGCCACAGTGCCGTGAGCCGCGAGACGTCCTTCATCTGGATGGGGGGATTCCATCATGGCAGCTGAGCGCGAGTCGGGTCCCCGACGCTTCGAGCCGTGGCCCTGGCTGGTGGCGGGCTTCCTGGCTTCGATGATCGGTGTGTCCCTGACCTTCCTCGCCATCGCGATCCAGAACCCGGACCCGGTCGTCAGTGATTCGACCTGGGAGAGGCCGGAGTCGGACCTGGTGGAGACCGGTCGGTGAGCGCCGCCGCCGAGGCGGGTCTGCTGCTCGAGGGTATGCGCTGTGCCGGCTGTGCGCACCGGGTCGAAGAGGCGCTGCGCGGCGCGGCCGGGGTTCGCGAGGCCACGGTCAACTACACGAACCATCGCGCCCTGGTCGAGTTCGATCCCCAGGAGACGGATTCCGATCACCTCGTGGACGAGGTCCGGTCCCTGGGCTTCGACGCCGTACCCTACGACCCGAGCGCCCTGGATCGCCCGGCCGATCGCTCGGCGCGGGCGGCGCTCACCCGGTTGCTGGTGGCGGCCTTCCTCGCCGGCAACGTGATGTGGCTGGCGGTCGCTCTCTACATCGGCGACCGGCAGGGGATGGACTCGGACGTCCGGGCGGCGCTGCGCTGGTGCATCGTCGCGCTCTCCCTGCCCGCGGCGACCTGGTGTGCGCTGCCCTTCTGGCAGGGCGCCTGGTCGGGGCTCCGCCGCTGGCGCCTCTCGATCGACGTTCCGATCGTGATCGGGATCTCCATGTCCCTCGGCACGACCATCGCGGGCACCTGGGCCGAGGTCGACCACCTCTACGTGGACTCGGCCGCCATGATCGTCTTCCTGATCCTGCTGGGGAGGACCCTCGAGCGCCGGGCGCGGGCGCGCGCCAGCTCCGCGGTCGATCGCCTGGCCGCGCTGACGCCCCGGGAGGCGAGGCGCCGCGGTGCCTCGGGAGCCCTGGAGAGCGTTCCGGTCGAGGCACTGGTGCGCGGCGACGTGGTCCACGTGGGTGCGGGAGAGCGTGTACCCTGCGATCTCTTCGTCGAAGACCACCCCGCCGAGTTGGACGAATCGATCGTTACCGGCGAGTCCACACCGGTCGTGCGCGAAGTGGGCGACGCGATTCCCGCTGGTGCGATCGTGGTCGCCGTCGATCTGC
>CALDCK010000189.1 GCA_937937315.1 uncultured bacterium
GCGGTGACGCCGAGGGCTCCGAGCCCGCCTACGTCGAGACCCTGGCGACCCACCTCGACTACGGTTGGAGTCCCCTGGTCGGCTTGCGCACCGAGCGCTTCAAGTACATCCGGGCGCCCCGTCCGGAGCTCTACGACCTCGGCGTCGATCCACGCGAGACCCGGGATCTCGCGCGGCAACTGCCCGAGGATGCCGCGCGTCTCGACGCCCTTCTCGAGGCGCGCCTGCTGGCGCGGCGCAGCAGCGTGGGCGTCGTCCTCGGCGAGGCCGATCGGGAGCGGCTTCGCAGCCTCGGCTACGTCGTGCCGGAGGGAGAGGCCTCGATCCGGCAGCTGGACCGTCTCGGCGGGCCCGATCCCAAGGACGAGATCGGGCTCCTCGCCCGGGTCTCGCGGGCCGAGGCCCTGGCACTCCAGGGCCGGAACGGCGAAGCCCTGGCCCTGCTCGCGATGGATGGCGAGCCCCCGGTCCACGTCCGCCTGCTCCGCGCGGCGATCCGGCTCGAAGCCGGTCAGGAGGCGCTGGCGGTCGAGGATGCGCGACGCGTGACGGAGGCGGCGCCGGGTCGTGCCGACGCCCGGCTCGTGCTGGCGGCCGCCCTCGAAGCCGTCGGCGACGCCGATGCCGCCCGGGTCGCCTTCGAGGCGGCCCTGGCGATCGATCCTCGGTCCAGCGTGGGTTGGCGCGGGCTCGCTCGGACCGCGGAGCGGAGTGGCGATGCGGAGGCTGCCGACCGGGCCCGGGCTCGGCTCGTCGAGCTGGCCCGCGACGGTGGGCGGAGCGAATGAGGAGGAGATCCGTTCCGGGCGTTACCGACGGGCAGCGTCGGTGCACTCACGGGTTCACGCTGCGCCGCAGTGCGCCCGTCCCGCGCTTCCGATCGATCGAGCGATTGAGCTTTTCGGGACCGATCGGGTAGATTCGGCCGCCTTGGAGGTCCCCCTCATGTTCCGGCGAATCCTCGATTCGGCGTGGTTCTATTTCGCGCTCGCGGGCGCGCTGGTGTTGCTGGCAGCCCTCACACAGTTCGAGGTCCGGATTCCGACCCGGGAGAAGGCGCCCATCTCGGAGCTCGCGAAGCTCCGGGAGCGCGACGATATCAACGTCGTCTTCCTGCTGATCGATACGCTCCGGTCCGATCGCCTCGGGGCCTACGGATACGAGCGGCCTACCAGCCCATTGATCGACGAGATCGCCTCCCACGGCATCGTGTTCGACAGGGTGGTCGCCCAGTCGAGCTGGACGAAGACCTCGATGGCATCGTTGTGGACCGGCACGCACCCCGTGAAGAACGGCGTGCTCCGCTACAACCACGTCCTTCCGGAAGAGGCGGTCGTCCCCGCAGAGCTCTTCAGGGAGGCGGGGTTCCGCACAGTCGGTCTCTGGCGCAACGGCTGGGTCGAGCCGAATTTCGGCTTCGCCCAGGGCTTCGAGGTCTACGTGCGCCCGACTCCCGGTGCAGAGCGGGCGAGGATCCACCGCCAGAGCCAGTCGACCTCCCCCCTCACGGGGACCGACGAGGACATGGTGATGTCGGCGGTGGACTTCCTCCACCAGTTCCGCGACGAGCGGTTCTTCCTCTACATGCACTTCATGGACATCCACCAGTACGTCTACGACGACTACTCCGCGATCTTCGGCACGAGCTATTCGGACGCCTACGATCAGTCGATCCATTGGACCGACCGACTCCTCGGCGTGCTCTTCGAGTCCCTGCGCGAGGAGGACCTGCTGAAGAAGACCATCGTCGTGATCGCTTCGGACCACGGCGAGGCCTTCCTCGAGCACGGATCGGAAGGCCACGCGCGAAATCTCTACCGGGAGGTGGCCTACGTGCCGTGGGTGATGAGTCTCCCCTTCCTCGTGGACGGCGGGGTACGCGTTCCTGACACGGTCTCGAACGCCGACATCTGGCCCACGCTGCTCGACATCGTCGGGCTCCCGCCGCTTCCCGGTGCCGACGGGGTCTCGCTGCTGCCCCTCATGTTGGAGACCGGCGGTGAGACGCCCTCCGAGCCCACTGCGCCGCTCCTGCGCCCGGTCTACGCCCAGCTCCAGAAGGGCTGGGGGCGGCCGAAGGCGGAGCCCCAGTTCCTCGTGTCGGTGACCGATGGCGACCGGCGGTACATCGCGCGTTTCGGCGGCGCCGACGACGAAGAGCTCTTCGATCACGGGAGCGACCCCTCGGAGCAGCGCAACCTGATCGAGGAGGACGGCGCCGACCCGGCGGATCTACGCGAGCTGGCCGCCGCCTATATGGAGTCGGGCGGCGAGCCGCCCTGGGGCACCCAGGCTGGAGAGGTCGAGCTCGACGAGATGCGGCTCAATCACCTGCGCGCGCTCGGCTACGTGATCAAGCCCTGAAGCGTCGGTCGGCTCGGGTGACGCCCGCCGGCTCTCAGGAGCGGCTGTACTGGGTCACCAGCTTGCGGCGTCCGTGGTGCCGCTCGAGGGCGAGCTCGATCAGGCGGTCGAGGAGCGTCGGGTAGGGGAGGCCGGTCGCCTCCCAGAGCTTCGGGTACATCGAGCCGTCCGTGAAGCCCGGAAGGCTGTTCACCTCGTTCACGAAGAACGCGTCGGTCTCGCGCTCCACGAGGAAGTCCACCCGGCCGAGCCCCTCGCCTTCGAGGGCCTCGAAGGCGAGGATCGCCGCTTCGCGAAGCGCCTGGGCCAGCGATTCGGAGACGGGCGCGGGCACGAGGAGCTCCGTGTCCTCGTCGATGTACTTCGCCTCGTAATCGTAGAACTCGCGCTTCGTGCGGATCTCGCCGGGGATCGAGGCCTCGACGGAATCGTTGCCGAGCAGCGCCACCTCGATGTCGCGCGCTGCGATGCCGCGCTCGACGAGGATCTTGGTGTCGTAGCGAGCCGCGTCGCGCAGCCCGGGCAGGAGGTCCTCCGCCGTCGTGACGCGATGGATGCCGACCGACGAGCCGAGGTTCGCCGGCTTCACGAAGAGTGGAAGCCCCAGGGCGTCGATGACCTCGGCCGCCAGTTCCTCGCCGCGGCGCTCGAGTTCCGCCGCCCGCACGCGGCGCCAGGGCAGGACGGGCAGGCCGGCCGCTGCGAGCAGGCGCTTCGACACCTCCTTGTCCATCTGTACCGCCGAGCCGAGCACACCGGCGCCGACGTAGGGGACCTCCGCCAGCTCGAGCAGGCCCTGAAGGGTTCCGTCTTCGCCGCCGTGACCGTGGACGATCGGGAAGATCACGTCGAGCTCCGCCACCGGTCGAGCGTCGCCGGGGGCGACCCGCACCAGGGCCGTCTCGCCGGGAATCGTGGGGAGGCGGACCTCTTCGCCGCCCACCGCGAGCTGGGGTGCCAGCGCCGGCGGCGCCAGGAACCAGCGGCCCTCGTGATCGATCGCGATCAGGCTGACCTCGTAGCGGGTGGGATCCAACGCCCGGAAGATCGAGCTCGCCGAGGCGATCGACACCTCGTGCTCGACCGAGCGCCCCCCGAAGAGCAGACCCACTCGGAGCTTCGTCATTCCCCTCTCCTCGAGACCTATTGTCGTCTGGCTCGGGTCGGCATGCCACGCCGTTCGCTTGACCGCCCATCGGCAGCTTCGTACCCTGCCCGGGTGGCCCCCATCTCCCCGGAACTCAAGTGGAAAGAGGATGCCCTGGGGGAGCGCCTGCGGGCTTCCGGGCCGTTGCTGGTGGCTTTCTCCGGCGGCGTGGACTCGAGCTACCTCGCCTACGCGGCCCACCGGGTGCTGGGAGAGGGCGCCCTGGCGGTGACGGCGGTCTCCCCGTCGTACCCGGCCCATCATCGCGAGGCGGCCGAGGAGGTGGTGGATCGCTTCACGATTCCCCACCGCTTCGTCGACACCGACGAGATGTCCAGCGCCGACTACCGCGCCAATCGTCCGGACCGTTGCTACCACTGCAAGACGGAGCTCTTTCGGGTGATGGGCGAGCTCCGCGAGCAGCTCGGCTTCGCGAACGTCGTCTACGGGGTCAACACCGACGACACCGGAGATTTCCGCCCCGGTCACCGGGCCGCCGCAGAGCGCGGCGTCCTGTCCCCCTTCCTCGATGCGCGGCTCTCGAAGGCCGAGATCCGGGACCTGTCTCGCGCGGCGGGACTGCCCACCGCGGACCTTCCCGCCTCGGCCTGTCTCTCATCGCGTCTTCCCTACGGCACCCAGGTGACCCCGGAGCGTCTGCGCCAGGTCGAAGAGGGAGAGGCCGCGCTGCGAGAGCTGGGATTCCACCAGGTGCGTCTACGTCATCACGGCGAGATGGCGCGGGTGGAGATCGATCCCTCGGAGCTCGCCCGGGCGCTCGATCCTTCGATGGCCGCGCGCATCAGCGCCGTCATCAAGCCCCTGGGCTTTCGCTGGGTGGCCCTCGACCTCGACGGCTATCGCACCGGCTCCCTGAATGCGGGGCTGACGGTCGAGAGCCGGAGCGAATGGGCCTCGCCCGACGGGTTGCTCGCGATCCAGAGCGAGCCGAGCTCGCGCTGATCGCGAGGGGAGCGACGACGTTGATGGAGTGCGAAGGTGCGCCGCGCGACCTCGGGCGCGATCAGGGGGAGGCTGTCGGGCCCGTCATCCGCGCCGCCACGGCCGGGTCTCCGCTCCGCAGCCTCACCGACCGGATCGGCAGATTCGACCCTGCCTCCCAGCGCTGGCTGCGCGACGTGCGCCGCCACTTTCCCCACCAGGGCGAGTGGATCGAAGGCCTG
>CALDCK010000190.1 GCA_937937315.1 uncultured bacterium
CCGCCAGGGCGCGGGCGCGCTCGCGCAGCTCGCGACCCTGGATCGGGAAGGTCATCGTGTCGACGATCACCGACCCCGCATCGGTGCGCAGGATCCCCACGTTGCTGCCGAGGCCGTAGACCACGTGGACGTCCTGGGTGACCTGCTCCACCTCGAGGGAGGTCACCTGGCCGTAGATGTAGATCGAGAAGAGCGCGATGCAGAGCAGGAGCCCTGCCCCGACCCAACCTGCGATTCGAGCCATGAGACCTCCGGGAGCCGAGCGCCGCATTATAGGCGCAGCCGGCCCATCCCCAAGCCTGCGACCGCCGACGGCCTCAGCCCCGGGCGGCGTCCTCGACCCGCTTCATCCAGTCCGCCAGGGTCGGACGCTCGGACACCAGCTGCTCGAAGTCGGGGGTCGGGCCGCTGCAGCCGGCCTTGAACTGCCCGAAGAGCGCGAAGTCGGCGACGCCGGGGTGGCTGGCGTAGAAGAAGCTCCGCTGGGCCAGGAGCAGAACCAGATCGTCGAGCCTCTCCCCCACCTCGCGCACCAGGACCGGGTACGGCAGGCGCCCGAGGCCCTGGGCCTTCGTCGTACGGGCGATCACACGGCGGAAGATCGGGGCCGCGAAGGGCCTCATCGCCCGGGGCGCGTAGACCGCCACCTGCTCGACGGTCCGTGCCTCGTTCTCCGGGGCCCAGCGCAGCGCCATGAGATACCAGTAGAGCGCCTCGTCGGACCAGTCCTCGAGCTGACGCTGCGCCGCCGCGACCTGCGCATCGGCGGCGAGCAGGGGCGGATCCGGCGCAAGCTCTTCGAACTCCCGGAGAATGAACGTGGAGTCGTAGACCATCACGTCACCGAAGATGGCGACGGGCATCTTCCGGGTGACGGGATTGAGCTTCGCCATCTCGCCGAAAGACGTCGGATCGCGGTGGGTGAAAGCGATCTTCTTGTACTCGGCCGCTCTCACGACCTTCTCGACGAAGGGCGAGATCTTCGCTCCGACGATCTCGACATCGGCCATGGAAAAACCTCCGGATGCGGGCGCCCGGCACGGGCGGGCACCCGAGGACCAGCCGGCTCAGCGGGTGCCGAGCGCCGCCTTCTCTTCCTCGATCACCGACTTGAATGACGGCCGCGCCAGGTGCCTCGCGAGGTAGGCGACCAGCTGCGGCCAGCGCGATCCGTCCACGCTCTCGCCCGCGTGGGCGAAGTTCACGAAGGGAGAGCACACGGCGATGTCGGCCACGGAGAAATGGGAGCCGACCAGGACCTCGCGATCCGCGATCTCTCCATCGAGGTAGTCGAAGACCGGCTCCGCGGCGACGAGGCTCGCGGCGACCGCGGCCTCATCGGGCTCCTGGTTCATCATCTTCTTGACGATGCGATTGAAGAACGCGGTGGTCACGGCCTCCGTGAGCTTCGTGTCGGCGTACTCCTCGTACCAGAGTGCCCGCCCGAACTGCTTCGGGTCGGAGGGATAGAGGGCCGGATCCGGGTGCGTCCGCTCCAGGTAGGCGATGATGCACGAGGAGTCGGGCAGGATGTAGTCGCCCTCCTCCCAGCAGGGAATCTTTCCGAGCGGGCTCTTCTTCATGTACTCCGCGCTCTGTCCCATGGGCATGACGGGGACCAGCTCGTAGTCGATGCCCTTCTCGGCCAGCGCGATCCGCGCCTTCCGAACGAAGGGGGAGGCGTTGACGCCGTGGAGGATCGGCTTGTCGGACATGGTCATCTCCTATCGGGACTCTGCGCGCTCGGCGCGTCACCCGAGCTCGTGGGGCGCGCAGCCGAACCCTCGCCCTCGCGAGGTCCGGCGCGGCCGACGAGGTGCCGAGCGACTCGGAGCGAGGGTCAGCCACGGCGGTAGAGTCCCACGCGCCGCAGCGAAGATCAAACGAGAAGCGGCGGAGGGGCTGGATTCCCGATCCCGCCGGGTCAGACGTCCCGGCGCAGAGGGTGGGGCTTGCCGAAGAGCCAGCCCTGGCCGTAGGGGATCTGGAGGTGGCGGAGCGTCTCGAGCTCCTCCAGGGTGTCGAGGCCCTCTCCGATGATCCGGGAGCCGAGCCGCTGCGCGAGGGACTGGAGTGCGCGGAGCAGCTCCTGGCGCGACGAATCCTCGTCGATGCCTGCCACGAAGGCGCGGTCCACCTTGATGAACTCCGGCGCCAGCTCCATCACGGCCTCGAGGCTCGCGTAGCCGGCCCCGGTGTCGTCGAGCGCGATCTGGAAGCCGAGCTTCCCGTAGTAGTCTCGCACCTCGCGGAAGATCTCGAAGTTGTCGATCGACTCCTGCTCCGAGATCTCGAAGACCACATCCGACGGACTGAGCTGACAGCGCGCGAGCGTCCGTTCCAGCGCCTCCGCCCTGAAGTTCGGGTCGTGGATCGTGGTCGGACGGACGTTCAAGAAGAGCTTCGCGCCGCCAGGGAGATCGCGTGCGCCATCGAGGCCCCTCTCACGGCAGAGGCAGTCGAGCTGGAAGAGCAGGTCCTGCTCGGTGGCTCGCTGGAAGAGCTTCGCGGGGCTGTGGAGCTCGCTTCCCTCGGGACCGCGAGCCAGGGCCTCATAGCCGAAGACCGTGCGCGTCTCGACCTCGACGATCGGCTCGTAGACCGAGTAGAGACAGCCCTCGATCACGAGCTCGAAGAGCTGGGCGCGGCGACGGCGCGACTCGACCCGGCGCCGGAGCTCGACGTGGTCCCGGGCGGACTCCATGGCCGCGCGGATCTGGGCCTCCTCGCGAATCAGCGGGTTGCGCAGGGCGGTGCCGAACCCCACTTCAGGGGGTGAGAGGGTCTTGGTGTAGGGATAGCCCACGCGGTGACCGCGTCGGGCGAGGCCTCGGGCGAGAATCGCCGTGATCTCGTCGAGCTCGCGCTTGTAGAAATCCACCTCGGCCGGCTCCCGGAAGAGCAGGACCGCCAGCTCGTCGCGGCCACTCTCCCCGGCGACCACGAGGTCCGTCACCAGGAGCTGATCGCCGATCAGCTCCTCGACCAGCGCCGCCAGCGCACCGAAGGCCTGCCGATAGGCGCGGGCCCCGTACTGGCGTTCGATCTCGGCCAGGGGGGAGGCGTCCACCAGCAGCACGCCGAGCGCGCCTTCGTCGTCGAACTGCTGGACGATTCGCGGCAGCAGGGCGCCCAGGCTCGGGGGAGGGTCCCGGTCGACCCGGTTGGTCCCCCCCTCGACGATCTCCGGCGGTTCGGGCATGACGGGAGGATCGGTCTACCGGCGATCCCTATTGAGCGCAGGACCTTGCCTGCGCCTCGCGGGCTTCCGGCTCCGCTCCGGCGTCTGCCCCCAACCCGGGATCCGAGTTCAGCAGCGAGCCCTGGCGGGCGCTGAAGCCGCCTTTCCGACTCCGCTCGGGCTCTGCCCTCGCTCCGCGCGCGGCCCAGGGCCGCGCTTGACGGAGCGAACCAGCCCGGGATGCGTGTTCAGCAGCCAGCCCCGGCGGGCGCTGAAGCCGCCTTTCCGACTCCGCTCGG
>CALDCK010000191.1 GCA_937937315.1 uncultured bacterium
CGAGAGTCGCGCCATCAGGCGTCCTCCGCGGTCGGCCGACCGATTCGCGCGCAGGCGCGTCGGAAGAAGTCGGTCCCGGCGACGCGCAGGGTGTCGCCGTCCAGCCAGAGCAGCCCGCGGCGGCCGACCCCCCACTCCAAGACTTCCCCGGTGCCGAGGCCATGGGGGTAACGGCGCGGCGTCGTGCAGGCCCTCCGCTCCGCCTCGCGGCGCGCCCTGACGGCCTCCTCCTCCTGGCCCCGGGCCTCGTGAGCCCGGGCGAGGTGGAGCCAGGCGGTCAGCAGCTCGGGATTGATCGCCAGAGCGGCGCGCAGCGAGGCTTCCGCCTCGTCCCAATCGCCGTCGGCCAGGGCGAGGGCGCCGCGGTTCGCGTGGAGCTCCGGGAGCGACCGCCCCGCCAGCGTCTCGTCGAGGAGCCGCACCGCCTCGGCGCGGTCGCCCTCGACGGCGAGGACGAGGGCCAGCTGCCCGCGTCGATAGGCGTGACCCGGACGGCTCGAACGTTCGAGGGCAACGGCCCGGGCGGCGTAGCGTCGGGCGCGCTCGACGTCACCCGCGGCGAGCTCCACCGCCGCCAGATTGTCGAGCCACGGCACGGGATAGGCAGCGCCCGACGCCAGTCGTCCGTAGAGCCGACGCGCCGCGGGGTACTCACCGAAGTGGTAGTAGACGGCCCCCATGGCCGGAGCATCGGCCCGTCGCGGCAGCATGACGCCCTCGGCGGCGAGGGCGCAGGCCGCCAGGGCCATGATCCCCAGCCAGCCCCCTGCCAGTGCTCGAGCGGCGACGCCTCGCTCCGCCAGCGCACCCAGACCCCGCGCCGTGAACGCACCGAAGGGCAGCGACAGCCCGAGCAGATAGGAGGACTTCAGCGCCGACCAGATCGGCACCCGCCAGGTGAAGACCGCGAAGACCGCCAGATTGACCGCGATCATCACCAGCAGCACGCCGTACTCGGACCGACGCCGTCCCCGGCGCAGGTCCCCCACGCCGAGTCCTACGCCGAACAGGAAGAGGAGCGTCGGACCGACGCCCAGCAGCGCCATTCGTCCGGAGCTCGTCGGCACCGCCAGCGCCCTCGCCACGTCCGACTCGCGAAAGACGTCGGCCCAGACGTTTGCGTAGGCCGTTCCCCAGACCGAGTCGAGCAACGCCGGCGAGCGAGGATCCGGCTCGTCGAACACTGCGAGGGGGAAGCGCAGGTAGTCCGCGGCGTGGCGCACCCCCGGCCGCTGGTCGCGCTCGACCGAGGCCACGAGGGGAAAGTCGCGGCTCAGCTGGAAGGGAGTGCCGAAGACACTCACGTTGCGCGCGTACCAGGGCGCGCAGACGAGCAATGCGACCCCGGTCATCACCGCCAGTCGCAGCGCGCGACGGCGGAGCCGTGTCGGATCCAACAACCCGTCCAGGGTCAGCGCCCCGGCGATCGCGAGCCACGGGACGAGACCACTGAACTTCGTGAGCATCGCCAGCCCCAGGAGCACGCCGATGCCGACGTCCCAGCCCAGGGAGGGAGAAGCGCGCCGCTGGCTGGCGATGAAGACGCACAGGGCTGCGGCGCTGAGCAGCGTGAGGGTGAGCTCGTTGCCGGGCATCGGACTCATGAAGAGATGGACCGGCAGGAGCGCCACCGCCCCGAAGGCCACGGGTGCGAGCAGCGGCCGCTGCGGCTGCGCGCGACTCACGATCCAGGCCGCCAGGCCTGCGGTGCCCAGACTCGCGACGCTCCCGAAGATCGCGAGCCCGCGCACCAGCCCCTCGGCATCGCCCAGCTGAGCGAGAGCCCAGCCGATCGCGTAGTGGAGCGGGGGGTGGAAGTAGGACCATCCCTGGTCCGCCCAGGGCAGCCCGCGATGGAGATCCAGGAACAGCGCGTGGGCGACGTGCCCCCAGGCGTCGTAGCCCCACATCAGGGGCCCCGCGAGAGCGTTCCAGCCCCGCACCCCCACGGCCAGGACGAGCACCACGGCCCAGGCCCCGACGACGCGCGGCGCCACTCGCCGCGCCTCAGTGGGAGTCGTCACGCTCGATGTACCCGAGTGACTCCAGCTCTTCGAGGATGTCCTCCTCGGCGCCGGACGGTCGCGAGCCGGGTCGCTCGACGGGGGTCGACGCGTAGCTCTCGACCCAGGAGACCTCGCGACCGGTCAGGAAGGACGCCGGTCGCCCGTCCATGTCCCGGGCGACCGGGAGACCGAGCCAGGCCAGCACCGTCGGCGTCACGTCGTTCACCGAGATCCTACGCGGATCCGAAGGCGCCTGGACCCCCGGGCCGGCGGCGAAGATCACACCGTCCACCGAGGCCTCAGAGTCGTGGACCCCCGTCAGGAACGCGAGCTTTCGACCCGCCTCGAAGCCGTGATCCGAGACCACGAGGACGAGGTCGCGATCACCGTAGCCCTCGAGGAGCGTTCCGATGAGGGCGTCGGTGTAGCGGTAGTACTCCCGCATGGCGGCCAACCCCGCGGCGCGAAGCACCGGCGTCATGGGAATCGGCGGATCGTAGGCCTCCTCGGGCTCGACGGTGGCCCAGAGCATGTGGCTCACCCGATCGATGCCCGGGAGGAAGACCATCATCACATCGGGATGGATCTCCCGCTCGATGGCCAGGGCCACGCGGACGACGTCGGCGTCGTTCTCGAAGCGTTGGGCCAGCCGCTCGGTGACCTCCCACCCCGGGAAGCGCTCCGGGTCGGCAAAGGGGTTCTCGATCCCGGTGAGGGGTGTGTCGTCCGCCAGGAGCTCCCGCACGCGCTCGTCCCAGCCCTCGGGCGAGGCGATGGATCCCACGGTCGCCGTCTCGGCACCCGTAATGCGCTGGCGGCCCAGGACGTCCCGGGTCAGCAGATGGTCCGAGACGATCACGCCATCGATCGCCTCCGGCGGATAGCTGTTCCACCAGTTGGCCACGCCCACGGATCGGCTCGCAGCAGTCAGGATGTTCCAGAGCGCGGGCACCTTGCGATGGGCACTCGTGAACAGGTGCCTGCCGCCCTGCTCGTCGCGAAAGCCGAAGCTCTCGATGCCGTGGCGACGGGGCAGGACTCCGGTGGCCATTGAGGTCCAGATGCGCGGCGACTCGATGGGGTAATGGGAGAGGAGCTTGCGGTAGAGCCCGCGCTCCGCGAGCCCCGAGAGGTGCGGAAGCGCCCCTTCGCGCAGCATCGGCTCCACCAGGCGCGGGGCCGCCCCATCGATGCCGATCAGGAGCACACGCTCGCGACCTCCGTCGGAGCAGGCGACGCCCAGGAGCAACGTCAGCGTCACGAGCCCGATCCAACCCGGCGATCCCAAGGCTGCGACGCTCCCTTCGTGCGTGTCCGTTCGGGCCGTCCGCAATCGGCCGCATCGGCAGGTCCGAGGAGTCCTCGGGACGGGTTCCCGCATGATAGACCGCAGAGGCGGCGACGCCCGCAGCTCCACCTGACCACCCCGGCGCTGGCCCGGGTCGCCCGGCTCTGCCACGCTGACCCCATGCAGCATCGCGCACGGATCCTCTGGGGCGCGATCGCCGGTCTCGTCGCGGGTGTGGCCCTGGGGGCCCTCCTCTTCGAGCGCTCCGAGCCGAGCCCCGGACCTCCGATCGCCTCCGGGAGCCCCCTGCCCTCCGACGCGCCCGATCTCCGGGAGCTGCGCGAGGCGCTGGAGGCGCTGCGCCGCGAACGCGATGCCCTGGCCGCGCAGGTCGCCACCCTTCAGGGCCGGAGACCCGGCACCGAGACGAAGGACGCCGACGCGGCGGACGCCACCGGAGCCGGCACCGGCGACCGCGCGACGGGAGCCCCCGCCTTCGACGAGGCCTGGCTGCGCGGGGCGGGCTACGTCGAGTCCGACATCGCCCGCCTGCGAGAGCGCTGGGACACCCTCGAGCTCGACCGGCTCTACCTGGCCGACCTCGCCCGCCGGGAGGGCTGGCACGGCAGCCGGCGGTTTCGCGACCAGATCCAGCAGCTCCACGAGCAGCTGCGGGAAGAGATCGGCGAGAACGAGTACGACGTCCTCCTCTACGCCGCCGGGCGGCACAACCGGGTGGTCGTGTCCGATGTGCTCGAGAACTCCCCCGCCGCCGCCGCGGGGATCGAGGACGGTGACGTGATCCGGAGCTACGGCGGTCGGCCCCTCTACGAGGTCGGAGATCTGATCCGGAGCACCGGGGCCGGCCAGCCCGGCCGCTCCACCGAGGTGCGGGTGATTCGAGCCGGCGAGGAGCTCCGCTTCTTCGTCCCGCGCGGCCCGCTGGGGGTTCGGGCTCGGCGCGACCGTGAGGCACCCGATACGCTCCGATGATGTCTTGCGCGACGGGGCCGCGAGTGGGTAGAAGGGTACAGGAGCGAGAACCGCGTTGAGCCGCTGCATCGTCGTCATCCCGACCTACAACGAGTGCGAGAACCTGCCGCTGCTGCTGCCGCAGGTCCTCGAGCAGGATCCCCGCATCGAGATCCTGGTCGTGGACGACGACTCGCCGGACGGCACAGGAAAGATCGCCGACGAGCTCGCCGGTGAGGAGTCCCGGATCCACGTGCTCCACCGGGAGCACAAGGAGGGCCTCGGGCCCGCCTACCGCGCGGGCATCCGGCAGGCGCTGTCCCTCGGCGCGGACTGGGTCGTCCAGATGGACGCCGATTTCTCCCATCCGCCCGAGACCCTCCAGACGATGCTCGCCGAGATCGAGAACTACGACGTGGTGATGGGCTCGCGCTACCTCGACGGAATCACCGTGGTGAACTGGCCCATCGAGCGGATCCTGCTCAGCTACTTCGGCAACTGGTACGTGCGGAAGGTGACGGGCCTACCGATCACCGACACCACGGGCGGCTTCCGCTGCGCTCGGCGCAGCATCCTGGAACGGATCGGGCTCGAGCGGGTCCGCGCCAACGGCTACGCGTTCCAGATCGAGCTCAACTACCGCCTGATCCGACACGGCGCCCGGGTGAAGGAGATTCCGTTCTTCTTCCTGGACCGCACCCGCGGCGCGTCCAAGCTCACGGCGCGGATCGGGCTCGAAGCCCTCTGGATGGCCCTGTGGCTGCGCATCGCCGACGCACTCGGTCGGGTGTGAACGAACGGACGTGACGCGCGTCCTGATCCTGAACGAGCGCGACCCGCGGCACCCGAAGGCGGGCGGCGCCGAGGTCCACGTCGCCGAGATCTTCGGGCGCCTCGCCGCTCGCGGCCACCCGATCTCGATGCTCTCGAGCTCCTTCCCGGGAGCCGCCTCGCGGGAGCGCGTCGACGAGATCGAGGTCGAGCGGGTGGGCGCCCTCCCCCTCTACTACCCGCGGGCCGCCTGGTCTTGTGCGCGTGCCACACGCCGCGGGTCCGTCGACGTGGTGGTGGAGTGCCTGAACAAGCTGCCCTTCCTGTCGCCGGTCTACTCGCGCAAACCGGTGCTCGCGCTGTGCCATCACCTCTTCGGGGAGACCGCCTTCCAACAGGTCTCGTGGCCGATCGCCGCCGCCGTCTGGAGCGCCGAGCGGCTGATCCCGACGCTCTACCGCCGCGAGCACTTCGTCGCGATCTCCGAAAGCACGCGGGACGACCTGGTGCGACGCGGAATCGCGGGAGAGCGGGTCGAGGTCCACCACCCGGGCATCCAGCCCCCGAGCCTCGCACCGCCGGACCTCGCGGAGCGCGGTCACCGTGTGGTCTACGTGGGCCGCCTCGAACGCTACAAGAATGTGGACGTGCTGATCCAGGCGATGGCCCGCCTCGCCCCGAAGATCCCTGACGCCGAGCTCGTCGTAATCGGCGAGGGCGGGGACCGGGCGCGCCTCGAAGGCGTTGCCCGGGAGGCGGGGATGGCGGAGCGGACGCGCTTCACGGGCTTCATCGAGGAGGCCGAGCGCGATCGTCTGCTGGCCGGATCGCGGGTCTGCGTGTGCCCCTCTTCCAAAGAGGGCTGGGGGCTCACGGTCATCGAGGCGAACGCCCTAGGCACGCCCAACGTCGCCAGCGATGCGCCGGGTCTGCGCGATTCGGTGCGGGACGGTGAGACCGGGTTCCTCGTACCCGATCGGGACGTCGCGGCCTTCGCCGACCGGATCGGCGCCCTGCTCACGGACGACGCGCTGGCGCTGCGCATGTCCCGGGAGTCGATCGCCTGGTCGAAGCGCTTCGAGTGGCGCCATGCGGCGGACCAGATGGAGGCCGCCCTCGAGACCTCCATGGCGGTGCGCTGAGCCGTGGCCCCCCGGGTCCTCGGCGGACTGGGCGTCGGGGCGCTGTGCGTGGCCGTCGTGACCCGCATCCACAACGCCCGCACCTACCCCGCCGACTGGGGCTTCGACGCCCGCTACAACTGGGAGTACATCGTCGCGCTCTCGCGCGCCTGGCGCCTTCCGCCTCCCGACGCGGGATGGTCCAGCGGAGACCCCCCGCTCTACTTCGCCGCCGCGGCACTGCTGGTACGCGCCGCGCCGAACTGGCTCGTGCTGGTGCCGCTCCTGAACGTCCTCCTGGGGCTGGCGGTCGCCGGGCTCGCCGTAGCCCTCGTTCGACGCATCGCACCCGACGATGGGCCGAGAGCCGCGCTGGCCGGGGGGCTCGTGCTCTTCCTGCCGGCACACCTGCACATGAGCGCGATGGTGAACGAGGAGCTGCTCTCCGCGACCTTCACAGCCCTTGCGCTCTGGATCATCGCCACCCCCGACCCGCCCACGGACCTCCGCCGCGCGCTGGTGCGGAGCGCGCTCTGCGGCCTGGCAGCCGGGCTGGCGCTGCTCTCGAAGCTCACCGGCGTGCTCGCGATCGCGTGCATCGCCCTGGCGATCACCGCCGAGGCTGCGCGTCGACGCACCCTCCGCGGGCCGGCGCTCCAGCTCGGCGTGGCCCTGGTCGCGGCCTTCGCCGCCGGTGGCTGGTTCTACGCGCGCAACCAGATCCTCTACGGGTACATCCAGCCCTTCGGGCTCCCCGCCCACGAGCTGATGTTCTCCATGCCGCCGGGCACCCGCTCGCTGCTCGACTACGTGGTCGTTCCCCTGTCGACCTTCACGAATCCACAGCTCCTCGACCCGGACCTGCTCCGCTCGGTCTGGGGCAGCACCTACGCATCCCTCTGGTTCGATGCGCACCGCTCCTTCCTGCCGACGGACTCGGAGCCGGTCCGTCGCCTCGGCACCGCCGTCCTCCTGCTCGCCCTCCTGCCGACGGCCGCGTTCCTCACCGGGTTCGCCCGGGGCGTGCGACGGGCCCTTCGCGGCAACCCGGTGGACGTGCCCCTGGTCGGCCTCGTCCTCCTCACCCTCGCAGGATTCGCGATCTACACCTGGCAGAATCCGTGGTTCGCGGTGATCAAGGGAACGACGCTCCTCGGCCTGTGTCTGCCCTACGCGGCCTACGCCAGCGACTCGCTGGTCGACTGGATTCGCAGGGGACGCATCCAGGCCGTCTCGATCTGCACCGCCCTGACGCTCCTCGCCATCGGGGTCACCGCGTCGGGTACCTTCGACGGCCTCTTCGAACGAACGGAGGTCTCCGGATTGAGCTGGGAGAGGGTGGAGCCCCGATGACCCGCACCGCCCTTCAGCGGGTGCTGCCGGCGGTGGTGAGCCTCGCGATCCTCGTCTGGCTCGGTGCCGGCGTCGACCCGGGAGCCCTGATGCAGGCGCTCTCCTGGCGGGTCGCCGGCTGGATGGTCCCGGCCCTCCTCGTCTACGGCGCCGTCTCGCTGTGGATCGAAGCGATGTCCCTCACCCGGCCCCTCGAAGCAGGCCCCGACGCGATCTCGAAGTGGACGGCGGCGCGCATCAAGTGCGCGAGCTACCTGCTGGGGATCGTCCACTACGCGCTCGGCGTCGCCGCCCTCTCCGTACTCCTCCAGCGCCGCGCGGGACTGCCGCTCGGGCGCGCCGTGAGCATCGTGATCCTGATCTCCTCTGTCGACCTGCTGATCGTGCTGTGCATGGCGGGCATCGGAACGGTGTGGATGCAGAGCGGCGGCCCGGCAATCCATGCGGGGGTGCTCTTACTGGCCCTCGCGGGCTTCTTCGGCGGGCTGGCGCTGCTCCGCACCCCCGCCTCCCTGGGACCCCTCGACCGCATCCGCTCCCTCGCCGTCTTCGAAGGCATGCGGACCGTCCCCGCGGCGCGCCTCGCCGACGTCTTCGCGCTGCGAATCGCCTTCGCCGTCTGCTTCGTATCGGTGTGCGGCGTCGCCTTCGCGGCCTTCGAGGTCCGGGCGCCCCTGGTCCAGATCGTGGCCGGGGTGCTGATCGTCGCCCTCGTCGCGGCGCTGCCGATCGCCGTCGCGGGCCTGGGCACCAGTCAGGCCGCCTTCATCTACCTCTTCTCGGACTACGCCGCCCAGGAGACCCTGCTGGCGATGAGCCTCATCCTGTCGGCTGGCATGCTGACGCTGCGCGCCCTGATGGGAGCGGTCTTCGCCCGCGAGTTCACCCGGGAGGCTCTGCGCGAGACCCGGGGCGCGCCGGCGTGAGCCGCACCCTCTTCACCGGCGAACGACTCCACGAGGGCGACCCCCTCTTCGCCGTCGACCTCGCCCGCCATCACGCCGCCTACGGCTTCGCGCGCTCGCGAATCGGGAGTGGGCGCGTCCTCGACCTCGGCTGTGGAACCGGCTACGGCACGGTCGGGCTCACGGGAGCCGGCGCGAGCGTCCTGGGAATCGATCGGATCGCGCCGGACGCCGTCAACCGCAGCAGCGGCGCTCTCTTCGCCCGCGCCGATCTGCGCGGCATCCCCCTGGCCGCGGGAAGCTTCGATCTGGTGACGAGCTTCCAGGTGCTCGAGCACCTCGAGGACCCCTCTCCCTACCTGGAGACCATCGCCCGACTGCTGCGGCCCGAGGGCCTCGCGATCGTCTCCACGCCCAACATCCTCCTGTCGGACGGCGTGAATCCCTATCACGTGCACGAGTACCGCGCCGAGGAGCTGTCCGGGTGTCTGGCCGCTCACTTCGCCGAGGTCGAGATGCTCGGGGTCGGCATGAGCGAGCCGGTCCGCGCCTACATGGACGATCGCTCCCGCCGCATCCGCCGCATCATGCGCCTCGATCCGCTGCGCCTGCGCGACCGCCTGCCCCGCGGCCTGGTGCTGAGGCTGTTCGCCGCCTTCGCCGTCCTGGTGCGGCGCGGGGCGGACTCCGGAGAGGGAACGCCGGAGGTCGGACCCGGCGACTTCCCCATCGAGCCCGCTCGCGACGATGCCATCGACTGGCTCGCGGTCTGTCGGAAGCCCCGATGACCGTCCCGCGCGACCGGCTCGTCGAGATCGACGCACTGAAGGCCGCCGGCATCCTCACCATCGTGTTGATCCACTCGATGCGCCCTCAGTGGGATCCGTCCGTTTCGGCCCTGGAGATCTGGATCGGCCACGCGACCCGCTTCGGCGTCCCGGCGTTTCTGTGCGCGTCGGGCTTCCTCTACGCCCGTGAATCGCCCGTGTCCTTCGCGACGACCCGGGGTCGGCTGCAACGCATCCTGGTGCCCTACCTGGTGGCGTCGCTCCTCGCCCAGGCCTTCCACCTCTGGCGCGACGAGCCGACGATGACAGGCACCGTCTGGATGGACCTGCTCATCGGCGCCTCCTTCGGGCCCTACTACTACGTCTTCGTGATTGCGATCCTCGTGCTCGCGACGCCCGCCTTCGCCCGACTCTCGCGCCGTAGCGTCGTCGCCCTCACCGCCGCGTCCGTCACCGCCCAGTGGCTGATGGAGATCGGCACCTTCGGCCTGATGCATCTCACCTGGCAGATCCGAAACCCGATGATGTGGTGGGCCTACTTCCTGATCGGCTGGTCGGTGCGCCTCCACGCCGAGCCCCTCGCACGATTCGTCGCGCGCCACCGCCCGCTCCTCACAGTGGGGTGCGTCGTCAGCGCAGTGCTCCTCACCGCCGCGAGCGCCCTCGAGGGCAGCGTCCCGGCGCCCCTCATCCGCACCGCGGCCTGGCTCGACGTCTACGCCATCCTCGGGGCGATCATCCTCCTCTCCGGGGGAGCCGGTCGCTCCCCGGGATGGCTGCGCTTCACGAGCGATGCCACCTATACGATCTACCTCTTCCACCTCTTCTTCGTCCTGACGGTTCAGGACCTCCTCCCCCTCCCCGAGGAGGGCGCGGACGGGATCCGGATCGCCCTGCCCTGGCTGGCGGGGCTCGCCGGGTCCCTGCTGGTGGTGACGGGCGCGCGCGCCGCACTCGGCGATCGATCCCGAGAGTGGATCGGCGCCTGATGTGAAGCAGCAGCACCTGCGAGCTCGGACGGGAGCCCGGGGCCGGTTGTATCCCGACCGGCCCCTGTGGCAGTGTCGGCCACCTTGAGGACCGACGACGACGCGCGCTGCCCGGTCTGCGAGAGTCCGGAGAAGCGACTCCGCTATCGCATCACCGACTTCCGCGTCTACGACTGCTCTGCCTGCTCGCTGGTCTACCTGTGGCCGCAGCTTCGCCCGGAAGAGGTGCGTGAGATGTTCACCCACCTCTACACCGAGGGCGAGGGCTCCGTACCCGAGCTGCGCTCCTATTACGGGTTCACCTACGACGACGATCCCGCGAACCCGCTGGTCCAGCTCTACGAGCGCTGGCTCGACGCCATCGAGCCCCACCGCAGCAGTGGGAGGCTCCTCGACATCGGCTGCGGCACGGGGCTCTTCCTCGCAGTCGCCCGGCGTCGGGGCTGGGAGCCCTACGGCGTCGACGACTGTGCCGAGGCGATCGCCTACGCCCGTTCGGAGTTCGGGCTCGAGGTGTGGGAGGGGGATTTCCGCGACTTCGACGGAAGCGGCAAGACCTTCGACGCAATCACGATGTGGGACATCATCGAGCACGCGCGTTCTCCAGTCGACCTGCTGTCCGCCGCACGCGGTGTGCTCGCCCCAGGCGGCGTGATCGGGATCTCGACCCCCAATCAGCGGAGCATCCTCGACCTGATCGCCGGATCGATGTACCGGATCACGGCGGGGCGACTCACCCGCCCGCTCGAGAAGTTCTACATCGAGCAGCACTTCCTCTACTTCGACCCGCGAACCCTGACCGACGCCTGCGCCCGGGCGCAGCTCGAGCTGATCCACATCGAGCGTCAGAACACGGATCTGCGACGCCTGACCCTCGGAGCACCGACACGCCTCATGCTCCAGACCCTCCTGGGCCTCGCGCGGCTCGTCCACCTGGAGAACAGGATCTTCGCCGTGGCGCGAGCAGCGACTCCCGCGGAAGGGGGGCGGTGAGACGGATCTGATCTATCCTGCGCGCCGCAGATGCGCGCCATCGTGATCCTGCCGAGCTACGACGAGGCCGAGAACGTCCTGCCTCTCTCGGCCGACATCCTCTCTCGCGACCCCTCGATCGAGGTGCTCGTCGTCGACGACAACAGCCCGGACGGCACGGGCGATCTCGTCGAGCGCGCCCGTCAGGACGAGCCCCGGCTGCACCTGCTGCGCCGCGCCGGAAAGCTGGGACTCGGCAGCGCGTACCTCGCGGGCTTTCGCTACGCCCTCGATCACGACGCCGACCTCATCCTCACGATGGACTGCGACTACAGCCATCACCCGCGCTACCTGCCCACCATCCTTTCCGCCATGGGGGAGGCCGACATGGTCGTCGGCTCGCGTTATGTGCCCGGAGGTGGAGTCACGAACTGGCCCCTGACCCGCCGACTGCTCTCGCGCTTCGCGAACGCCTACACCCGCCTCCTCCTGCGCGTTCCCGTACACGACTGCACCGCCGGATTTCGCTGTTATCGCCGCGAGGTGATCGAGCGGGTCGAGCCCTTCAAGATCGGCAGCTCGGGCTACTCCTTCCTCGAGGAGATGGTCTGTCGGGTCCACCGCGCCGGCTTCCGTATCGCCGAGATCCCGATCGTCTTCGAGGACCGCACCCGCGGAGTCTCGAAGATCGATCATCGCGAGGTCTACCGCGCCGCCTGGCACGTCCTCGTCACGGCGATTCGCGGTCCCCACTGAGGACGAGCCCGGCCCGAAGCGCGCGATCCAGCCGATCGCGCCTGCCCCGGGCCAGTGCCCTCACGCCGCATTGCAGATCTCGACGAGATCCTCGTCCTCCACCACCGCCTTGCCGTCGGCCAGCGCCTGGAACCGCTCGAAGGCGCGATCCAGCGCGGCGTCGGAGAGGCAGAAGCCCAGCTGCGCCGCCCGCGCCACGAACCCCGCCCGGCCCGAGAGCTTCCCCAGCACGATCTCCGTTCCGCGGGCGTGACCGATCGCCGCCGGGTCCAGGACCTCGTAGTTCTCGCGCCACTTGAGGACGCCGTCCTGGTGGATGCCCGACGCGTGCCGGAAGGCGTTCTCCCCGACCACCGCCTTGTTCGGCGGCACCCGAATACCGCTCCTCGCCTCGACCAGGGCCGACACGCCGCAGATCCCCTGAGGATCCACGTCGGTGTGCACGCCCAGGCTGCTCCCGTGCACCTGGATCGCCATCACCACCTCCTCGAAGGCGGTGTTCCCGGCGCGCTCGCCGATGCCGTTCACCGCCAGCTCCACCTGACGCGCACCCGCGGACACCGCCGCCAACGCGTTCGCCGTCGCCAGGCCCAGATCGTCCTGGCCGTGGAAGGACACGATCCCCTCCTCGAGCTCCGGAACCCTTTCGTAGAGGGTCTCGATGATGGAGCGCACGGACTCGGGCAGGGCGTAGCCCACCGTGTCCGGGATGTTCACGGTGCGGGCGCCGGCGAAGAGTGCGACGCGAACCACATCGACGAGGAAGTCCGGGTCGGCGCGCGTCGCGTCCATCGGACTGAACTCGACGTCGTCGGTGGCATCGCGGGCGCACCTCACTGCGTACTCCACCATCGACAGCACCTCCTCGCGCCCCTTGCGGAGCTGATGGGCCAGGTGGACGTCGCTCGCGTTGATGAAGGTGTGGATCCGGGGCCGCTCCGCGTGGCGCAGGGCGTCCTTCGCCGCGTCGATGTCGAAGGGGACTGCCCGAGCCAGGGCACAGACGCTGGCCCCCCGCACATGAACTGCGACCGCGGCCACGGCCTCCCGCTCGGCCGCCGAGGCCGCGGGGAAGCCCGCCTCGATCACGTCCACCCTCATCTCGGCGAGGGCCGACGCAATCTCGATCTTGTCGCGCGCCGAGAAGCAGACTCCTGCGGTCTGCTCGCCGTCGCGCAGCGTCGTGTCGAAAACCGTGACCTTCTCGGACATGATGGACTCCTTCCATTCCCCTCCGCGCCGAAGCAAAGCCGACAGGGCGAGCTGGAAGGACCCTTCGGGTCCGTCGGACCGGGTCCTCACGAGTGGACCCGCCCAGAAACACGAAACCCCCTCCAGCCAACTCTTGCTGCGACTCGCAGCTCGGCGGGAGAGGGTGCTCGGTGGCGCGATCTGAACTAGCGGCCGAGGACACCTCTTCCCGCCTGCATAAGAAGCAGGCCGGAAAGGAGGGTCCGGCAGAGAATCTGCGCCGCGCTTCGCATCACCATGATCTCTCGTGTGTAGTCGAGGGCCTGCGATCCGTCAAGACAGCGGGGGACGTCGCTCCCACCACGGCCGCTCCTGCTCGAGCTGAGCCGCGAGTCGCAGCAGCGTCGCCTCGTCTCCGAAGCGCCCCACCAGCTGAACTCCGATCGGCAGACCCGCCTCGTTCCAGTAGAGCGGAATCGAGGCCCCGGGATTTCCAGTCGCATTGAAGAGCTGGGTGAACCCGATGGTCCCGAGGAGGCTCTCCATGAAGACGGGCAGATCGCTGGCACTCAGGGAGAGGCGCCCGATCTCGAAGGGCGGCGTCGCGAGGGTCGGCGTGAGCAGCACGTCGTAGCGCTCCAGGAAGTGAGCGACCTGGCGGCCCAACCCGTGGATCGTGCGGATCGCCCGGGCGTAGTCCGCCGCCTCGACGTCCTTCACGACGCTCGCCATGACGTGGGTCATGGGCTCCACGTCCTCGGGCGAGAGCTCGCGCCCCAGCTCCGCGGCGCGGTCCAGCAGCGTCGCGCGCAGGTTCGCTGCGATGATGACCTGACTGGCCCGGGCGAATCCCTCGACGTCGATCGACAGCTCCGCCGGCTCCACGTCGTGGCCCAGACCGGCGCAGAGCTTCGCGGCGTCCTCGGCGGCTGCGATGCAGTCCGGGTGGGTCTCCACGCCGTTGAAGGCCCGGGTCTGGAGCGCGATACGCAGGCGACCCGGCGCCGTCGACACCTCCTCCATGTACGGCCTCTCGGGAGGAGGCGCCCAGTAGGGGGCGCCGAGATCCGCACCCTGGGATGCGTCGAGCAACGCCGCGCTGTCGCGCACGCTGCGCGTCACCACGTGGGCCGTGCTCATCCCGCTCCAGCCCTCGCCGGCGTCGGGTCCCGACGGCGTCCGGGCGCGGGTCGGCTTCAGCCCGAAGAGGCCGCAGCAGGAGGCGGGAATGCGGATGGACCCCCCGCCGTCGCTGGCGTGCGCCGCTGGAACGATGCCCGCCGCGACCGCCGCCGCCGCCCCGCCCGAGGAGCCGCCGGCGATCCGCTCCAGGTTCCACGGGTTGCGGGTGGCTCCGAAGAGCTTCGACTCCGTCGAGGTGACGAGGCCGAACTCCGGCGATGCGGAGCGCCCGAAGATGACGAGACCGGCGCGCCGATAGCGGGCGACCAGCTCGCTGTCGTGGTCGGGGACGAAGTCGGAGAACATCTGGGAGCCGTGGGTGATGCGCACGCCGGCGTAGTAGGCGTAGAGATCCTTCAGCAGGAACGGAACGCCCCCCAGCGGCCCTTCGGGCGCTCCCGACGCGATCTCGCGCCGCGCCTCGTCGTAGAGGGGGATCACGACGGCGTTGATCTTCGGGTTGAGTCGCTCGGCGCGCTCGATGGCCGCCTCCAGCAGCTCGCCCGGCCGGACTTCTCCTCGCCGCACCAGCTCGGCAAGGCCGAGTGCATCGAAGGATTCGTACGCGTCGCCGATCGCCATGGGGGTTCTCCACCGGGTGCGGGTATGGGCCGGAGACTCGCCCAGGCGACGGCGGCTCCGCAAGCAGGGGACGGGCCCCGTATACTGCTCTCCGATGGCCGCCCGAACCGGCAGCGCCGATCTCCCCCTCCATGGAGGCCACGTACCCCCGTGGCTGTCGCGGCGCATGGAGCGCATGGCGCGGGTCCTCACCGAGGCCGTCGTCCACCACTACGGCCGTCGGGCCTTCCTCGAGCGGCTGGCGCACCCCTTCTGGTTCCAGTCCTTCGGGGCCGTCATGGGCATGGACTGGCATTCCTCGGGCATCACCACGAGCGTGCTGGGCGCCCTGAAGCGCGGGCTCGCACCGGTCGAAGACGAGCTCGGACTCCACGTGTGCGGGGGCCGCGGGCGGCAGTCGCGGCGCACCCCCAACGAGCTGCGCGCCGTGGGCGACCGCACCGGGCTCGAGGGCGACGCGCTGGCACGCACCAGTCGACTCGTCGCCAAGGTCGACAGCGCCGCCGTCCAGGACGGCTTCCAGCTCTACCTCCACGGCTTCATCGTAAGCGACGACGGCGACTGGACCGTGGTCCAGCAGGGCATGGATCCGAACCGACGAGAGGCGCGCCGCTACCACTGGCTGCGCAGCGAGATCCGTGACTTCGTCGAGGC
>CALDCK010000192.1 GCA_937937315.1 uncultured bacterium
GATACGGGCGCTCCCCACCTAGGGAATCGATGCCGTAGCGCCCGACGCCACGAATCCGGCTGTCCGTTCGCCCACTGCCGCGACGAGCAATGCACGGTCTCGCCGCACGCCGGCTTGCCGGAAGCGACCGAAGCGCCGCCCCGGACCGTGCAAGCGCCGCAGGGCGGCGGGAGCCGCCCGGACAGGCGCGCGCAGCGAGGCCCTGCGAGGTCCCCCTCGCGGGAGCCGAGCGAAGACGAAAGCTAGAACAGCGGCCCCGCGCGTTGCTCCATGGCGAGGAGCCGCGCCTTGAGATCGAGGCCTCCGCCGTAGCCGCCGAGCTTCCCCCCGCTGGCGATCACCCGGTGGCAGGGGATCACCAGGGAGAGGGGATTCGCGCCGTTGGCCGTCCCTACGGCCCGCACGGCCCGGGGGGCGCCGACCTGCGCTGCCACCTCGGCGTAGGAGCGGGTCTCGCCGTAGGGGATCTCGCGCAGGGCATTCCAGACCCGGAGCTGGAACTCGGTGCCCCGGGGGTCGAGCTCGAGATCGAAGTCGGTGCGCTTGCCCTCGAGGTACTCGAGCACCTGCGCCGCCGCACGGCGATTGGGCGCGAAACCCTCGATACAGCGCGCTTGGGGCAGGCAACGGTGCAGCCATCCCCGCATGCCCCGGCCGCTCGCGTTCGGGAGCTCGAGATAGGCGAGTCCAGCCGACGTCGTGGCGAGCCGAAGGGATCCGATAGGGGAGTCCACGTGCGTGGTGTGGACGATCTCCATGGCGGTCCCCACAATACCACTCCGCGCCGTCGCCGGCGCGAGATCGGAGCGAGTCCTTGGCACATCTGCTCGTGACCGGCGGAGCCGGATACATTGGTTCTCACGCGGTGCTCGCGCTTCGAGAGGCCGGCCACTCGGTGGTCGTACTCGACGACCTGCGCGCGGGCCATGCCGACCTGGTCGGAGATACGCCCCTCGTGCGCTGCGACGTGGGCGACGCCGTCGCCCTCGAAGGTCTCTTCCGTGAGAGGGGTCCCTTCGACGGCGTGCTCCACTTCGCCGCCTACCTGAACGTGGCCGAGTCCCTGGCCCGTCCGCTCGACTACTACCGCAACAACACGGGGGGCTCCGCGGCGCTTCTCCAGGCGATGATCGAGCACGACTGCCGGGTCTTCGTGCTCTCCTCGACCTGCGCGACGTACGGAATCCCGGCACGACTGCCCATCGACGAGGGCACCCCTCAGGAACCCATTCAGCCCTACGGGGCCTCGAAGCTGATGGTCGAGCGAATGCTCGGCGACGCCGAGCGGGCCCACGAGCTGCGCTGGGCGGCGCTCCGCTACTTCAACGCCGCCGGCGCCGACGCCGCAGGACGGTCCGGGGAGTGCCACGAGCCCGAGATCCACCTCGTGCCCTCGGCCCTCGAGGCCGTGGCCGGGCTGCGCGACGGGCTCCAGCTCCACGGCACCGACTACCCGACGCCGGACGGCACCTGCATTCGCGACTACATCCACGTGACCGACCTGGCCGACGCCCACGTCCGCGCCCTCGAGGCGCTCCTGGCCGGGCGACCCGTGGGGGCTCGCAATCTGGGCACGGGCAACGGCACCAGCAACCGTCAGGTGCTCGACGCGATCGGCGAGATCGTCGGAAGACCGGTCCCGGTCACCCTGGCGCCCCGTCGACCCGGCGATCCCCCCCAGCTGGTGGCGGACGCGCAGCGCTTCCGATCCGAACACGGCTGGGAGCCCCGCCACTCCGACATCGAGAACGTCGTCGCGACCGCCTGGGCGTGGCTGCGCAAGTGGAAGGGCCTCTGAGGCCCCCCGCGGAGCGTCAGGCCTTCAGGCCCAGGCGCTTCATCATCTTCTGAAGCGACTGCCGGGGGACGCCGAGCTGCTCGGCAGCGCGGGTCTTGCTCCCGGTCTCCTGAATCGCGTCGAGGATCATGCGGCGCTTCAGGGCATCGACGGCCGCGTTCATCGTCATGCCCGGAGGCAGATCGTCGACCCGGGGATCGGCGTCGGGAATCGCGCCGCGGATGTGCTCCGACAGCATGTCCACCGTCACGGTGTCCGCGTCGCCGGCGAGGGCGACGGTGCGCTCGATCTCGTTCTCGAGCTCGCGAACGTTCCCGCTCCAGGAGTAGGACACCATGCGGTCCATCGCGGCGTTGGTGAAGCCCCGGATGTCGCGCCCCATCTTCTGGCTCGACGCGTCGAGAAAGCTGTGGGCGAGCAGGGGGATGTCGCTGCGCCGGTCGCGCAGGGGAGGCAGCTCGATCTCCACTACCCGCAGCCGGTAATAGAGATCCTCGCGAAAACGGCCCTCCGTCACCTCCTTGCGCAGGTCGCGGTTGGTCGCCGCGACGATGCGGACGTCCACCCGGCGCGTGTCCGAGGAGCCGAGGGGGCGAATCTCTCCGTCCTGGAGCACGCGCAACAGACGCACCTGCATTCCCGGATGTGTCTCGCCCACCTCGTCGAGAAAGACCGTTCCGCGGTGTGCGACCTCGAAGAGTCCCTTCTTCTCCGCATGCGCACCGGTGAAGGCTCCGCGCGTGTGTCCGAAGAGCTCGCTCTCGAGCAAGGTGTCCGGCAGGGAAGCGCAGTTCTGCGCCAGGAAGCGCCGGTCCTTGCGGCGGCCACTGTAGTGGATCGCGCGCGCCACCAGGTCCTTCCCGGTTCCGGTCTCTCCGGTGATGAGGACCGTCGCGTCGGTCTCGGCGACCTTCTCCATCACCTCGAAGACCCGGTTCATCGCGGGGCTCGAGCCGATGATCCGATCGAAGGCGTACTTCCGCTCGACCTCCCTGCGCAGATAGAGATTCTCGGCGCGCAGGCGCTCGTTCGCGTCGGCCAGGGCGGAGGCGAGCTGGGTGTTCTCCGTCGCCAGGTCGTAGGCCTCGAGGGCGCGTCTCACGTTGAGCCGCACCTCGTCGGGCTCCCACGGCTTCGAGATGTAGCGGTAGATCCGTCCCGAGTTGATCGCCCGGGCCAGGGAACCGATGTCCGCATAGCCGGTGAGCATCATGCGAATCGCGCGGGGGTTGATCTCGATCGCGCGCTCGAGGAACTCGACTCCGCTCATCGAAGGCAGCACCTGGTCGCTGATCACCAGGGCGACCGGGTGCGCCTCGAGGATCGCCAAACCCTCCTCGCCGCTGGGCGCCGTGTGCACCACGTAGTCCCCTCCGAGCGTGAGCTCGAGGGACTCGAGGATCGCGGGCTCGTCGTCGACGATCAGGATGCCGTGTCGCACCCCTTCGGGTCGAAGCGCGTCTTCCGGGCTCCCGTCGATCGAAGACGACTGGCGATCGGCCGGTTCGGGAGCCATGCGAACACCCTAGCGAAGTCGGTCGCCGGGCCGGCGATCCCTGCCGCCGGCCCGGCCATCGACTCGGGCACCCGCCCGCTCGACGCTCGGGGGGACGACCCGTGGGTCGTCCCCCCGAGCAGCGGCAACCCTATCGCCGCGCGCGACGGCGCGCGGTGGTCTTCCGAGCGGTCGTCTTCCGGCGCGCGGTCTTCTTCGCTGCCGTCTTGCGAGCAGTGGTCTTGCGGCGCGTGGTCTTCTTGGCTGCCGTCTTGCGACGCGCCGGCTTCTTGGCGGTCTTCCGCCGAGCCGTCGTCCGACGACGCGTGGTCGTCTTCCGGGCGGCCGTCTTGCGAGCGGGCGTCCGACGGCGACTCGTGGATCGCGCCATCTTCACCTTGGAGACATTCCCCTTCTTGTCGATGAAGTAGAGGAATCCCACCTCGCGCTCGATGCCGCACTTCTCGACCTTCTGCGGCTTACCCTTGGGCACCTTGCCCCCGCCTCGGGCCATCCGTGCTCGGCTCACGTCCCCCTTCTTGTCGAGATAGTAGAGCCAGCCCTTTTCCCGCTTGATGCCGGTCTTCGCGACTACCGTGGCCATAAGCCATCTCCTTCGTCTTGGATTCGTCCCGCGGAGGGGAGGAAGGCATGCGGGACGCGGAGGAAAGGCGGTGCGAAATCGAGCGATGCTCGACGGACACGGGGGGACGGTCCCTCCGCACCGACGGAGAGTGTCGTGCCGGAAATCACACATGTCAACGGTATAACGGGCATTTGCCGTCGGAAGTTGCGAGTTCCGGGGAGGCCCCTCCGACGGTGGGAAGCCGCCCGGGTGAGGCTCGACGCGCTCATCCCCGACGCTGGGGGGGCCCGGGAGGCTCAGCGCTCCGACGAGAGACGCGCCTCGACTGCGTCGAGGATGTCCACCTCGAGCCGTCGACCCTCGAGGGTGTTGACCTCCTGGACGCCGGTTGGGCTGGTCACGTTGACCTCGGTGAGGAGCCCCCCGATGACGTCGACCCCGACGAAGAAGAGCCCGTCTCGACGCAGACTTGGCGCGAGGCGCTCGATGATGCGGCGGTCGTTCGCGTCGAGGACCGTCTTCGCAGCGCTCCCCCCGACGTGGAAGTTCGCCCGGTGCTCGCCTTCGGCGGGCACCCGCATCACGGCTCCCAGGGGCTCTCCGTCGACGAGGAGGAGGCGCTTGTCGCCTTCCCGCACCGCCGGGAGGTACTGCTGCGCCATGACGCGGCGACTCTCGAAGGTCGTCGACTGCTCGAGGATCGAGACCAGATTCCGATCCGCCTCATGGACGTGGAAGATCCCCTCCCCGCCGCGACCGTCGAGGGGCTTGACGATCATCTCCCCGCCCAGCTCGTGCATGAACTCCCGCAAGGTCGCGATGGAGTGGGTGACCCGGGTCTCCGGCATCAGGTCCGCGAAGTTCAGGGCGTAGAGCTTCTCGTTCGCCGTCAGGATCCCCTCAGGGCGGTTCAGCACCAGGGCCCGGCGGCAGAGCGCCAGGATCTGAGTCGTCGTCACGTAGGCCGCGTCGACGGGCGGGTCCTTGCGCTGGAATACGACGTCGGCCTCGCGATCGAGGGCCAGGATCCGGGGCTCGCCGATGTCGACGTGGCGGCCGACCTCCCGCCGGAGCGTCACGGGCCGCGCCCGGGCCACCACCTCGCCTCCGGCCACGCCCAGGTCGTCCGGGAGGACGTAGAGCACCCGATGGCCCCGCTGCTGGGCTTCCAGCATGAGCACAAAAGTGGTGTCGCCCTGGATGTCGATGGACTCGATCGGGTCCATCACGAAGACGTAGGTCGGGGGGGAAGTTGCCACGTCAAGCCTGCTCGGGTTCGCGCCGAAGCGGTAGCGCAGGGGGCGCGCCGTCGGCTACGGTCGCAGAATCCCCCGGAGTGACAATGGGTTCCAACACTTGGGGGCGCTCGCGGCTCCTGCGCTGGCTGGCGTGGGCGGGAGGCCTGCTGGGTCTGGGCGCGCTCGCGGCCGGCATCGGCTTCTACCTCGCCTTCGTCCGCGATCTTCCGGACATCCGGAGCGTGGAGGACTACCGACCGCCCCTGGCGAGCGTAGTCTACGACCGCAACGGCGAGCGGATCGGTGAATTCTTCAACGAGCGCCGCCTCCTCGTCACCCTCGACGAGATCCCCCAGCACGTGGTGCGTGCGTTCGTCGCGGCGGAGGACAGCACCTTCTTCGAGCACGCCGGGATCGACTACCAGTCGATCCTGCGCGCCGCCTGGAAGAACCTGTTGGCCGGGGGAGAGATCCGTCAGGGCGGGAGCACGATCACCCAGCAGATGGTGAAGGGCCTGCTCCTGAACCCGGAGCGCACGATCCGACGCAAGATCCGAGAGATGATCCTCGCTCGCAACATCGAGCAGCGGCTCACGAAGCAGGAGATCCTCTACCTCTATCTCAACCAGATCTACTTCGGACACGGCGCCTACGGCCTGGCCGAGGCCTCGCGCAGCTACTTCGGCAAGACGCCCGCCGAGCTCTCGATCTCCGAGGCCGCCCAGCTGGCCGGGCTCCCGAAGGCTCCCTCGAGGTATTCCCCGCGGCGAAACCCCGAGCAGGCGGAGAAGCGACGCCGCTATGTGCTCGATCGCATGCTGGCCGAGGGCTACATCGACGACGAGACCTACGAGACCGCCCGCGTGGAGCGCCCGGAGCCGTCGGATCAGCCCTGGGAGCTCGCCTACGCGGACGCCGCCTACTTCACCGAGGAGGTGCGCCGCTACCTCTTCGACGCCCTCGGCGGTCAGACTGTTCTCGAAGGCGGCCTGCGCATCGAGACCAGCGTCGATCTGCCGCGCCAGGCGATGGCGGTCCGCGCCGTACGCAAGGGCCTGGAAGAGCTCGATCGCCGTCAGGGCTATCGGGGCCCGGTTCGCAAGGTCGCCGCCGATGAGATCGTCCCGGAGCTGCCGATCCTGGCCGTCGAGAATGGCCTCGCGGATCCTGCGCCGGAGACGGCGGAGGAGGACGCCCCCTCCGAGGCGGAGGATGCGCCCACCGCAGCGCCCGAAGTGACGGAGGTCGCCGACGACGATCCGGGGGAAGCCGAGCCCGTCAGCCCCGCGGAGACCCTGCGGGCGCGCTTCGACGAGGACGGCCCGCTCCTGGGTGTGATTACCGACGTCGACCGCAAGGCGAACACCGCCCGGGTGGCCTTCGGTCCGGATCACGAGGCCGCCGTGCACCTCGAGGACGTGTCCTGGGCGCGAGAGCCGAACCCGCAGCGACTTCCGAACCCGGTCGAGCGCATCGGATCGGTCCTCCACGCCGGCGATGTCGCACGCTTCGCCCTGGCCGACTCCGACGAGCCGGATCTCGCGATGCCGCGGGTCACCCTCTATCAGAGGCCCCTGGTCCAGGGCGGCCTCCTGTCCGTCGACCTCGAGACCCAGGACGTGGTCGCTCTCGTCGGTGGCTACGACTACGAAGACAGCCAGTTCAACCGCGTCACCCAGGCACGTCGGCAGCCCGGCTCGGCCTTCAAGCCGATCATCTACGGGGCCGCCCTCTCCCTCGGCGACGAGGATGCGCAGCGCCGCTTCACCCCGGCCTCCATCGTCTACGACCGCCCGAAGGTCTACACGGACCGCGAGAGCGGGTTCATCTGGAAGCCGAAGAACTACGGGCGCGAGTTCTACGGACCGATCACGCTGCGCAAGGCCCTCGCCAAATCGATCAACACCGCCGCGGTCCACCTCTGCGACGAGGTCGGCGTGGGGGAGGTGATCGCCTACGCGCGACGGCTCGGCATCGAATCGCCCCTCGAGCCCTCCCTGGGCCTCGCCCTGGGTACGAGCGGCGTCTCGCTCCTCGAGCTGACGCGGAGCTACGCGGTGTTTCCCGCCGGCGGTCGCCGCGTCGTCCCCCGCTACATCCACCGCGTCACCGATCGCGACGGCAAGGTCCTGATCGAGGACGTGGCCCTGGGCGAAACCTTCGTGCCCGAGGTCCCCCTCGAGGCGGACGCAGAGAACCCGGAGGGAGGCGAGGCGATCGGCGATTCGATCGCAGCCCGCGCCCCGAGCCCGCCGGTGCCGGACCCCGCCCCGCTGGAGGGAGGCGAGGACGAGGATCAGCTCATTCCGCCCGAAGATGCGTACCTCATGACCGACATGCTGCGCGCAGTCGTCCTCGAGGGAACCGGACGGCGCGTCGCCCGCCTCGGCCGGCCGATCGGCGGCAAGACGGGAACGACGAACGATCAGGCCGACGCCTGGTTCATGGGCTTCTCCCCGGGGATCACCACCGGCGTCTGGGTCGGCCATGACGAGATCCGCTTCCTCGGCGCCGGCGAGACCGGGTCGCGGGCAGCGGCGCCGATCTGGCTCGACTACATGAGCGCAGCCCTCGAGGGCCAACCGAAGCGCGACTTCCGTCCCCCCCAGTCGATCGTGTTCGCGCGCATCGACCGGGAGACCGGACTGCTGGCATCGCGCGGGAGCAAGCAGACCCTCTTCCAGGCGTTCATCGCCGGAACCGAGCCCACCGAGACGGCGGATCGGCGCCTGAACACCTCGGAAGCCCTTCGCAACCTGCGGGAGGACGCGCTCTCCGGCGGCGACCTTCGCCTGATGAAGCTGGACGCCTTCTGAGCCGACCCGAGATGCGAGGAACCCCGGAAGCAGAGCTGCTGCGCGCGAATCAGGCGTTCTACGATGCCTTCGCGACGCGCGACATCGAGGCCATGGACGAGCTGTGGGCGCGAGGCCTGCCCGTGGCGTGCGTGCACCCCGGCTGGGCCCCGCTCTACGGTCGCGAGGAGGTGCTCTCGAGCTGGCGCTCGATCCTGCTGGGGGGATCCGCTCCGCAGGTGCACTGCGAGGAGCCCCAGGCCGCCGTCTTCGGCGACTGCGGCTTCGTGGTGTGCGTCGAGCACATCGAGGGAAGCGCCCTCGTCGCGACCAACTACTTCGTCTTTCGCGACGACGTCTGGCAGATCGTCCACCACCAGGGCGGACCGATGAACGCCGAGGCCGAGGACGACTCCTCTCCGACGGACCGCGTACTGAACTGAGAGCCGTCGAGCGCACGAAGTACGCGCGGACCGAGGGCGAATCGCGACGGCCGCGCGGGTTACCGCGTCAGCCACTCGCCGACGATGCGACCGAGGGTCACGAGCCCGTCCATGAAGAAGTGATCCGCCTCGGGGATCACCTCGAGAGCGCGTCGGGCCTCGCCGCCCACCAGAGGCTCGAGCTCCGTGGCCGGCGCCAGATCGTCGCGGCCGCCGGTGACCAGCAGGGCGCGGCCGGCGAAGCCCGAGAGGGCCTCGACATCGAGCAGGGAGGGTGGCGGCGAGACCATCACGAGCTGTCGGACCCGCGAGGTTCGGGCGGCGAGGCGAGCCGCAGTCGCCGCGCCGAAGGAATAGCCCCCTGCGAGGAGCGGACCCGAGACGGTCGCCGCCAGGTGCTCGAGAGCAGCCCCGTAGTCGGCGTCGGCATCGGCGACATCGCCGCTGCGCTCCCCGGCGCTGGCGCCCACTCCCCGCCAGTTGAAGCGGACGGTGGCGATCCCCGCCCGGGCACAGGCGTGGGCGACCTCGGTCACCACCGGCGACTCGAGGCTGCCGCCGTAGAGCGGATGGGGCGGGGCGATCACAGCCCCGGCGGCTCCGTCTCCCTCTCCGGACACGAAGATCCCCTCGAGCGCGAGGGATCCCTCCCCCGGCGCTGCGATCACGATCGGCCTCTCGTCCCGTCCGCTCACGGTTCCTCCGGCTCCCCCCGGTCCCGGCCACAGCATATGAAGCCAGCGGGGGGTGAGGCTACCCTGGAATCGATGCCGCGCGAGAGCCGGGCCGCGCGCGCCGAACGGGCGCACCGCATCCAGGAGATCCTCGCCCGCACCTACCCCGACGCGGACTGCGCCCTCCGCTACGACACCCCCTTCCAGCTGCTCATCGCAACGATCCTGTCCGCCCAGTGCACGGACCAGAAGGTGAACGAGGTGACCGCGGTGCTGTTCCGAGACCATGGCGCGGCCCCCGCCCTCGCCGACGCCTCTCCGGAGACGATCGAGGCGATCATCCGACCCACCGGCTTCTACCGTCAGAAGACGAAGTCGATCCTCGCGACGGCGCGGGACATCGTCGAACGCTTCGACGGCACCGTGCCCAAGACCCTGGAGGAGCTGACCTCGCTCCGGGGGGTCGCCCGCAAGACCGCGAACGTGGTGCTCGGCAATGCCTTCGGCATTCCGGGCCTCCCCGTCGACACCCACATGAAGCGGGTCCACCAGCGCCTCGACCTCACCACCGCCGAGGACCCGGTAGAGATCGAGCAGCAACTGATGCAGCTCGTGCCCGAGCCGGAGTGGACCGTCTACACCCACCGCGTGATCCATCACGGCCGGGTCTGCTGCGACGCGAAGCGGCCGCAGTGCGACCTCTGTCCCCTCGGCGCCGAGTGCCCCTGGCCCCGTCGGGGGGCCCGGAGGCAGACATGAGCGACGCCTCGGACCCGGGCCCGGGCAGCTTCCTGCGCTTCTCGCGCGAGCGGGTGCGACTGCCCAACGGCCGCGACGTGGACCTGGACATCGTGCGCCACCCGGGGGCCGCAGCGGTCGTGCCCTTCGTGAGTGACGACGAGGTCCTCATGATCCGCCAGTACCGCTACGCCGCCGGGGGGACGATCCTCGAGGTTCCGGCTGGAAAGCTCGACCCGGGGGAGGGCCCCGAGGTCTGCGCGGCGCGAGAGCTCGAAGAGGAAGCGGGCCAGCGCGCGGGGCGGCTCCAGGCCCTCGGCTGGATCTTCACTACACCCGGCTTCACCGACGAGGTGATCCACCTCTTCGCCGCCTACGACCTCGAGCCCGTGCCGACCCGGCATCAGCCCGACGAAGTGATCGAGCTGGTTCCGATGCGCCTCGAGGAAGCCCTCGCGCACGTCTGGCGAGGCGACATCCCCGATGCGAAGAGCGCCCTCGCGCTGATCCACGCCGCTCGCCATGCCGGCCGGCTGGCGTGAGGCTCGGCGTCGCCCTCACCTGGCACCAGCTCGCCTGGGAGGATCTGCTGGCCGCCGCCCGTCGCGCCGAGGAGCTCGGCTACGCCGCGCTCTACGTCGACGGCGACATCTCCATGCTCTCCCGGCGCCCCGATGCGGACGTGCTCGACGGCTGGACCGTCACGACCGCACTCCTGGCGCGCACCCACCGGATCCAGATCGGCTCGATCCGACTCGTCCACTTCTGGAACGCCGCGCGCCTCGCCCAGGCCGCCGCCACCGCGACCCGCCTCACCCCCGGGCGACTGCGCTTCCTGATCTCGGTCGGCGACCGCCCCGAGGATCCGCGCTTCGGGCTGCCGACCCCTCCCGTGGCGGACCGGATCGCCTGGCTCGACGAGACCCTCGATGCCGTCCGGGCGCTCTGGCGAGGGGAGACCGTGACGCGCAGCGGCCGCTTCGTCGCCCTGGAGGAGGCCCGCGTCCGGCCCCGGCCCCCGAACGGATCCCTGCCGATCGAGATCGCCGGGCGAGGACCGAAGCTGCTGGGCGTGGTGGCCCGCCACGCCGACGTATGGAACGTGAACCTGCCCCCCATTCCGGCCCGGGTGGCTGCGGCGCAGCGCATTCTCGAAGGAGCCTGTGAGGAGATCGGCCGCGATCCCGGGGACATCTCCCGCCACCTCTGGATCTTCACCCGTGTGCAGGATCGCCCGGACCCGGCCGGCGCAATGGCGGATTTCCGGCGCTTCAATCCCTGGTTCGCCGGTATCCCGGACGAGGAGCTCCATGACGCACTGCCGATCGGCGATCCTGCGTCATGCGCGGCGCGACTCGCCGCCCTGACCGAGCGCCTCGCGCTCGATCTGCCGGTGATCGACCTCTCCGGGCTCGATGCGGCCCGGGTGGACCAGGCCCTCGAAGCGATTCCCGCCGGAGGGATCGAATTGACTCCGAGTCCGGCCGTGCCGTAACCTCTCAGGGCTACGCGGGATTTCGCGCGCCCTCCCGCTGGCCTTTGGACGAGAGTCGATCGAGCCCATCCGCAGAACCCGATCGAGCACTGCAGCGACGATTCGGAGTCCAGGGGAGAGCGAGTGTACGGACGCGGTCAGCAATCCGGACTGGGCTTCGGCCCGCCCTTCACGCCTCCGATCGTCAAGCAGCTGCTGATCGCCAACGGAGTCGTCTTCGTTGCGCAGCTGCTGGTTCCCGGCTTCCAGGACTACCTCGCCATCTATCCGGCGGCGGTCTGGCAGGGCGGCTACCTCTGGCAGCCCTTCACCTACATGTGGCTGCACGGAAGTCCCGGCCACCTGCTGATGAATCTCTTCGTGCTGTGGATGTTCGGATCCCAGCTCGCGATGGCCTGGGGAGCGAAACGCTTCCTCCGCTTCTACCTCGTGTGCGGCATCGGGGCCGGCTTCATCATCGCGACCGTGCCCTACCTGGCGGTCTCCGTCGGCCTGTCGCCGGCCTACACCCTGACCTTCGCCACCGTCGGCGCCTCGGGCGCGATCTACGGCGTACTGCTCGCCTACTCGTTCACCTGGCCCGACCGCACGATCATGCTGATCTTCCCCCCGGTCGCGTTCCGCGCCATCTGGCTCATCCCCCTGATGTTCTTCATGACCGTTATGTTCGGCGGGGGAAACATCAGCCACGTGGGGCATCTGGGCGGTGTCCTGGTCGCCTGGCTCTACATGCGCCGCACCGGCGACGCCCGGAGCCTCTTCTCGATCGCGCAGCTCAAGCACCGCTGGCGCCGCCATCGCATGCGCCAGAAGCTACGGGCGGTCCAGTACGAGGATTTCGAGCGGCGACGCGACGACGACCGGAGGATCCACTGATGGTTCCGGGAATCGCTCGGTGAGCCTGCGGCGCCACATCGACCCCGAGTGCCCCGACGAGCGGGGCTTCACCGGCTTCCTCCGGAGCCTGCTCAAGGGGATTCCCTGGAGCGAGCGGGTCGAGAGCAAGGAGACCATCCAGATCGATGCACCGATCGGTGGCACGTTCCGCATCCACAACTCGAACGGCCGGACGCGCATCACCGGCGAGGACCGCAGCGATATCGAGGTCATGTCGCTGAAGACAGCCCGGGCCGAGACCGAGGAGGCGGCGACGGAGCTCCTCGAGGAGATCCGGCTCGTCTTTCACGAGACGCCGGAGGGCCTCGACCTCGAGGTGGACGTCCCGCGCAAGTGGAACCGGCGGGGCTCGGCGAATCTCTGTGTCCGGCTGCCCCGCTCGATGATCCTGGCCGTCGCGGCCGCCAACGGCCGGGTCGATGTGAGCGGAATCCGCGGCCCGGTGAAGGCGCGCTCCACCAACGGCTCGGTCAGCGTGTCCGACGTCGTGGGCGACGTCGAGGTCGCGACCTCGAACGCGAAGGTCAGCTGCTCGTGCACCTGCGGCCGCCTGCTCGCCCGATCGAGCAACGGGAAGATCGAGATCGACCAGCACCGCGGTTCGATCGATGCATCGACCTCGAACGGCCTGATCCGCGCCGCCCTGGAGGAGGTGGGCCAGAACGGTGTCCACCTCGCCACCAGCAACGGGCGCATCGTGCTCGACCTCCCCGAAGACACCGACGCGGACGTCGACATCCGCGTGGACAACGGCGTGATTCGCAACGACCGGCCGCTCCGGAAGACGACCCGCGAGACCGGCGGCCGTGTGGTGGGCCGGCTCGGATCGGGCGGACCGCAGATCAAGCTCCGCACGTCGAACGGCTCGATCTCCCTGCATTGAGCCCGATCGCCGAGATCGCCCTCGCGATCGCCGCCGGGCCGCCCCTCTGGCTGTGCGGAGCGATCGTCTTCGACGCGGTCCACTGGGTGCTGCGCCGGATGCTGGCCTCGCGCTGGCGCTGGCTGCGGACACTGGCCCGGGGCCTCGACCGGAACCATCGACCCATCCGGCTGCTGGATGCCTACGCACCCGGACTCCACACCCCGCCGGCCTACCACGCCCTCCACCACGCCCATCCCGACGCCTACTTCAGTGCCTATACGAAGGGAGTGGACCTCCTGGCGGGATCCGGCGCCCAGCTGCGCGGACGCCGCTTCGCAATCCGAGGAGGCGATGCCTTCGCCGATGCCCTGGCGGCGATCCTCCGACGGGAGGGAGCCGGCGAGGTCGTCCACCCGGTGGAGGGAGAGGTCGCCGAGCTCGCCGACCTGGACGTCCTCGTGCTGTGCGACCCGGCGGAGGCGGTGCAGGAGATCGAGGCCTTCGTCCACGCCACCCGCGAGCGACTCCTTCCGCCGGAGGTCTGGGTCGCCCACCCGCGCGGCGACGACCCGACGGCACGTCACTACCACCGCGACGTCCGGGTCAGCTACCGCACCCTCGTGGTCACGCCGGAGCAGCGCCGGGATCCCACGACCGCGCGGCACGCCGCGCGGCGCCTCGTGGGCCGCATCCGCCGGGGAGCGCACTTCGTCCCCGCCTTCGGCTGGCTCCAGAGTCTCGCCGCCCTGAGACGATTCCGCCGCACCGAGGCCCGGCCCCCGGCCCAGGCCGAGCGACTTCGTCACCGCGCCGACGTCCTGGCCTGAGCGGCGCCGGCGAGCGCAACCTCCGGGGCTCTGGTGGGTTTGCTCCGAGCGGGTGACTCAGCCAGAACCCGCGCGGACGATGGCCTCCGGCGCCCGCCGGGAGAAGGGGGGAGGGGCCATGCAGAGCCGCCGACGACTCCGACGCGATCGGATCGTGCGGGTCCTCCTCCTCGCGGGGCTGGGAGGGCTCGCAGCTCCCGGATGCGCCCACGGCGGCGGGGCTACCGTCGCGGTTCCGCCGCCAGCGCCGC
>CALDCK010000193.1 GCA_937937315.1 uncultured bacterium
CGTATCCACCGTCCCATCGACCAAGCCCGGTCCGCCCCCGGGCGAGGTGTTGTAGTTGTCCTTCCCTGGCGGTACGCCCTTCCGCTCTCATCCGCTGCGCTCATTCCGGCTGGTTCTGGCCGTTGCGCTGTTCTGTGTCACCGGGATGGCGTCGCGCGCCCCCGGCATCGAGGGTCCGCCGCCGGGCTACAAGGTCGCCTTCATCGGGGACCAGGGCCTGGGCCCCCTATCGGAAGCGGTGCTGCAGCTGATCGCCGACGAGGGCGCCGACGCAGTGCTGCACGTGGGCGACCTCGACTACGACGACGATCCGGCCGCCTGGGAGGCACAGATCGACGCGATCCTGGGCCCGGACTTCCCGTACTTCACGAGCGTCGGCAATCACGACACGGCCGAGTGGTACGTGGCCGGGGGCTATCAGGAGCGCATCGCCGCCCGCATGGATCGCCTGGGGATTCCCTGGGAGGGCGACCTCGGCGTGCAGTCGACGTTCAGCTACGAGGGGATCTTCTACGTCCTGACCGCTGCGGGGACGGTGGGAGCGGGAGACGGAAACCACGATCTCTACATCGCCGACGCGCTCTCGCAGACCGACGCGATCTGGAGGGTCAGCGGCTGGCACGAGAACATGCAGCGGATGCAGGTGGGGGAGAAGAGCGACTCGACGGGCTGGGGGGTCTACGAGGAGTCGCGTCGCGGCGGAGCGGTCATTGCGACCGGCCACTCGCACACCTACTCGCGCACCCATCTGCTGAGCAACATGGAGAGCCAGGTGATCGCGAGCATCGGCGATCCGCTTGTGCTCGCGGCGGACGATCCAGATACACCGGATGACGAGGGGCGCAGCTTCGTATTCGTCACGGGTATTGCGGGAAGAGGCATCCGCGATCAGCGGCGGGATGGCGACTGGTGGGCGAGCGTCTACACCAGGGACCAGGCGGCGGAGCACGGAGCGCTGTTCGCCGAGTTCGGCCACGCCGGCGATCCGCGCATGGCGCGCTTCTACCTGAAGGACATCACCGGCGCGGTGGTGGACGAGTTCCTGGTGCAGTCCTCGGTGGGGAGCGGGGCACCCGGCTTGTCGATCGATGACATCTCGCTGCTGGAGGGCGATAGCGGCACGCAGGACGCGGCCTTCACGGTCTCGTTGAGCGCGATTCCGGAGCAGGACGTGCGTGTCGAGTTCATGACGGCGGACGGCACGGCTGTGTCCGGCAGCGACTACGTGGCGCTCTCGGGCGTGCTGCTGTTCCAGCCCGGTGAGACGACGCGGACGATTCGGGTGCCGGTCGTTGGAGACGGAGTTCCCGAGGATACCGAGACGTTCAGCGTGTTCCTGGCGAACCCGGAGGGCGCGTTGCTCGCGAAGGCACTGGGTACGGCGACCGTCACCGACGACGACGACTCGCAGGTCAGGGTGACGCTGAGCGTCCAGGGCGCGGGCGTCGTCAGTCTGGATCCGCCCGGCGGCGTCTACGACCCCGGCACGCTCGTGACCCTGACCGCGCAGCCGGATGCCGGGCACATGCTCAGGAGCTGGCTCGGCGCCGTGACCGGGACCGAGAATCCCGTCACGCTGCTCGTCGACGCCGACAAGTCGGTCACCGCGCTCTTCGCGAGACCCACCCTCACGGCGGTCGCCGGCGCAAACGGGAGCTTGGAGCTGGATCCGCCGGGGGGCGTCTACGACGTAGGCAGCGTCGTCTCGGTGACCGCGGTACCCGACGCCGATCACTTCTTCGCGGGCTGGAGCGGCGATCTCGTGGGGACGAGCAATCCCGCCGCGCTCGTGATGGACAGGGACAGGGTGGTGCTGGCGGGCTTCGAGGCCAATCCCCGGGTGACCCTCGAGCCGACCCCTGCCGGTGGCGTGACGCTCGACCCGCCGGGGGGCGTATACGCACCCGGGACGTCCGTGACGCTCGCCGCGACCCCAGCGCCGGGATACGAGTTCGTGGGCTGGGGCGGCGACCTGGCGGGCAGTGACAATCCGGCGACCCTGGTGGTCGACCTGGACCGCAACGTCGCGGCGCGCTTCGATCCGCTGCCCGCCAGCCTGGAGGAATCGAAGAGCGGTGCCTCCACGGACGCCGACAGCGTGGCGACGGACTCGGCGCTCCTGGGCGTCGAAGGCCAGCTCTACCTGGCCTCCATTGCCTTCAAGCCGGACGTGGCCGTGAGTGACGTCTCGGGACTGGGGCTGGTGTGGGAGCCCGTTGCGGCGCAGTGCGGCGGGCGAGGACAGACGGGAGTCTCCCTGTGGCGGGCTCGGGGTCAGCCGCTCGGCGACGGCGTGGTCACCGCGACGCTGGCTTCGGCTCCGCGAGCCGCCGTCATCACGGTGTCGCGCTATGCGGGCAGCGAGGGAACGGGTGCCCTGGTGTCGGCGAACACCCTGGGTCTGGCGGGAAGCTGCTCGGGCGGGACGGACGATGCCGCCTACGCGCTCGACCTCGACACCTCGACGCCGGGCTCGCAGGTCCACGCAGCGGTGGCGATGCGCAACCGGGACCATCAGCCCGGCCCGGGCTGGAGCGAGCAGGCGGAGTCCTACGCGGGGAGCGGGGGCAGCGCAGCGGGCCTGGCGGTGGCGACGGCCGCCGCGGAGCAGCCCTCGACGGTCCGCGTCCTCGGCCTCTTCGACGGAGACGTCGACTGGGCGGTCGTCGCGGCGGAGGTCCTTCGGCCGGCCGCCCAGCTCTCGCTGACGCTGGGTGCGTCGCGCGGCGGCGGCGTGAGCCTCGATCCGCCGGGAGGGCTCTACGAGGCGGGGACTTCGGTGACCCT
>CALDCK010000194.1 GCA_937937315.1 uncultured bacterium
AGGCGAGCGCCCAGAGCATGGGCGTGGTGAGGATGATGGACCCGCCGTACAGCGTCGCGATGTAGACGAAGCACATCTCAGCGATCGGCACGGAGATCAGCAGCGTCGTGATCGTGAACACGTTGGCCATGCGCGGATCGATGCCCGCGACGAACTGGTGGTGCGCCCACACGGTGAAGCTCAAGACTCCCGTGGCGAAGGTGGTGTAGAGCACGGTGCGGTAGGCGAAGAGCTTCTTGCGGGCGAAGACGGTGATGATCTCCGCGGTGATTCCCACCGCGGGCAGCAGGACGACGTAGACCTCCGGGTGGCCGAAGAACCAGAAGAGGTGCTGCCAGAGGATGGGGTCGCCACCCCGGTCTGGGTCGAAGAAGGCCGTCCCCAGCTGCTGGTCCATGAAGAGCATGACCGCGCCGGCGATGAGCGGCCCCACCGAGGCCATGAAGAGGATGCTCGCGATCACGATCATCCACACGACCATCGGGATGTCGTACATCTTCATTCCCGGGGCCCGTGAGTTCATCGCGGTAGTGACGAAGTTGATGCCGCCCAGGAGGAAGGCCACGAACTCGAGGGCCACGGCCACGAGCCATATCGAGGAGCCGAGTGGCGTCAGGCTGTACTCCGCCTTCGAGGAGAGCGGCGGATAGGACGTCCAGGCGCCTCCGAAGCCGCCGCCTTCGACGAAGAAGGACGTCAGGAGGACGATCGAGCTCAGCAGGAAGATCTGATAGGACAGCCGGTTGAGCTTCGGGAAGACCATGTCGTCGCAGCCGAGCATCAGCGGGATGCAGAAGTTCCCGAAGGCGGCGATGAGCACCGGCATGGCGACCCAGAAGATCATGATCGCGCCGTGGTTGGTGATCAGGGCGTTGTACTGGGCCGGCGAGACCAGACCGAAGCCGGGCACGTCCATGCCGGGGAAGGCGAGCTGCATGCGGAACGCGTACGCCATGAAGCCGCCGATCAGCGCCATCGCCATGCCCGTGAACATGTACTGAAGGGCGATGACCTTGTGATCGGTGGAGAAGACGTACTTGCTCCAGAAGCTCTGCTCGGCGTGATGGTCGTCGTGTGCCGGTGCGCTGGCGACGGATTCGGCCATGTCTACTCCCCGGTGGCGGCGGTGTTCGCCGCGATCGAGATCTGAGAGTTCTCGGCGACCCAGGCGGCGTGATCCGCGGGTGACTCGATGATCACCCGGGCGCCCATGAGTCCGTGTCCGACGCCGCAGATCTCGGCGCACTGGACGGCGAAGTCGCCGGTCATCGTCGGCTCGAACCAGCCGGTGATCACGCGGCCGGGGATGGCGTCCTGCTTGAGCCGGAAGACGGGCACGGAGAAGTTGTGCAGGACGTCCTTCGACTCGAGCTTGTAGTGGTAGACCGTGTCGACGCTCAGGCGGAGCTCGTTGATCTTCGAGATGTCGTCGTCGGTGTCGATCTCTCCGTCCGGGCCCGGATGGACGAAGGTCCACGCCCACTGCTGCCCGATCACCCGGACCGTCTCCTGGGCGGGAGGGAGGAACTGCTTCACGTCGTACCAGACCCGCACGGCGCCGACGATGATGAAGACGTCGCAGACGAGGACCAGGAGGTGGGGGTAGGTGATCCAGCGCTTCTCGGTCTTGAGCTCGCCGGTCACGTACTCGGCCTTCTGGCCGTCCTTCTTGCGAAACTTGAAGAGCAGCCAGAAGAACACGCCCTCCGAGAGGACGAACCAGAAGCCGACGAAGACGAAGATCAGCGTAAACAGGTTGTCCATGTCGCCGGCGTAGGTGGAGGCCGCGGGGACGAGTTGCTCGATCATGCGTTTCGCCTCAGAGGATGAAGAGGAAGACGACGGCGATGAAGATGCCGATGCCTGCCATGGAGATCACAAAGATTCGCGTGGCCAGATCTTCCGGCTCGTACTCTTTTGCCATCGCTCGGGTCTTCCCTCTGGTGTGGTGGATCGGGCCTTCGCCCGGGCCTCAGTTACCCAGCTCGACGATGTGAGCGACGACGTCCCGGATGGCCTGCTCGTCGGCGAGGCTCATCGCCATGCCCCGCATCATCACGGCCTGCTGGTTCCCGGTGTTCCCACCGCGAATCCCGGCCTTGTACTTCTTCAGCGCCTCGAAGAGGTACCAGTCGCTCACGCCGACGAGGCGGGGAGCGTTGAGATCCTTCTTCCCGGCGCCGTCGGGGCCGTGGCAGGCCGCGCAGGTCTTCCAGGACTCCGCGCCCTTCGCCGGGTCTCCGCCGAGGACGGTCGGCTCGGGATTCACGGGGGGCAGGCTCGAGACGTAGGCGGCGACGGCGGCGATGTCCTCGTCGCTCTTCAGGGAAAGCGACATGGGGTACATGCGCAGCCCGCCCATGTCGTCCGGATGCGTTCCGCGCACTCCCTTCTTGAAATTCTGGAGCTGCGCCGTGAGGTACCAATCGCTGAAGCCGGCGATGGCTGGTGCGAGGTACATCGGATTGCCTTCACCGGCGGATCCGTGGCACTGGGTGCACAGATCGAAGAGCGCTTCACCCCGGTCGAGATCCTGGGCGAAGGTGCTCTGGGGAGCCACGAAGACGAGGGCGGCCAGGGCCGCGGTGGTTACGAACCTCATGCGGTTGCCATCCTTCCCGGGACCTCGCTGGATTGGGCGGAGTCGCCCCTCGGCGGGGCTGTGGTCATAGGGGCGGCGGATGCTGGCACCGCCGGCCACCGATCCGCGTCGAGCCGCTCGTACCGAGCGCTCGAATCTGCGCCAGCACGCCCCCGAAATCGGGGACCATCGGAGGGCCGGGTCAGGGCGTAGCCAACTTGGGGCGGTTTCTCAAGGCGAGCCGCGCCTCTTTCTGGATCACGGACGGGCCTGCATCGTCCCGTCAACGCTGGGAAAATCCCCGGCCCCTCCCTGGGACGTTCTTGGCCGCTCTCCGCATCTCCGGGTCAGTACAGCCACGGGTCGAGGTGATAGAGGACGAAGTAGATCGTCACGCCGGTCAGGGAGACGTACATCCAGATCGGCCAGGCCACCCGGGCCAGGCGTCGATGAGCGGTCAGGCGCTTGCGCAGTCCGAGGACGATCAGCGTGATGGCCAGCACCGGGACCGTCATCGCCAGCAGGACGTGGCTCGCGAGCAGGGCCAGGTAGGCGAGCCTCGCCAGGCCCTCTCCATGAAACGGCGTGTTCTCGAAGTTGCGTGCGGCTTTGTGGGCCACGTAGAGCACCAGGAACAGGCTCGATACGGCGAATGCGGTGATCATCACCCGCCGATGTGCGTCGATTTCCTTTCGGCGGGCGAGCTGGCGACCTCGGATCAGCAGTGCGGCGGCGACGGCATTCAGGGCCGCATTCACGCTGGGAAGGAAGGCGAGGTCCATGCAGGGGCTCCGAGAGGGGTGCGGGTGGCGCGAGTCTACCCGGCAGGGCCGGGCGGCGGGGAGGTCGGCGTCGGGCGCGCCTCTGGTCGGTCCGGCAGCCGGGTGCCGGCGGCGGCGACGGCGAGGGCCAGGAGCCCTGCCAGCACGAAGGGCGAACCCGGGGCGGCGTCGTAGAGTCCGCCCGCGACGAGGGGTCCCACGACCCGGGCGAGAGAGGCGCTCGACTGGAACGTGCCCATCACCATCCCGCGACGCTCCGCGTCGGCGGTGAACGACACGAGTCCCATCAGCGAGGGTTGGGCGACGGCGCGGCCGATGGCGGCGAGCCCCAGCGGGGCCAGCAGGACCGCCACGCTCGGGGCCGAAGCCACCATGAGGAAGGCGGCGCCCAGGGCCAGGCTGCCACCGATGACGAGGCTCCGCTCCTGGAAGCGCGCCGCCAGCGCGCGCATTCCGCCCCCCTGGACTCCCCCCATGACCACGGCCATGGCCACCAGGATGAAGGCGACCCGGGTGGCGTCGTAGCCGAAGCGGTCGTTCATGAAGAAGGGGAAGATGGTCTCGAGCTGGGTCACGGCCAGGGAGAACACGAAGTAGATCGCGCACAGGCGCAGCACCCCCGGATCTCGCAGCACCGCTCCTCGGCTGAGGCGGGCGGCGCCGGGTTCGGGTGGTTTTCGCCCCGGAGGTTCCTCGAGCACGAAGAACGCGTAGACGGCGTTGACCGCCGCGAGCCCCGCCGCGGCGAAGAGCGGGACGGAGAGACCCCAGGGCGCGAGGGCGCCGCCGAGGGCAGGGCCGATCGTGAAGCCGATGCCAAAGGAGGCCCCCAGCAAACCCATCCAGCGGGTGCGCTCGTCCTCTTCGGTGGCGTCGGTGATGTAGGCCGCGGCGACGCTCACGTTCGCGGCGAAGGCGCCGCCGAGGATCCGGGCCACCAGCATCCATTCGAGGGACTGCGCCCAGCCGAGGAGCGCGAGGGACAGCGACGTCCCGGTCACCGTCAGGAGCAGCACGGGCCGGCGCCCGAACCGGTCCGAGAGGCGCCCCCAGATCGGGGCGAAGGCGAACTGGGCAGCGGAGTAGCCCGTGAGCAGGAGACCCAGCTCGACCCCCGTCGCCTCGAGCTCCCGGGCGACGAAGGGCAGGATCGGCACCACGATCCCGAAGCCGACCAGGTCGACCACGACGACGCTGAGCAGGAGGGGGAGAGCCGATCTCGGGCGCTGACGCGACATGGCAGTCGTTCCGGCTCGTCGGCGTCCCGATGCCCGCGGCTGCGGGCCGGTGCTCAGAGACCCGCGAGGAGCTCGACGTTCATTGCGAGGAAGAGCCCGAACAGATAGGCGAGGGAGACCTGAAACATCCGTCGAGCGGCGTCGTCGGTGCGACGTCTAAGGACCTGGACGGCAGACGCGACGAACCAGGCGTTCATCCCGAGAGCGACGGCGAGGTAGAGCTCTCCCAGCAGGCCCAGGGCGACCGGGGCGAGGGTCACCGGAACGAGGCCCACGGTGTAGGCGAGCATGCGGCGCCGGGTGGCGTCCTCGCCGATCACGCTC
>CALDCK010000195.1 GCA_937937315.1 uncultured bacterium
GCGAACGAGATCGGAAACCTCTGCAAGCAGCAGGGGATCGACAGCCACGCGGTCATGGATCTCTTCTGCCGCGACGCCAAGCTCAACCTGTCGCCCTACTACCTGAAGCCCGGCTTCGCCTTCGGGGGCTCCTGCCTGCCGAAGGACCTGCGCGCCCTGCTCTACCACGGCCGGCAGCTCGATACGCGCACCCCCACCCTGGAGTCCATCCTTCCGAGCAACGAGCGCCAGATCGACATCGCCTATCAGCTGGTGCGGCGCACGGGCTGCCGGCGTATCGGCGTGCTGGGCTTCAGCTTCAAGGCGGGCACCGACGACCTCCGGGAGAGCCCGATGGTGGCCCTGATCGAGATGCTGATCGGCAAGGGCTACACCGTCGAGGTCTACGACCGCAATGTCTCCCTCGCCAATCTCCACGGCGCGAACCGCGCCTACATCGAGCAGGAGATCCCCCACATCGCCCAGCTCATGCGGGAGTCGATGCAGGAGGTGGTCGAGGGCAGCGAGCTGCTCGTGATCGGCAACAAGGCGCCGGAGTTCAAGGATGCGCTGGCTGCGGTGCGAGACGACCAGATCATCCTCGACCTGGTACGCATCAGCGAGACGCCGCCCGACAACCCGAACTACGTCGGCCTCTGCTGGTAGCCGGACCGGTTCCGGCGCCGCCTCGGTGGGTGGCGGGCTCTCGAGCTCAGCGTAGGTAGCCGAGGGGGTCCTGGGCACGCGGTCCGTTGCGGATCTCGAAGTGCAGGTGCGGCCCGCTGGCGTTTCCCGAGGAGCCCACCTCGGCGAGGACATCGCCACGCTCGACGAAGGCGCCCTTCCCCACCCGGTTCTTGCTGTTGTGGGCGTAGACGGTCGAGTAGTCGCCGCTGTGCTTCACGATCACCACGCGCCCGTAGCCCCCGATCCAGCCACTGTGCACGACCCGCCCGGCCTCGGCGGCGCGCACCGGGGTACCTTTCCTCGTGGCGATGTCGATGCCTTCGTGACGCTTGCCGCGGCGCCAGCCGTAGCGCGAGCTCAGCTTTCCGCGGACCGGCCATCCGAAGTCGAGATCTCCGATCGTTCGGGGCGTCCCCGGCACGGACGGGAGGCCCGGGGCCAGCGTTGCGAGGGCGATCGAATCCCGGGGCGGCGGGCGCCTCGACCCCGGAACGATCAGGCGCGTGCCGACCGCAACGTTGGAGACGTCGCGGATGCGGTTCGCGCGGATGATCGACTCGGGCGAGACCCCGTAGTAGCGCGACAGTCGGTAGATCGTCTCGCCGGCCCTCAGGGTGTGGACCGTGCCACGGGGCGGATCCGAGGCGCAGCCGGCCCAGGTTCCGAGCGCGAGCGCCGCGAGTACCGCTGCGGCGATCCGAGTCGGCGTTAAGCGACCCATCCGTGTGCCCCGATCAGGTCCACGAATCGACAACGCCCGATCACCTCCTCCTGGAGGGTGTCGTCCGGGCCACGACGCACGCGAAGCAGGCGCTGCTCGGCCCGATCGCCGAAGGGCCCGACCAGGCGTCCTCCCGGCGCGAGCTGCTCGAGCAGGGGCTTCGGGATCTCCGGTCCCCCGGCGGTCACGACGATCGCGTCGAAGGGGGCGTCGGCGCGGCGCCCCTGGGTTCCGTCGCCGAGATAGACCACGACGTTCGCGATGCCGAGCCGGTCGAGCATCTGTCGCGCCCGGGCGGCGAGGCGCGGCACCCGCTCGACCGACACCACCCGCGAGGCCAGGTGGGAGAGGATCGCCGCCTGGTAGCCCGAACCGGTTCCGACCTCGAGCACCGTCTCGTGGCCCTCGAGCTCGAGAGCGGCAGACATGGCCGCGACCACGCCCGGGGCCGAGATCGTCTGCCCTTCGCCGATGGGCAGCGCCACGTCCTGGTAGGCCTGGGGCTGGAGGGCGTCCGGGACGAGCCGATGCCGGGGCACGGCCTCGAAGGCCGCCAGGACCCGCGCATCACGGATCCCATCAGCGCTCAGACGCTCGAGCATGCGCCGACGCGGCAGCGTCGCGTCCGCGCGCGGAGCGCTCCCCGAGCGCCCACCTCTCGCAGTCCTCGCCGGGACCGGCGTGTGCGTCATCTCACCCCCGCCTGAATCCGGAAACTTAGGCAGTAACTATGCGGAATCGCAAGCTCGGCCGCTGCCGGGGGCCTCCTGAGCCACCGCATCCCGAACCTCGGCCTTCCGAGCCAGCTCGTGGACCGTCAGGGCCAGGGCCCGGGCGGCTTCGAGCAGCCCCTCCTGCCCGCTTGGACGAGTCGTCGCCTCGGCAAATTCGCGAGTGTGGAGCTGGAGTTGCGTCCCGATTGGAAAATTCGGATGAATCGTGGGGACGACCCGGGAGACGTGGGTGATGTCGCTGGAGCCGATGGCCTGGCCGGGTGCATGGGGCGTCTCCTCGAGCGCCAGGGTCTGGAGCTGGCGCCGATAGCTGGCGGCCAGGGCCAGATTCGGTCGCATCGGAGGGGAGGTGCCCTCTCCCTCCTGGACCTCGAGCCGGGTGCCGGTCGCCGCGGCTGCCCCCTCTGCGCAACGCCGCACGCGCCGGACCGTCTCCTCGAGGAGCTCGTCCTCCAGGGCCCGGATCCAGAAGCGCGCCGCAGCTCGCTCCGGGATCACGTTCGGCGCCTGGCCACCATCGGTAACGATGCCGTGGATGCGCGCGCCGGTTGCGAGCTGCTGGCGCAGGGCGCCGATGGCCACGAAGAGCTGGATCACCGCGTCGAGGGCGTTGATCCCCTTCTCCGGATAGGCGGCGGCGTGGGCGGCGCGGCCGTGGTAGACGAACTCGAGCTTCGCGTTGCCGAGGAACAGGCGGTGCGCCCGCCGCATGTCCGAGGCGTGGGCCATCATCGCCACGTGGAAGCCCTCGAAGAGGCCCGCCTCCACGAGGCGCCGCTTCCCGACCCCGGTCTCCTCGGCGGGGCAGCCCACCACGACGACCTCGACGGTCTCCGGCGGGAGCACGCGGGCCAGGGCATCCGCGGCCAGCAGGCTCGCCGGTCCGGACAGGTTGTGTCCGCACGCGTGCCCGATCTCGGGCAGGGCGTCCATCTCCGCCAGCAGGGCCACGCGAAGCGGTGCCTTCGCGCCTCCCCGGTGAGCGGTGAAGGCTGTCGCCATTCCCGCGCTCTCCCGTTCGACGCGAAAGCCGCGGGCCTCGAGATAGTCGACGTAGCGGTCGCTGGTGCGGTGCTCCTCGAGGGAGAGCTCCGGGTGGGCCGCCATCCAGCGCGAGAGCGCGAGGGCCTCCTCGGCTCCCGCATCTACGGCCCCCAGGAGCGCTGCGCGCTCCGGCTCGAACCCGGGCTTCGGCGACTCGGCCATCGCCCCCTCTCTTCGGACGCGTCGGGGTGGATCCTTACGGGGCGCTGGATCCAGCCGAAGGGGCAGCCAGGCGCCCTCCCGCGTCGGTCCAGGCCGTGAGCACTCTTTCGGCCTCGCGGGGGTTGTAGACGTCCTCCTGGAACGACCACAGCCCCTCTCCGGCGTACTCGAGCACCGTGATGTTCCCGAAACGATACTCCGCGCCGGCGCGCTCCGGATCCGGGAAGACCTGCCAGATGTAGGCCACCACCCGGTTGCCGTCGATCATGTGCCAGGCCACCGGGAACTCCATCATCGGGACCGGCCCCATCACCGCGAGGATCGTGCGGCGGATATCGTCGCGGCCGCGCTGGGTCCCCAGGTGGTGCTCGACCCAGACGCCGTCCTCCGTGTGGAGGTCGGCCCAGGCGTTCCAGTCGCCGGAGTCTCCCACGGCCACGAAGTGCTGGAAGGCGGACTCGACCTCGGCGCGCTCGAACTCGGGCATCGGTGACTCCTGGTGCGATTCGCGCTCAGCGTAGCCCGATCCCCCGCCCCGGCTCAGTCCCGGTCCCCTGCGCGCCGATAGGCCCTGTCATGGCAACCAAGCAGGCAATGCCGCTCCTGGGGCGTCTCGCAGTCCACCACAAGCTGATCACGATGGACCAGCTCGCCGAGGCGCTGCAGATCCATGGCCGTGCGGGCGAGGAGCGCCGGCTGAGCGACGTCCTGGTCGAGCAGGGCTTCCTCACCACGCTCCAGGTCGAGAAGCTGATCGTGGCCCAGCGGAAGATGGTCGCGCAGCACCGGGCCAAGCAGGCCGCCGAGGAGGCCCCCCGGCCCCGTTCCGAGCCCGAGGTCGCCGCGGCTACACCGCCGCCGAGCCCTGCCCAGGCATCCGGTACTCCCGCGGGTGGCGCGATCGAGGATGTCCTCCGAGATGCGGTGCGGCGGGGCGCGAGCGACATCCACGTGCACGCGGGACACCCGGTGCGCATCCGGCTGGCGGGTGAGCTCGTCGAGGCGGACGGTGCGCCCCTCGAGCCTGCCGCAGCCGAGTCGATGCTGCTCGGCGCCCTCGATCCCGAGGTCCGGGCGGTGCTCGATCACGGGGGTGAGGCCGACTTCTGCTACGCGATGGACGGGGTCGGGCGCTTCCGCGCGAACGTCTACCGTCAGCAGCGCGGCCTCGACGGCGTATTCCGCTTCATCCCGCCCCAGCCCCCATCGCTCGAAGACCTGGGCCTGCCCCGGTCGGTGGCGAAGCTCACGACCTATCCCCAGGGCATGGTCCTGGTGACGGGCCCGGCCGGGTGCGGCAAGACCTCGACCCTGGCCGCCCTCGTGGATCTCATCAACGAGGAGCGGCGAGACCACATCCTCACGATCGAGGACCCCATCGAGTACCTCCACACCTCGAAGCGCTGCCTCGTGAATCAGCGCAGCGTGAAGCGTCACACGGGATCCTTCGCCCGCGCCCTGCGCGCCGCGCTCCGCGAGGACCCGGACGTCATCGTCATCGGCGAGCTGCGAGACCTGGAGACGATCTCCCTCGCCCTCTCCGCCGCCGAGACCGGTCATCTGGTGCTGGCGACCCTTCACACCGACAACACGCTGCGCACTCTGAATCGCATGGTCGGGGCCTTCCCCGCCGATCAGCAGGAGCAGGTCCGCACCATGCTCTCCGAGTCGCTCCGGGCGGTGATCTCCCAGCGACTGCTGCCCCGCGCCGATGGGGCCGGCCGGGTCCCGGCCCTCGAGACCCTGATCGTGACCAAGGCCGTCGGAAACCTGATACGCGACAACAAGGTCTTCCAGATCCAATCGATCCTCCAGACCGGTGCCTCGCACGGGATGGGGCTTCTCGACCAGTCGATCGGCAACCACCTCGCGGCCGGGACGATCACGCGGGAGATCGCGTTGCAGGCCTGCGTAGACCCGAAGACGCTGGCGGCCTGAGTCGCCGCAGGAGACGAGCATGGCCCGAGTCGACGAGTGGCTGAGCGCGCTCAAGGAGCGCTCAGGGTCCGATCTCCATCTGGCCGCGGGCGCGGCGCCCCGCATGCGGGCCAAGGGGGAGCTCGGCGACCTCGAAGGCGAAGCCCCCCTCGTGGATGCGGCCCTGCGTGCCCTGATGCGCGAGATCGTCTCCGAAGAACAGTGGAAGGCCTTCGAGGACGAGGGAGACCTGGACTTCGCCTACGGCATCCCGGGTGTGGCGCGGTTCCGCGGCAACTACCTCGAGCAGGAGCACGGCGCGGCCGCGGTCTTCCGGATCGTGCCCGAGAAGATCCTCACGGTCCAAGACCTCGGACTCTGCGATGCGATCGTCTCCCTGGCGGATATCCAGAAGGGTCTCGTGCTCGTGACCGGGCCCACCGGCTCCGGCAAGTCGACCACCCTGGCGGCGATCATCGACTCGATCAACCGCAACCATTGCCGTCACATCGTCACCATCGAGGACCCGGTCGAGTTCGTGCACGCCAATCAGCGCTCGGTGGTCTCCCACCGGGAGGTCGGCGCCCACACCGAGAGCTTCGCCTCGGCGGTCCGCGCAGCGATCCGTCAGGACGCCGACGTCGTGCTGGTCGGCGAGATGCGGGACCGCGAGACGATCCAGATGGCGATCACTGCCGCGGAGATGGGCATGCTCGTCTTCGGGACGCTTCACACCAACAGCGCGACCCGCACCGTGGATCGCATCATCGATGCCTTTCCGTCCTCGGAGCAGAACCAGGTCCGGCTCAGCCTGTCGGAGTCCCTGGCCGGGGTCGTCGCCCAGCAGCTCCTGCCGTCAGCCGACGGCAAGGGGCGGGTCGCGGTGCACGAGATCCTGCTGCGCACCCAGGGTCTGCCCAACATCATCCGTGAGGGCAACACCACCATGCTGGGGTCGGTCATCCAGTCGGGTCGTGCCCAGGGAATGCAGGCGATGGACGACGCCCTCTTCGCGGCGGCGAAGGAGGGACAGGTGCGCCCCTTCGACGCGTACCTCAAGGCCAGCGACAAGGCCCGCTTCGAGCCCCTGCTCACGGACGAGGAGCGATCCGCCGCCTGATCCGCGCCCGCGATCGAGCGGCGTATCGATAGAGCAGCCTTCCGCCTCGCGCGCGACCCGCGGGGGAGGAGGCCAGGAATGAGCGAGAGCCGGATCGTCTTCACCGGAGCCAGGCTCTTCGACGGCGAGCAGGAGCCGCGGGATGCGGCCCCGGATGGTCGCGGCGGGTGTCCGACTCGTGGTCGGGGACGACCTGGGAACTCCCCTGATGCTACAAGGGCATTACATCTCAGAGTTGGAGCTTTGTGTGAAGCATTGGGGGTTCCCGCGCTCGATGTCCTGCGCCGGGCCACGAAGAGCGGTGCCGAGGCCGCCGGCCAGGCCGACAGCCGGGCACGATCGCCGAGGGGAAGCTCGCGGACCTGCTCGTCGTCGACGGAGACCCCCACGGCGGACATCACCTGCCTGTGCGATCCGGCCCGGATGCCGATCATCACGAAGAACGGCAAGCTGGCCCGGAACGCGTAGCTGGGGAATCCTGAGCGCCGGAGTCGAGGACAGGGTCCGGGCGGACGCCCAGCATGAGGACGGCAGCGGCTTTGGCGCGATTGAGGAATCGCCTGATCGGGATGTGTGTGGCCCTGACGCTGCTGCTGATGCGGGCCACCTGTCGCTATCGCGTCGTCGGCGACGTGCGGCCGAACCTGCGCGATCGAGGCGTTCCGTACATCTACGCCCTCTTGCACGCGCACCAGGTCGCCGCGGTCTTCGTCAACGACGAGGCCCGCGGGCGACTCGCCGCCATGGTCTCCCGCTCCGCAGACGGCGAGCTGCTGGTGCCGAGCCTCACGGCGCGCGGAGTCCTCGCGGCCCGCGGCTCGAGTCGGCGATCCGGGAGGGACAAGGGCGGCATGACGGCCCTCGCGGTGCTGCGCCAGCTCCTGAAGCAGCGCATCGCGGTCTTGTTCGCCGTCGATGGGCCCCGAGGCCCCCGCAACCGGGTCCACCGAGGCGTCGCGGCCCTGTCACGCGAGGTCGAGGGCGCGGTCGTGCTTCCGACCATGGTCCTGCCCGACCGGCGCTGGATCCTCTCGCGCACCTGGGACCGGATGCAGATTCCGAAGCCCTTCTCGACGGTCAGCCTGATCTTTGCCCCTCCCATCGAGGCGGGGCCACTGGAGACGACCCGACAGCTCCAGAAGCGCGTCGCTGACGCGCTCGATGCCCTCGAATGGGAGCACGATCCGGAGGAGGCGCGTCGAGCCGCTGCGCCCTCGACGCGGCCCGATGGCGAAGGATCGTCACGCGGCGCCTGAGTCCCTATGGTGAGGCGGACCGAATCCGGGAGATGACGATGCAGACCCTGATCGAGAGCTACGAGAACCATCCGGGAGAGCACTGCGGCAGCGTGGCCATGCGCGGCCTGCTCCAACACTACTGCGGGCTCGAGCTCCCCGAGCACGCCGTCTTCGGCCTCGGCTCCGGCGCGGCTTGCATATTCGTCTCGAGCCCGGCCATGGATCCCACCTCCATCGTCTTCGGTCGCCGCGGCAGCCTCGAGGTGGACATCGCCTCGGCCCTCGACGTGGACTATCGGGAGGAGATCGAGCCCGACGACGACGTGGCCTGGCAGCGCGCTCGCGAGGAGGTCCTCGCAGGGCGCCCCACCATGCTCTCGGGAGACATCCTCTACCTCGACTACCGCGAGTACAAGGTGCACTTCCCGGGGCACCGCTTCGTTCTGCTGGGCTTCGACGACGCCACCGAGAAGGCCTACATCGCCGACCGGATCAACGTCGAGCCGGAGCTCTGCTCCTACGCGGCCCTGAAGGAGAGCCGAAACCCCCGGGACGGACTCAGCACGAACAACCTCTGGGGCCGCTTCGAGTCGAGCCGCGTCGGTCGGAGCCTGAAGGAGGCCGCCCGGATCGCCATCGATCGCTGCGCTGAACGCATGCTCGAGGAGAGCGCCGAAGACGTGGGCTTCCTTCTGGGAGATGGCGAGGGTCGCGTCGTGACGGGCGTGGCCGGGATCCGCGCACTGGCCGAGGACATCCCGCGCTGGCCTTCCGCGAAGGACCCGGGCTGGATCGCCTCCTACAACGCGCGCTGCATCGAGAAGTTCGGGAACGGCGGAGGCAACTTCCGACGCCTCTACGCCGGGTTCCTCGCCTGGGCCCACGCGCTCGATGCCAGCCTCGTGCCCGCCGATGCCGCCACCCTGGCGACCCACGCAGCCGACGGCTGGACGGACCTGTCCGCCACCCTCGCTGCGGCCGCGAAGGAAGATGCAGCCCCGGGGCTCTTCGAGCGCGCCGCCGAGCAGGCGGTCGAAGTCGCGGACCGGGAGCAGGAGCTGTTCGAGAAGCTCTCGTCCCGCCGGTCCACATGAACGCGCGACGTTGGTTCGCCGCGCTTGCGGCGCTTCTGGTGCTTGCGGTTCTCGGCCTCGCGGTCGCCCTCCTCGGCTCCCTCGATGCGATCGTCGAGCGTGGGATCGAAGAGCACGGTACGCGACTCGCCGGCGCCCGGGTCTCGGTCGACGACGTGGAGATCGATCTCACCAAAGGCAGCGGCACGGTCCGCGGGCTCCGCGTGGCGAACCCGCAGGGGTTCTCCCGCGATGAGGCGATCCGGCTCGAGGCCATCACCCTCGAGATCGACCTCGGCTCCCTCGGCAGCTCGCCCCTTGGCATCGACCTCGTCGACGTCGGCGAGGTCGAGATCCGGCTCGAAGTCGACGAGGTCGCCCAGACCAATCTGGACGCCCTGCGCCGCAACGTAGAGGGCCAGCCCGCGGACCGCGACGACGACGCCGGCGGGACGGACCCGGAGGGGGAGCAGCGCTTTCGGATCCGCCGCCTCCAGATGGCCGGGGGTCAGATCCTGACGGTCGGTCCCCACACGGAAGGAGAGGAGCGCAGCGTGCCCTTCCCGGGCCTGGCGATGAAAGACGTGGGCGGCGCGAGCGGCGCGACCGCCGGGGCCCTCGGCAAGGAGATCCTGCTCGCCTTCACTCGCCGCGTCACCGCGACCGTCGCGCGCAGCGAGCTGTTGGACACGATCGAGAAGGAGCTGGGCGACGCGGCCGGGGCCGCCGCCGATGCCGCGGACGGGCTGCTCCGCAAGGTCTTCGACTAGGGCGTCTTGCCCGGGTCGCCTTCCAGTCGAGCGAGGGCGCGACGGGCCCACGGGTGCTCCGGGGCGAGTGCCAGCACCCGGCGCTGCTCCGCGATCGCCGCGTCCCGGGCACCGCGCCGCTCGAACGCGAGACCCAGCCAGTAGTGGCTGTCGGGCGCGTCGGGATCGGTGGCGACGGCCCGCCGAAACCATCCCAGCGCCTCCTCGCCGTCACCCCGGGCCTCGAGGGCATTGCCGAGGTTCGTCATTGCGCGCACGTAGCCGGGATGGGTCGAGAGCGCCTCGCGCAGGTGATGGATCGCCCCATCGACCTCTCCCTGGCGGTAGAGCAGGTAGCCGAGGCTGTTGTGCGAGTCCGCGTGGCGCGGATGGATCGCCAGGGCGGCGCGCAGCTCTCCGATCGCCCGATCGTCTTCGCCTCCCCGGGCGTACATCACACCCCGGGAGAAGCGGACGATAACGTTGCGCGGCTGCGCTGCGAGCGCGTGGGCGAAGAGCGTCTCGCTGTCGCGCCAGTGGCCCACCTGTCGCGCGCTGGCGAGTGCGAAGGCCGTGAGCAGCGCGGCGGCGACGGCGGCCAGGATCGGACGCCCCCGACGCGACTGCCGCCACAGCGCGGCGCCCGCGAAGGCGACGGCCACACAGAGCCCGATCGAGGGCAGATAGGTGTAGCGGTCGTGGGGTACGCGCAGGCCCGTGGGAACGATCTGGAGCGTGGGCCCGATCGCCAG
>CALDCK010000196.1 GCA_937937315.1 uncultured bacterium
CTGTGCGTCGTGGTGCTGTCGGTGACCGCCTTCGGACTGCTCGGCTTGCGCCTCGAGGACCGGGACTTCTACGCCGGAATCCTCTTCCCCATCGTGATCCTCACCATGCTGATCGAGCGTTTCTCGGTCACCGCGGCCGAGTCGAACGTGACCGAGGCCGTGCGGCGCAGCCTCGCCTCGACCCTCATCGCCCTGGCGATCTATCCGGTGCTGCGCAGTCCCCTCGCCGAACACCTGATGTTCGGCTTTCCCGAGCTCGTGATCGTGATCATGGGGCTGCTCGTAATGATGGGTGGCTACACGGGCTACCGGCTGATCGAGCTCTACCGGTTCCGCGCGCTCGCGAGGTCCGCCTAGAAATGCGGGCGCGACGCCTGCGGGAGCGGGGCGTGTTGGGGATGAATCGCAGGAACCTGCGCTTCATCATGGCGGTCAATCCGCGTCACCTCTATCCGCGCGTGGACGACAAGCTCGCCGCGAAGGCCGCCTGTGCGCGGGCGGGCGTCGCGACCCCGGGACTGATCGGCGTCATCCTCGATCATCGCAGCGTGCGTCGACTGCCGGAGATCGTGGCCGACCACCAGTCCTTCGTCCTCAAGCCAACACACGGATCCCAGGGCAACGGCATCCTGGTCGTACACGGGCGGGATGGGGACCGCTTCGTTCTCTCGAACGGGCGTCGCGTCGAGGCCGCGGACGTCGCTTTCCACGTCTCCGAAGTCCTCTCCGGCCTCTTCTCCCTCGCGGGGCAGCGCGACACGGCCATGATCGAGGAGTGCCTGGCGGTGCATCCGGAGCTCGAGCGTGTCGCCCGCGGCGGGGTACCCGACGTTCGCATCGTGGTCTATCGGGGCGTTCCCGCGATGGCGATGATCCGCCTCCCGACCGATCTCTCGGCGGGCCGCGCGAACCTCCATCAGGGAGCCGTCGGTGCGGGCATCGACCTGGTCACCGGCCGGACGATCCGCGGGGTGCTACACGACCGCGTGGCCGAACGGCATCCGGATACGGGGGAGGCCCTGGTGGGATTCACGATTCCCCACTTTCACGAGCTCCTGCGGGCCAGCGTCAGGGCCGCCGACGTCGCAGAGCTGGGCTACCTCGGGGTGGACATGGTGGTGGACGAGAAGCGCGGGCCGGTCGTGCTGGAGCTGAATGCGCGGCCGGGGCTCGCGGTCCAGCTCGCCAACGACAGGGGCCTGCTCCACCCGCTCGAGCAGATCGAAGAGCGGTACGCGGAGGCGACCGATTTCGAGAGTCGGATCGCCCTCGGCTACGAGATCGCGCGCGCGGCGGGAGGAGGAGAGAGATGAACCGACCCGAGCGCTTCGTCGGTCTAGCGATCGCGGCCCTGGTGCTCCTGCACGCGGGATGTGCCGAGGCGGAAGATGCGCCTCCCAGCGCCTACGACGTCGAGTACCGCATCCGTCTGCTTCCGGACCAGGGAACCGCCCACGCATCGATCGAGATCGAGCAGGATGAGGGGCAGGTCCTGCAACTCAGGATGCGCGCCGATCCGAACCGCTACTTCGACTTCGAGGGCGCGGGCCAGATCGATGAGACCGAAGAGGGGATCGAATGGAGCGTGCCCCGCACCGGTGGAAAGCTCAGCTACGTGGTGCGCATCAATCACGTCCGGGACGAGGCGGAGTACGACGCACACGTCACCAGCACCTGGGCCCTCTTTCGCGCCGAAGACATCTTCCCCCCCGCCTCTGCGATCACTGAGACCGGCGCGACCTCCAAGGCGACGCTTCGCCTCAAGCTCCCGCCGCGCTGGAAGGGGGTCGTACCCTTCCGCTCGAAGGGGAGCGCCTACGCGATCGAGCAGCCCCACCGGAGACTCGACTTCCCGAAGGGTTGGATGCTGCTGGGAGACCTCGACGTTACGACCGCCGAGGTCCTCGGCACGACGATCACGGTCGCGAGCCCGGACGATCACCCCTTCCACGCCGAGGACGTGATGGCGCTGCTGCGCTGGAACCTCCCGGAGCTGCGCAAGATCCTCCAGGGCTTTCCGGATCGGCTGCTGATCGTCGGGGCCCAGGACCCGATGTGGCGCGGCGGCCTGTCGGGACCGGGATCCATGTACGTCCACGCGGCGCGGCCCCTGATCGAGCCGGACGGGACGAGCCCGATCCTTCACGAGATGATCCACGTCGTGACCCACGCCCGCGCGGGCCCCGACTCCGACTGGATCGTCGAAGGCCTCGCGGAGCTCTATTCGCTCGAGGCGCTCCGACGCTCCCATACGATCGACGAGGCACGACACCGGAAGACCCTGGAGCGTCTCCAGAAGCGCGGGCGGAAGGTGAAGAGCGTGATCGGCACCGAGTCGCGCGGAGCCGTCACCTCCCGGGCGGTCACGATCCTCTACGCGCTCGACAAGGTGATTCGGGAAGCCACCGAGGAGGCGCGGAGCCTCGACGACGTGCTGCGCCGGCTCGCGGTCGAGCGCGACGAGGTGACCGAAGAGCGCTTCCGCACGATCGCGGAGGAGGTGGCGGGGCAGAGCCTCGAGGACTTCTTCGAGAACGAAGTGCCCCGCGGCTAGCCGTGCGGCCCGGCCGCCAGGAGACGGAGCGCGCACTTCGTATCGGCGGAGCGCTGCTGCTCGGCGGCCTGGCCGCCGCCTGTCTCTTCGTCGCCAGCCACGAGTGGTTCCACGGCGACGACTTCAGCTTCCTCCACCACGTTCGCGAGGCCTCTGCGTCGAGCTGGTGGTGGCCCTTCGGCGAGCGGCACTGGCCCTTCTATCGTCCGCTGGGCATGCACAGCTACTACTGGACGTGCCTGCACGCCTTCGGCCTCTCTCCCTTCGCCTTTCTCGGCATCAGCGTCGCTTTCGGGACGGCGACTGCCGTCGCCGCCGGAGGGGTCGCACGGCGCCTGGGCCTCCAGGCCCCCGCCCCCGCGATCACCTCTCTGGCACTGCTCTCATCCCTCGCCGGGACCGGCGTCCTCACCTCGGCCACGACCTTTCACTACGTGGCGGCACTCCTCGCCACGAACGTCTCCCTCGCGCTCTTCCTCGACGAGACGCGGGCGCGAAACGCAGCGAGTGCGGTCGTGCTGATGGCCGGCCTGCTCTGCAACGAGATCGCCGCCCTGGTTCCGGTGGCCGC
>CALDCK010000197.1 GCA_937937315.1 uncultured bacterium
ACCGAAGAGAACGATGCGCTCGCGCGGTGCACCTCGGGAGCGCATCAGGTAGCCGAGGGCAGCGCGGGCGTCGGCGATGACGCCGGCCTCGGAAGGTCGCCCCTCCGAGAGGCCGTAGCCGCGGTAGTCGAGCAGCAGCACGTCGGCACCGAGCTGCGCCAGGGCCGCCGCATTCGGCAGCCGGTGCGACGCGTTGCCCGCGTTGCCGTGGAGGAAGAGCAGGGAGCGCCGACCCGGCGGATTGCCCGGCAGGAGGAAGGCGTGGAGGCGGACGCCGTCGCCGGATTGGAGCGCCACGTCCTCGGCCTCGATGCCGAGGGCCTCGGGTCGCAGATCGACACCGCGGGTGGGCTGGAAGACGAGTCTGGAGACCAGGGGTTCGAACATGTGCGGTGTCGCGAGGGCCATGCCGAGCGCGACGACGATGGCGATGCCCAGGGCGCGCACCCAGACTATCGAAATCGCATCGCCGCGGCGGCGGCGAGTGCGATCAGCAGCGACCAGAGCGCCAGGCTCGCGACGGCGAAGCCCGCGTCGATGCCGTCGCCCAGCGCTCCCGTGAGCCAGGGCACGGCGAAACCTCCCAGCGCCCCGACGCCGGCGGCGACGCCCGCGGCGGTACCGGGAGCGTGGGGGAAGCGCTGGCCCGCCAGCGCGATCATCAGGGGGTAGACACAGCCGAGGCAGCAGCCGACGGCGAAGAAGACCCCTTCGACCGCCTCGAGCCGCCAGCCGATGCCGCCGAGCAGGATCGCACCGCTCGCGATCCCGGCCACTCCCAGCAGTCGGGAGTCGAGATCCGCCGGCAGGATCAACACCGCGAGTCGCCCGATCAGGAGCCCGAGCCAGACCGAGGAGATCGCCAGACTGCCACGCTGCGCTCCGAGGCCGAGGAAGTCCGCGTAGGGCTCGGCGAAGACCGTGAGCGCCGCCTCGATGCCGACATAGGCGAAGGCGATGAGCGCGAAGGGCAGGATCGCGATGCCGAGGACGCGGCGCGGTGTGGTGGCCCTCGCGGCGCGTTCCGGCGCTGGGAAGCCGACCGCGAAGGCGAGCCCCGCCAGGGCCAGGTGGCCGGCGCCGGTCCAGCGAAAGCTCTCGGTCCAGTGTCCGGTCGAGACGACAGCGGCGACGAGGAAGGGGCCGGCGATGGCGCCCACCGCCGCCGCCGAGTGGATCGCCGTCATCGGGCGACTCGACCGGGAGCCGAAGCGCTGGACGATCGACGCGTTGATCAGGGTGTCGTAGGCGCCGATCCCCAGACCGATGACGATGAGGTGGCCGATCCAGCGACCGAAACCCATCGTCGGGGTCACGCTGACGAGGGCGACCCCGGCGACGAACATGGACAGGACGAAGAGCGGGCGTCGGGGGAGGCGGTCGTAGAGGGGACCGGCGCCGACCACGCCCGCACCGATCCCCAGGGCCAGCGCCGAGGCGAGCAGCCCCGTGCGCGAGAGGTCGAGGTCGAGATCGCGGGCCATGTCGGCCTGGTTCGCGCCGACCAGCACCAGCACGATCCCGAAGGCGACGAAGGAGACGAAGCAGTAGGCGAGCAATGGAGCCGGGCTCAGAGCATCCCCAGCTCGAGCTTTGCGGCCTCGGACATCATCGCCGGGGTCCAGGGCGGGTCCCACACCAGATCGAGGCTGACCGAGGTGACGCCCTCGACGCTCCGGGCTTTCGACTCCACCTCCGGCGGCAGCTCCTCCGCCGCCGGGCACATCGGTGTCGTGAGGGTCATGCGGATCTTCGCGGCGCCGGACTCGTCGACCTCGACGCCGTAGATGAGGCCGAGCTCGTAGATGTCCACCGGGATCTCCGGGTCGTAGACGGTCTTCAGCTTCTCGACGATGCGCTCGCCCAGCTCGCGCACCGCCTCCGGGGCCTCTACGAGTCTCGCCGCCTGTTCCGGGCTCTCCATTCGTCCACTCCCTGAGCGTCGCTATCAGGCGCGCTACTCGGTGCTCACCGTTCGGTCCGTACCCTCGAGGGCCGCGCGGAGTGTGTGCCACCCGAGGGTTGCGCACTTCACGCGCATGGGAAATTCACGCACCCCGGCGAAGACCTGAAGCTTTCCCAGGCCCCCGATCGCGGGCTCGCTCTGGGGGCTCGAGGTGACGAGTGCGTGGAACTTCCCGAAGAGGCGCTCCACCTCGTCGACGCCCAGTCCCTTCACGGCCTCGGTCATCAGGGAGGCCGAGGCCGTCGAGATCGCGCACCCCTCTCCGACGAAGCCGACCTCCGTCACGACGTCGTCCTTGACCGCGACGTGGACCGTGATCTTGTCTCCACAGAGCGGGTTGTCGCCATCGGCGCTGTGGTCGGCATTCGGCGGCTCCCCGAAGTTTCGGGGCCGCTTGTTGTGGTCCAGGATGACCGACTGGTAGAGCTCGCGCAGCTCGGACATCAGGCGAAGACCTCGCGCACCTTCTCGAGCCCCGCCACCAGGGCGTCGACGTCGGCGCGGGAGTTGTAGAGCGCGAACGAAGCGCGAGCCGTGGCCGGGACCCCGAAACGGTCCATCACCGGCTGTGCGCAGTGGTGGCCCGTTCGGACCGCGATCCCCTCGAGGTCGAGGATCGTGCCGATGTCGTGGGGGTGCGCGCCCTCCAGGACGAAGGAGATCACCGCCGCCTTGCGCTCGGCCGTGCCGATCAGTCGCAGACCGGGGACGGCCTCGAGGGCGTTCGTGGCGTAGATCAACAGATCCCGCTCGTGGGCGGCGATGGCATCGAGGCCGAGCCCCGACACGTAGTCGATCGCCGCGCCGAGCCCGACGATACCGGCGATGTCAGGCGTTCCCGCCTCGAACTTGTGGGGGATGCCCTGGTAGGTGCTCTTCTCGAAGGTGACCGAGCGGATCATCGATCCACCGCCCATGAAAGGCGGCATCGCCTCGAGGAGCTCCGCTCGGCCCCAGAGCACGCCGACCCCGGAGGGCCCGAAGACCTTGTGGCCGGAGAAGACGTAGAAGTCGCAGCCGAGTCCGGCCACATCGACCCGCTGGTGGGGGACGGCCTGGGCGCCGTCCACCAGCACTGGCGCGCCGTGCTCACGCGCGATGCGGACGATCTCCTCGACCGGGTTGATCGTTCCCAGGGCGTTCGAGATGTGGGCCACGGCGACGAGCTTCGTGCGCGGGGTCACCAGCTTTGCGAACTCCTCGAGCAGGAGCTGCCCCCGATCGTCGATCGGCGCCACCCGGAGCCGCGCACCGGTCTCCTCACAGAGCATCTGCCAGGGGACGATGTTCGCGTGGTGCTCCATGTGGGTGACGAGGATCTCGTCGCCCTCGCCGACGTGCTGGCGTGCGTAGGTCCGAGCCACGAGATTGATGGCCTCGGTGGCGTTGCGGACGAAGATGACCTCGCGCGATTCGGGCGCCCCGAGGAAGTCGGCGATCTTGCACCGGGCGGCCTCGACCGCGTCGGTGGCGCGTAGAGAGAGCTCGTAGACGCCGCGCTCGATGTTCGCGTAGCAGCTGCGATAGACGTCGCTCACCGCCTCGATCACGCACTCGGGCTTCTGGGCACTGGCCGCGCTGTCCAGGAAGACGAGGGGCTTGCCGTGGACCTTGTGCGCGAGGATCGGGAAGTCGCGGCGGGCTCTTTCCGGATCGAAGGTCATCGCCGGGTCTCCACCGCCTCGTGGGCGTGTCGCAGCCGCGCGAGCAGGAGCTCGTCGAGGGCCTGGCCGAGGGCCGGAGCAGGTAGCGCCTCGAGGATCTCCGAGCCGAAGGCGCGGGTGAGGAGGTCCCGGGCGCTCGCATCGTCGATCCCCCGGGAGCGAAGGAAGAAGAGGGCCTCCTCGTCGAGCTGCCCGATCGTCGAGCCGTGGCTGCACTTCACGTCGTCGGCGTAGATCTCGAGCTGGGGCTTCGTGTCGACCTCGGCCCGCGCCCCGAAGAGCAGATTCTGGTTGGTCTGGGTCGCTCGGGTCTTCTGGGCGTCGGGGCGCACGACGACCCGACCCCGGAACACGCCGCGGGCCTCGCCGCCGAGGATGCCCTTGTAGCGCTCGTCGCTCTGGCAGTGCGGCACCGCGTGGTCGACGAGGGTGTGGTTGTCGATCAGCTGGCCGCCGCCTCCCACGAAGAGCCCGTCGAGCCGGCACTCCGCGCCCTCGTCGGCGAGCAGCACTGCGGCGTCGTTGCGCACGATGGCGCCGCCGAGGCTCAGGGTGTGGCACGAGAGGCGGCTCGAGCGCTCCTGGCGGGCAACGAGGTTCGATACGTGGAAGCGGTGGTCGGGCTCGCGCTGGAGCAGCACGAAGTCGACCCGGGCGTCGGCGCCGGTGTGGATCTCCGTGACCGAGTTGGTGAACCCAGGGGCGTTGCCGACGGTTACGTGGTCCTGGATGAGACAGGCCCGACTGCCCTCTTCGGCGTGGACGAATACCCGGGGGTAGACGACGCTCGGCGCCGCGGTCGGCGCCGAGACGAAGACGAGATGGATGGGCTGGCCGGCGTCGCCGCCTCGCGGCAGCAGGATCAGCGCGCCGTCCTCGCAGAAGGCGGTATTGAGCGCGGCAAAGGGGTGGGGCTTCGGATCGACGAGGGTGGCGAAGGCGGCGGGCGGGCCCGATCCCTTCGCGCGCAGATCGGCCAGGCTCAAGACCTGTGCTCCGCCGGGGAGTGCACTCTGGGTGGAGAGCTCCGGAGCGAAGCGTCCGTTCACGAAGACGAAGACGCTGCAGGCAAAGACCGGGAAGGCGTGGGACTCCAGATCGTCGCGTCCGACCGGGCGCGAGGGCGCGGAGGCCAGCTCGAAGGGGATCTTCGCGATCGGGGCGACGTTCGTGTAGCGCCACTCCTCGAGCTTCGGATGCGGCAGCCCGGCGGCGGCAAAGGCGGCGATCGCCCGGGCTCGCGGCTCCGCCATCCAGGCGGGCTCCGGCGCCAGGCCATCCTCGAACGCCCGATGTCGCGCGAGATAGTGCTCGCGGGCCTCGTCTCGTGTCATGCGATGGCTCCCGCCGACTCCTCGATCCAGCCGTAGCCCTTCTCTTCGAGCTCGAGAGCGAGCTCCTTGCCTCCCGACCGCACGATCCGGCCGTCGGCGAGCACATGGACGAAGTCGGGGACGATGTACTCGAGCAGGCGCTGGTAGTGGGTGATCACGAGCATCGCCCGCTCCGGCGATCGCAGGGAGTTGACACCGTTCGCCACCACGCGGAGCGCATCGATGTCGAGCCCCGAGTCCGTCTCGTCCAGGATCGCGAGGCGCGGCTCGAGGATCGCCATCTGCAGGATCTCGTTGCGCTTCTTTTCGCCGCCGGAGAAGCCCTCGTTCACCGACCGATGCATCAGCTTCTCGTCCATCTCGACGAGATTCATCTTCTCCCGCATGAGCGTGAGGAAGTCCATCGCGTCGAGCTCGTTCTCGCCGCGGTGGGCCAGGGCTGCATTCTTCGCAGCCTTCAGGAAGTAGGTGTTGGCGACGCCCGGGATCTCCACCGGATACTGGAATGCGAGGAAGATCCCCTCCCGTGCGCGCTCCTCCGGGGCCATGGCCGTGAGGTCGCGCCCCTCGAAGATCACCTCGCCTTCGGTGACCTCCACCGAGGGACGGCCGGCAAGGACGTTGGCGAGGGTGCTCTTCCCCGAACCGTTCGGTCCCATCACCGCGTGCACCTCGCCCGCCTTCACCTCGAGGTCGAGGCCCTTCAGGATCGGGGCATCGCCGGCGCGCGCATATACGTTCTTGAGCTCGAGCATGAATTCTCCTTCGGCGATCGCTAG
>CALDCK010000198.1 GCA_937937315.1 uncultured bacterium
ATGAGTCCGGCAGCCGAGATCAGTACGATGGTTTGCCTCTTCACGGCGACTGTCTCCTCTTCAACAAAGCGAGCAACCCCGTCACGCTCGCGAACACGAGCAGTGAAAGCATGGGAATCGACACGAAGCCAAAGACCTGGATCTGGGCTTCCGTGCAGGGCACTCCCTGATGGCAAGGCGCGCCACTCTCGGGGACGAGCCCGGCCTGCAAGAGCAGGTGGTAGAGCGCAAACGCCCCGCCGATCGCCGCCAGCGGCAGGGCGTAGCGCACGACCCGGGGATCGAATGGAAACAGCCCAACCAGCAGAACGATCGTGAGCGGAAACATGAACACCCTCTGAATCCAGCAGAGAGAGCACGGCGGCAGCTCCATGACTTCGGAGAAGAAAAAGCTGCCGAGCGTGGCGGCTGAGGCGAGCAGCCAACAGACGAACAGGATCGCCCAGTCCGGTTCGGAAAGATTCTTGGCCTCCGTCATACGTGGGGAGAATACTCCTGCACCCCGAGGCATCCGGGACTGGCTGCTACCCCGGGGCCGGGAGCGCATGCATGCGGGTCTCAGTGTGATCGCCGCGAGTCCTCGGTCACTCACTCTTTGTCGTGGGTCATAGATCAAGCGCTGATCTCTTTCAGGATCTCAGTGACTCGAGATTCGCAGGCGCGCGTCACCTCCCCTGTCTTTCATCAAGATCCATCCGCGATGTTGAGAAGATCAAATCGTCGCCGAGGGTCAAGAATCGGTGAGACGGCACATCCAGAAAGGCGTCCCGGAGCCGCTGGATCAACCAGCAGGCCGCCGGGCTACAGAGCCATTCGCGCCAGCTGCGACCGACGCCACCCAAAGTGAAGCGCTCCGCCGAACTCGGCCCCCCCCGGGGGGGAGGGGGGGCCGGTTTGGATTTGAGAGGGGGTGATAATTCGAGTATTTACTCTTAGAATAAAAGAATGGAGTATCGCGTTGAGCAGCTCGCTGAGGCCACCGGGGTCCGGGTCGATACGGTCCGCTTCTACCAAGGAAAAGGACTCATCCCGCCGCCGGAGCGGCGAGGTCGGATCGCCATCTATGGCCAAGAGCACCTCGAGCAGCTCCGCCGGGTCCGGGAGCTACTCGACCAGGGCTTCCGACTCGCCCAGATCGAGACGCTGCTCGCGCCCTCGAACTCCGCTCGGTCGCCCTCCTCTGGCGGGACCGGCGAGGGCGCGCTGTTGCGCGAGCTAGTGTCGAACCGGGTCGGCCGCCGGACTCTGACGCGCGAGGAGCTCGCCCGGGAGTCGGGCGTGCCAGCTCCGCTGATCCAGGCCATCGAGGCTGCTGGCTTGATGGAGCCAGTCGAGGTGGGCGGGCAAGAGCGCTTCGACGAGGCCGACCTGGAAATGGCCCGCGCGGGGCTGGAGATCATCGGCGCGGGCTTCCCTCTCAACGAGCTGCTGCGAATCGCGATGTCGCACGCAGCGCACGTCGGTGAGGTGACGGACAGCGCGATCGATCTCTTCGACGAGCACGTCCGCAGAAACGGTCCGAGTGCGGGTAACGACCAGGCGATCGCCGAGATCTTCCGGGCGCTGATACCGCACGTGACGCGGTTGGTCGCGTTGCACTTTCAGCGAACCCTCGTGAATCGCGCCCTTACCAGGCTTCGCCGAAGTGGAGAAGAGAGCGAGCTCGAGTTTGCGGTGGCCGTCGCCGAGTCCGGCCAGCTGGAGGTTGCGTGGCGCGCATAGACGGACGCCTGCCGACCGGAGACGAGAAGGCGTTCGCAGTACGCGAGATGTTCAACCGCATCGCGCCGCGCTACGACCTCCTCAACCGGCTCTTTACCTTTGGACTCGACCAGCGCTGGCGTCAGCGCGCCCTCGACCTCGTCGGCGTCGGCCCGCGCGACTGTGTCGTCGATATCGGCTGCGGCACCGGCGATCTCGTGGAGCTCTCGTTGGCGCGTGGCGCCGAGGTCGTTGGCGTCGACTTCGCAGCGCACATGCTTCGCTGTGCACGAGAACGCAACCCCGATGCGCGCCTGCTGCAGTGCGATGCGCCCAAGCTCCCGCTTGCGAGCGGGAGTGCCAACGTCGTGACCTGCGGCTTCGCGCTCCGCAATTTCGTCTCGCTCCCACCGGTTTTCGACGAGATGGCGCGCGTCCTCGTCCCCGGGGGGCGTATCGCGCTGCTCGAGGTCGATCGCCCGCGGTCGGCGTTCGTCCGCTTCGGGCACTCCCTCTATTTCGACCGGATCGTTCCCTTTCTCGGAGGCCTGCTCTCGGACCGGCATGCCTACTCGTACCTGCCCCGCTCCACTGCCTATCTGCCACCGGAGTACGAGTTGCTTGCGATGATCGCGAAGTCGGGTTTTCGAAGTGTCCGACGCCAGGATCTGCTCCTCGGGACGGCTCAGCTCGTCACCGCTGTTCGATCCGACGACTCGTGACGCACGATCTCTCGCAAATCACTCGAGAGATCAGGGCTCGGTTGGCTAGATACCCGGCCGGTCGCTCCATCATGTGCGCGAGCCTGCGCCTCGACCCGACGCTCGCGAGACGGGTCGATGCACCGCGCATCTTCGACGGCGATGCAGAGGACCGTTTCCTCTACGAGCACCCCGAAGAAGGCCGCACGATCGCGAGCGAAGGCGCCGCATCGGTGCTGGAGGCGCAAGGGGCGCGCCGCTTCGAAAGAATCGGCTACCTGGCGGCGGCTCTTCAAGAGAGCTGGAGCGGCGGCGAATGTCCCCCTGAAGCCGGGCCATTGCTCGTCGGAGGCTTCTCCTTCGATCCGGGCGGCCCGCGCGAGCCACGATGGCGAGGCTTCCCCGCGGCGCGTTTCTTGCTGCCGGGGCGTCAGTTCGTACGCTTCGGAGAGGAATCCTGGCTACACGTCGCTGCGCACGGGGACGAGGAACCTGCGCGGGCAGCGGACGCCGCGGTGCGATTCCTCGAGCGCCTGACCTCGGACCAAGAGCTGTCGTCGCGAGGGGGGGACACAGCCGGCTTCGAGTTGCGCGGCGCCGGCAGCCTTGAGCCCGGACCCCTCTACAGCGTGCGCGCCGACCGGTCTCACGCCGACTTTTGTGCACAGGTGCTGACCGCTCGCGACGCAATCGCACTCGGCGATCTCCAGAAGGTCGTGCTTGCGCGCGCGCTCGATGTCGAGAGCGAAGTGGAAATGTCCCTCGCTCGCTTCCTGCGCGGACTCCGCGACGCGTACCCCGGCTGTGTGACCTTCGCGATCGAGAGCCAGGGCGCCTGCTTCCTCGGCTCGACTCCCGAGCGTCTTCTCGCAGTCGAGGGTGATCGCGTCGTCACTGCGGCCGTCGCGGGATCGGCACCGCGAGGTCGCAACCCCGAAGAGGATGATCGCTTGGGACGTGAGCTGCGCGAGAGCAAGAAGGACCAGGAGGAGCACGCCTTCGTCGTGCGTGCGCTACGCGAAGCGCTCGAGCCTGCCTGCGAGGCAGTCTCCGTTCCGGAGACGCCGCGACTGCTGCGTCTCGCGGGAATCCAGCACCTCGAAACCTCCATCGAGGCTCGGCTTTCGCGTTCCGAGCCGCAGTCGTTGCTCCGACTCGCCGAGCGCCTGCACCCGTCGCCCGCGGTCGGCGGCGTGCCGACCGAACGAGCACTCTCGTGGATCGAGCGCTGCGAAGGGCTCGACCGCGGCTGGTATGCCGCTCCAATCGGGTTCCTCAACGGACGAGGCGGCGGCGAGCTGCGCGTCGCACTTCGCAGCGCGCTCGTGCGCGGCCCGCGGGCACGCCTCTACGCGGGAGCTGGTCTCGTGGCGCACTCCGAACCGGCTGCGGAGCTCGAGGAGACCCGCATCAAGCTACGCGCTCTGCTCGCGCCACTCACAGAGATCTGATGTCCGCGTATCCGTTCGCAGCAGAGTTCTTCTCGGCGCTCGCGGCGTCGGGCGTCCGACATGTGTGCATCAGTCCCGGTGCACGTTCAGCTCCACTGGCGATCTCCGCTTCGCGCGACCCGGGGCTCGATGTAAGCACGCACGTCGACGAGCGGTCGGCCGCATTCTTTGCGTTGGGTCTCTCTCGCGCTACCCGCGAGCCCGTTGTGCTGGTCTGCACTTCAGGAACGGCAGCTGCCAACTTCCTGCCGGCCGTGGTCGAGGCTCACCATGCGCACGTCCCGTTGATCGTGCTGACTGCAGATCGCCCACCCGAGCTGCGAGACTGCGGCGCGGGGCAGACCGTCGACCAGACGAAGCTCTTCGGCGACGCGGCGCACTGGTTCTTCGAGGTGGACCCGAACGGCTGCGACGAACGATCGCTTCGGATCGCTGCAGGCCTCGCGAGCCGGGCCGTCGCGGAGTCGCTTGGGCATGCGCGCCGCGGGGCAGGGCCAGTACACCTGAACTGGCCACTGCGTGAGCCTCTTGAGCCGCGCGATCCCGGGGACGACGCGCCCGCACTATCCATCCGAGGGCACGTGGCGGTCGCGCGGCCCGAAGCCTTCCCGGACGAGGCGACCGTCGACTCCCTCGCGCAGCTCGCGGCTCGGCACGAAGCGGGCTGGATCGCATGCGGCCCTGCCGACCTGACTCCGCGCGAGGTCGACGCGGTCGCGGCACTGGCTCGTGCGACGGGCTGGCCGATCGTCGCCGATGCCGCCTCCGGACTGCGATCGGGCCCGCACGTCGACTCGACCCCTGTCGTCGACGCGGCCGATGTCTGGCTGCGCGATGCCGACCTCGCGGCCGACCACGGCCCGGACCTCGTGGTGCGGCTTGGTCCCACGCCCGTCAGCAAGGCGCTCCGGCTGCAGCTCGAGGCGCGGCCGCCAGCCGAGCTCGTCGTGGTCGACCCGACGGGCGACTGGCAGGACCCATCACATCTCGCGACGCGAGTCGTCACCGCGGACGTGGCGCCGCTCTGCGAACGGTGGACGAGCGCGATCACCGAACCGCGTGGTACCAGCGGTTGGACGCGCAGAGTGTTGGCGCTCGATAGCCGCGTGCGAGAGGCCCTGGAGGGCGCGCTCATCGCCGACCTCGGCAGCCTCAACGAGCCCGCAGCCGTGCGTGCACTGTGCGCATCGCTCCCTGATGACACGATTCTCTACGTTTCGAACAGCATGCCGATTCGTCACCTTGAGGCCTTCTGGCCTGCGAGTTCGAGTCGCATCCGGGTACTTGCGAACCGCGGCGCGAATGGGATCGATGGCGTCACTTCGAGTGCCCTCGGCGCGGCCGCCAGCGGTGAGCGCGTCGTACTGTTGACGGGAGATCTCGCTTTCCTCCACGACCTCGGCGGCCTGCTCGCGGCCATCCGTCACGGTCTCCAAGCGACGGTCGTCGTACTCGAGAACAACGGCGGCGGCATCTTTTCTTTCCTGCCCGTCGCCGCCGAGCCGGAGCGCAGCGATTTCGATCAGCTATTCCGTGTCTCGCACGGCCTAGACCTCTCGCACGCGGCCGATCTCTTCGGGGCGCGCTTCGAGCGAACGCGCTCGTCAGAGGTCTTTCGCAAGGCGCTCGATTCCTCCCTTCGCGCTCCCGGTCTTTCGATCATCGAGGTGCCGATAGATCGCGACGCAAGCCTGGCGGCTTTTCGCTCGCTGATGGCAACGGGCGTGCGGGAAGGAGGTCGGGCGTGAAGATCGCAGACGGGGCGCACCTGGCTTCGTGCGACGGCGTGACGCTCGCTTACCAGGTGAGTGGTGCGGGCTGCCCCGGTCTTCCGCTCGTAATGCTCCACGGGTTCACGGGAGCCGGGGCGACCATGCGCGACCTCGCGAACCGTCTCGAAGGCGAGCGTCCAGTCGTTCGAGTCGACCTGGTCGGTCACGGCAAGAGCCATGCGCCCGACGAGCTGGGCGCCTACAAAATGGACGCGTGTGTGCGCCAGCTAGCGGCGCTCTGCGAGCACTGTGAGCTCGGCTCGGCCCACTGGCTCGGATACAGCATGGGCGGGCGGGCAGCGCTGGCCTTCGCGATGGATCATCCCAGCCGAGTTGCGTCACTGGTGTTGATCGGGTCCAGTCCAGGGCTCGCAGATCCCACGAAACGCGAAGCCCGGGTTCGTGCGGACGAGGCGCTCGCCGACCGGATTCTCGAAGAAGGTCTGGAAGTCTTCGTCGATCGCTGGATGGCGAACCCGCTGTTCGCGTCGCAAGAGCGCCTCGGCGCGCCCGCGCTCGCAGAGGCCCGCGCCCAACGACTCACGAATCGGCCGCAGGGTCTCGCAGGGAGCCTACGCGGCATGGGCACCGGCACGCAGCCCCCCCTTCACGATCACCTCCCACGCCTCGCCTGTCCGGTGCTGCTCGCGGCGGGCGAGGAAGACGGGAAGTTCGTCGCGATCGCCGACTCCATGGCGAGTTCGATTCCCGATTCGCGCGTCGCTCGGATTCCAGAGTCCGGGCACGCCTGCCATTTCGAGAACCCCAACGCTACGGCGCGTGCCGTGCAAGAGCATCTCGCAAGAGCCGAAGCCACGATTACAGGAGTCTCCATGTCGACCGATCCCACACACACCATCCAGATTCAGGGGGCGAGCTGGAAGTTGCTCCACGAGTACGCGGACATCCGCTTCGAAACAAGCGGTGACGGAATCGCGAAGATTACCATCTGCCGACCACATCGACGTAACGCTTTCCGCCCCGAGACAACGAAGGAGCTGATCGATGCATTCCACCGCGTGCGCGAGATGCAGGACATCGGCGTCGTCCTGCTGACGGGACAGGGCGACATGGCCTTCTGCTCAGGCGGCGACCAGAGCGTCCGCGGAGACGACGGCTACGTGGGTCAGGACGACGGGGTTCCGCGGCTCAACATCCTCGATGTCCAGAAGCAGATTCGCTCTCTTCCAAAACCGGTCGTCGCGCTGGTCGCTGGCTATGCGATCGGAGGCGGTCACGTGCTGCACGTCACCTGTGACCTCACGATAGCGGCGGACAACGCGATCTTCGGACAGACCGGCCCGAAGGTCGGTTCCTTCGACGGCGGCTTCGGCTCGAGCACCCTGGCGCGGCATGTCGGCCAGAAGAAGGCGCGAGAAATCTGGTACCTGTGCCGGCAGTACGACGCCGAGAAGGCGGAGCGGATGGGCCTCGTAAACGAGGTCGTTCCGCTGGCCGAGCTCGAAACCACTGGGGTGCAATGGGCGCGCGATATGCTCGCCCACTCGCCGCTCGCGCTACGCATGCTGAAGTGCTCGTTCAACGCCGAGCTCGACGGCCAGGCCGGCATCCAGGAGCTGGCCGGAAACGCCACGCTTCTCTACTACATGAGCGAAGAGGCGCAGGAGGGCCGCAACGCCTACAACGAGAAGCGTAAGCCCGACTTCTCGCGCTTTCCCTGGCGGCCGTGAGCGGGGTTGCGCAAAGCATCTCGCCGCTCTCGGCCTGGAAAATCGCGATCCGGCCGCGAACCCTTCCGGTTGCGTTCGCCCCCGTGCTCGTGGGGTCGGCCATCGCACTGTCGGATGGGTTTGCACGACCCGGTACCGCCGTCGCCGCGCTGGTCGGCGCGTTGCTGTTGCAGATCGTCTCGAACCTCGCCAACGACGTGTTCGACTTCGAGCGAGGTGCCGACACCCAGAAACGCATCGGTCCTCCCCGTGCGGCGCAGCTCGGTCTGCTCACGCCGTTACAGCTACGCCGGGGCGTGGCGCTCGCGGTGGCGGGATCGATCGGGGTCGGAGTCTATCTCGTTTCAGTCGGAGGCTGGCCGATCGCGGCACTGGGCGTTGCCGCCATCGTGGCGGCGATTGCCTACACCGGAGGCCCGTTTCCCTTCGGCTACAAGGGCCTCGGCGACCCGGTCGTCTTCTTCTTCTTCGGGATCGCAGCGGTCGTCGGAACGCATTGGGTGCAGACGCTCCAACCGTCCGTGCTCGCCCTGGCCGCCTCGCTACCGGTCGGCTCGCTCGCGACGGCGATTCTGGTCGTGAACAACACGCGCGACATCGAGACGGACCGCGTTGCCGGTAAGCGCACGATCGCCGTCCGCATAGGGCGGACGGGCTCGCGCGTCGAGTACGCACTGCTCATGCTGGTGCCCTACGCGAGCCTCCCGTTTTTCTACTTGGGTGGCTGGGCGTCCCCGGTCGTTCTGCTACCTCTCGCGACTCTGCCCACCGCTGCGAAGCTGATTCGGGTCGTGGCGCGCGAGACAGAGGGCGAGCCGCTGAACTACGCGCTGGCCGGAACGGCTCGACTTGCGTTCTTTTTCTCCCTGCTCTTCGCGATCGGTCTCGCATGGCCGTGATCGTGGACGCTCGGGTGGCGCGCTTCTCGCTGCCGCTCCGCGAGCCGCTACGAACCACGCGCGGCGCGATCACGTCGCGTCCGGGCGCGCTGCTGCGGCTGCGAACTGATGACGGGCTCGAAGGCTGGGGAGAGGCGACGCCCGTGCCCGGATTTCCCGGGCCGGACGCGATCACAACTGCAAGGGTACTCGAGGCGAGCGCACGTGGTCTCGTGGGCGCAGATTCCGAGACGCTCTGGCCGCCGCCCATCCACCCGACCTCTCCGGCTGCCGCGTTCGCAATCGAGACTGCGCTCGCAGACCTTGCCGCGGTTCGCGCGGCGCTACCGATGGCACGATGGCTTGGAGGCGCCGCCGCGAGCGAGCGCGTCGCCGTGAACGCACTGATCGCCGACGCCGACGACGCACGAGTCGCGACCGCCAAGGGCTTCAAGACGCTCAAGTGCAAGGTCGGCGCCGATAGCCTCGAGCACGACATGGATCGCCTGCGCGAGATTCGGGAGGCGGCGCCCCAGCCCGTCCGGCTCCGTGCAGACGCGAACCAGGCGTGGTCGGTGCCCGACGCCCGGCGGGCACTCGAGGCCTTCTCGCCGTTGGGCCTAGAGTACGTGGAGGAGCCGCTTCGAGATCCCTCCCCCTCTGCCCTCGCGATGCTCGCACGGCAGTCGGGCGTTGCGATCGCAAGCGACGAGAGCGCGGTCGCGCGCTCTGACTTCGAGGCCCTGCTCGCGACCGGTGCCGTGAGCTTCTGCGTCCTCAAGCCGAGCGCCATCGGTGGTCTGGTCGAGACCCGGCTTCGAGCTCAAGCGTGTCGGCAGGCCGGGGTCGAAGTGGTCGTGACCACCGGGCTCGACGGCGCGATCGCGGGCCTGGCTTGCCTTCACGTGGCTGCATCGCTGGGAGCGCTTCCCGCATGCGGGCTCGCAACCGCGCATTGGCTCGAGCGCGACCTCTGTGTATTGCCGCCCGTACAGCGGGGCGAACTCGCGGTACCACGCAGCAGCGGCTTGGGAACAGCTCCTGACTCGTCCTACCTTGCCGAGCTCGGGATGTGAACACGGCGCTCGTCCTCAACGGCCACGGGATTTCCTGGCAGACGCTGCGTGCACGAGCCAAAGAGCTCGCCGGCTCCATGGCCGCGGCCGGCGTCGTATCCGGCGAACTGCTAGCAGTACACGTCGGTTCCGGGCGCTTCCCGGAGCTATTGCACGCCGCGCGTGAACTCGGTGTCGCGTTGCTTCCATTGAATCAACGACTCACCGAGACCGAGCTGGTGCTCCAGCTCGAAGACGCAGACCCGAGCTGGCTGCTCGACGCAAGCGACCATCCGCTCGAATTTGATCCACCGCCTGCTGTAGGTCGTGTCCGGCTGGGAGGAAGCGGGAAAATCGATTGCCTTCGGGCAACTTCAGCACGCAGGGGTGATCGCCCGCCGCCCGGCTCGCTGCTTCTCTACACCTCCGGTACCAGCGGTCGTCCAAAGGCAGCCGTCCTTCGCAGAGAGGCCTTCGAGTGGGGTGTGCGTGCGGCTGCGAAGCTGCTGGGCGCCAGCTCCGCCGATCGCTGGCTTGTCTGCATGCCGCTCTTTCACGTCGGTGGGATCGCGATCCTGTTGCGCACCGCGCTGGCGCAGTCGACGGCAATCGTGCACCCGCGCTTCCAACCCGAGGCCGTGAGCCACTCGCTCGACGTCGAGGGCGTGACCCATGTCTCCCTGGTCGCGAACATGTTGGAGCGGCTCATCGCAATCCGCGGTGATCGCCCGGCGCCCCCAGCGCTCCAGCTCGCACTTGTGGGTGGAGGACCGACACCTGCGCCCCTTCTCGAACACGCCCGCGCGCTCGGCTACCGGGTTGCACCGACCTACGGCCTGACCGAAGCCTGCTCGCAGGTAGCGAGCCTTCCGCCCGCGGCCGACCTCGCCCAGGGACTGACTCCGTTGCCCGGCGTCGAGATCGACATCGTCGACGGCGACAGCCGAGCACTCGCACCGGGCAGCGAGGGAGAGATCCGTGTTCGCAGTGGCAGCTTGATGGATGGCTACTGGCAACGACCCGTAGAGAGCGGCAAGACGCTTCGCAATGGAGCTCTTTACACGGGAGACATCGGTCGAGTCGACGAGGCGGGGAAGCTCACGGTGCTCGATCGGCGAAGCGACCTGATCATTTCGGGCGGCGAGAACGTCTACCCGGCCGAGATCGAGGCAGCGTTGCTCGCTCACCCCGATATCCAGGATGCAGGCGTCGCGGGACGCGAAGACGAGCGCTTCGGAGCGCGCCCGCACGCATGGTACGTGGGCACCGCCTCGAAGACCGAGCTCCTCAATCACTGCAGAGGTCGGCTCGCGCAGTACAAGGTACCCGTCGCGTTCGAGCGGGTCGCAGCGCTGCCACGCAGCCCGAGTGGGAAGCTGCTGCGCTCACGGCTGGGAGCCGACTGACTCCGAGAGCTCTACCGCTGGGATCCGAGCAAGCGACCCTCGGCCGAGACGATGCGTGTGGGGTTGGTCACCAAGAGCAAACTCGGTGGATTCGAGCGCTAGCCCGCCAGCGGGGCGGGCAGGCGCATTGCATCGAGATGATTCCGTTGGGCAGGAAGTTCCGGAAACTCCTGATGGAACTCCAGCTTTCGGGTGAGCATGAATTCCGTCAGAGCCACCTGGTTTGCGGCACCACCTGCGGAGTCGCAACGGGCGTTCCGCTACACCCTTCGCGGGGCGAGATTCCCAGCTCCGGGGAGTAGGGAACGCGCCAACAGCTTCGCGACAGCACGAACAGAATGACGAATCGATAGACCATTGGAGGCCCGATGAGAGCCGTCTTCCCTGCATTCTCCTGCGCAGCAGGGAAAAGGACCGCGGAGACGAGCTCTCTCTGGAATGCCTGCACCGCCAACTAGTCTGCGTCTCCGCGGTCGGTTCACCCGGAGCGCGAATCAGACGCGGATAATCCCGCCGTGTCGCGGGGTTTTGGGGCGGGCCGCGAGGCGCTCCCGACCGGAGACGCCTCTTCATGAGGGCCAAGGCCGCCACGGGGCCCAATCGTCTCTGTGCGCCATTCAGGCGGTCCGGCTTCGCATGAGCATCGCTTTGCCGGAGGCCTCCCGCCTACGAGGCCGGCGCCCGAGGACACGGCGTCTGCCATGGTCTGCGCGAACGGATGCCGGACACCCCGTGCGTGTCACTCCGGGTCTTCGCTCGGGACGAGGCGCACGATGGTGCCCAGCTCTCCGTGCTCGAGGAGCAGGTAGACGAGGCCATCCGCGCCGATCTCCACGTCGCGGATCCGCGCCAGGTCGGTGATGAGCTTCTCCTGGTCGACGAGCTCGCCGTCCTGGATGCGCAGGCGATAGAGCGTGCGCGCTTTCAGGGTGCCGACGATGAGATCGTGCTCCCAGGCGGGAAACGCCTGGCCCCGATAGAACTCGAAGCTCGAGATCGCCGGGGCCGGCGTGAAGTCGACCACGGGTTGCACGGTGTCCTCGAGGGCGAGCTCGAGCCCGAGGTCCTCGCCAATGGTGATCGGGGTGCCGTCGTAGTCGAGCCCGTTGGTGAACATGGGCCAGCCGTAGTTGCCGCCCCGGACGATGAGGTTCACCTCGTCGCCCCCGCGTGGACCCATTTCGGTGCCCCAGATCTCGCCGGTTCCCGGGTGGGTGGCGAGCCCCTGTGGTGTGCGGTGCCCGTAGCTCCAGACCGTATGGGCGGTCGAGATTTCTTCCTCGGGCCGGAACGGGTTGTCGGCGGGGACGCTGCCGTCGTCTCGCACGCGGTGGATCTTGCCCGTGGGCTTGTCGAGCCATTGCACCCAGTCGTAGGTCGCCTTGCCGCCGATCGAGACATAGACGTGGCCGCCTTCGTCGAAGGCGAGGCGACCCGCCGCGACCGTGTCGGGGACCAGCGTGTGAAGATCCGGGGGCACCGACCAGATGACCTCCTCGTCGACCCATCGCCCCTCGCGGATGCGTCCGCGGACAACCTGGACCATCGAGATGGGAACCAGGGAGCCGCAGTCGAGCTGGCAGCGGTGGGTGTGGGAGAGATAGATCCAGCCGTTCTCGTCGAAATCCGGGTGCAACGCGACGTCGAGCAAGATCCCCATCATGAGGTAGTCGTTCTCGACGGTGAGGATGGGCTCCCAGACCCGCGGCGTATCGGTGATGAGGGGCCCCTGAGCTCCCTTCGTGTCGACGATAGTGAGGCCGCGAACGGGTTCGGTGACGAGGATGCGGCCGTCCGGCAGCGGAGCGATCGAGTAGGGGCGGCTCTCGAGCACGGTCACGATTTCCAAGCGGAAGGCGTGGTCGCGGGCGCGCTGCGTGCCGGTGGGGATGCGCGACTCCCAGGAGGCCGAGGTGGTGCCGAAGCCCTGGCGCTGCTCACTGACGAAGAGCGCGAGCCCCTTCACGAGCTCGAGCGGCAGTGCCTTCCCGAAGCTCGGCATGCCGCGCTCGGGGAAACCCGCGCCGATGGCGAAGATCAGCGCCTCGGTGCTGTCGCCGTTGCGCAGCTCGGCCCCGACGAGGGGCGGACCCAGCTCCCCGCCCTGCAGCTCGTCTCCGTGGCAGGAGGCGCAGTGCTCCGCGAAGGCCAGACGGGAGGGCTCCCGCGCTTCCCGCCTGGCAAGCCACCACGCCGTGCACCCGACACCGAATACCAGCGACAGCGCGACGCCGATTCCTGCTTTCCACCACCAGCGCATCGATCCTCCAGGGCACCGTTCACATCCCCCGTATACACACGTCACGGCGTCCACGCCCGGACGGGCCCTAGCCCAGCGGCGCCTGTTCGGTGAGCCCCAGTCGAAGCCGCCCGAGGTTCTCGTAGGCCGAGTCGCTGACGAAGAGATGGGATTGCGCTGTGAACAGGTCCCGCAGGGTCCGCTCCATCGGCGCGCCCTGCATCACGGCGCTGCCACCGGCGAATCGGAACAGCTTCGTGGTCACTTCGATGGCCTCGCTCGTGCAGAAGACCGCCGCGGCTCTTGCCTCCGCCTGCAGGGCAACGGGCGCTTCATCGTCCGCAGCTGCGTCGAAGAGCCGTTCGGCCGCGTCGGCCATCAGGAGTCGTGACGCGTTGATCCGGATCTCACCCTCCGCGACGGCCGACTGGAAGGCTTCGCGATCGGCGATACTCTTCTGGGCGCCGTAACCGCGCTTCTTGTCGATGGCCGACGCGAGGGCGGAGTCCAGGGCCGCGCGTGCGAGGGCGCAGGCGAAGACGCCGTGTTCATGGGCCGCGGAGCCGTAGCCGAGGCGATAGAGCGGGCCTCCCCGTACGGCTCTCCCGCCGAGGGACGCGAATCCGCTAGGAACGAAGACCTGCTCGAGCGAAAAGTCGGAGCTACCGGTTCCCTTCAAGCCCAACGGAAACCAGTTGTCGTGCTTGCCGACCTGGTCCACGGGAACGACCGCCCAGATCATGCCCGATCGATCCTCGAGAAAGATAGGGGCCACCACGTAGTCGGCGTGACTGACGCCGCTGGCCCAGGACCATCTCCCGGAGACCTCGAAACCGTCCTTGACCGCCCGGGCGATTCCGGCCGGCCTGAGGCTACCCGCGAAGAAGGGAAAGCTCCCCTCGCCGCGGAGTTTCCGAACGGTGTCTTCCGACATCGAGGAGAAGACCCGGGCTGCGATGCCCGATGTGATCAACAGGCTCCAGCCGGCGGCGGGGTCGATCCTGGTGAGCGCTTCGATCACGTCCATCTGGATCAGGGGATGCGCCTCGGCTCCACCTACCGACCGCGGGCTCTTCATCGCGATCAGGCCGCTACTCCGCAGCGCCGTCACCGCCTCTGGTGCCAGCGCCCTGCTGATCTCGCTCTCCGGCGCGGAACCCGCGATGCGGTCCGCGATCGTCTTGACCGAGGCCAGCAGCCTTGAGCGCAGCACCTCGTGCTCGGAGGGAAACGCGCTCCTCGAGGGTCCTTCGAGCCCGGGTTCGGAGCTCGTGATCTCGCCCTGGGGCGGCACCAGAAGAGGCTCGACCTTGTCGAGGAAGTCCTGTCGCGGCGGGCCGCCCATCCAGCTCACGATGCGCTGAGCATCGTTGCCGACCGGATTGTGCACCGGAGTGGCCGTGGTGGCGCACTCGAAGATCTTGTCGGCGACCTCTTGCGGGTCGGCCGTCTCGCCGCCCTCACTCCTGACTGCCTCGAGAAAGTGCTCGCGAAGGCGCTTCGCGTGGGTCACGAGCTCCTCGTCTCCGGCTAGAAGGTCGTCGTTGTCGGCGTTTGATCCGAAGGACGTCTTCATGTAGACGCCCGGGGCGACGCTCTTCACGTCGACGTTCAGCGGCTTGCACTCCCAGGCGAGCGCCTCCGTAAATCCCTCGACGGCGAACTTCGCCGAGCAATAGCCGGTCTCGCAGGGGAGCCCGATCATGCCAGCCACCGAGGTCACGTTGATGATGCAACCGCTCTTTCGGCGCCTCATGTGCGGAAGCACGGCGCGAGTCACGTTCATCACGCCGAAGACGTTGATCTCGTAGAGGTCGCGGACCTTCTCGTCGCTCATCTGCTCGAGCAACGCGTGGCCGCCGCGGCCCGCGTTGTTGACCAGGACGTCGATCGCGCCGAAACGCTTGATGGCACTCTCGACGGCTCGCCGGACGCTCGCCTGGTCGACGACGTCGAGGCGGTGGACCACTACGCGATCCAGGTTCGTGAGCTCGGCTTCGCACTCCGGCGAGCGCATCGTGGCGACCACGTTCCATCCCCTCTCGTGAAAGGTCTTCGCCGTCAGCTTGCCGATTCCAGTGGAACAGCCGGTGATCAGTACGGTCTTCTCGGCCATGGATGGTTCTCCTGTCAGATGTCCCACGTCCCGGTCGCTGCCTCCTCGGCCGCGGTACGGAAGGCGGGAAGGCAGTAGAGGAAGAGAGCGGATGCCGCGGGATAGAAGAGTGCGCAGACCGACGCGATCGAGTAGTGGATCGCGGCGTCACTCTGGTATACGAAGTCGGTGAAGGCGGCGAGGAGCTCGATCAGGTAGGCCGCGAGCCGTTGTCTGGGACGTGTCGCGGCATCGGGAACGACGGCGACCCGAGAATGAACCCGTTCGCAGTGGTCGATGATCTCGCTCGAGTCCTGGAGCCAGACACCGTCGTGGGTCTCGAGCTGCGGGAGCGCTGGACTACCCGAGCGGCCCACCAGGAGGCCCTCGATCAGCTCGGGCGTGACGAGGATGTCTTCGTAGCCGGGCCCGAGATCCCCCTGATCGTGCTTGAAGCGTAGGTACGCCCTGACTTTCCCGGAGAAGATGCTGTTCTCCGCGGAGAAGAGTTGGTACATGCGCTCAGCGAAGCCCCGCGAGGAAGACGCGCACGAAGCCGTGCAGTCTCTCCTCGAGCGTGCTCACGTCGGGCGCCCCCCGCTTGATCCCGGCCGCTCCCAGGTGGATGAGCTCCGCGGCTGCCGCCGCCGTGAGCCCCGCCGCCCGCAGATCGATATCGTCCGCGCGAGAAGCCGCCTTCAAGGCGCTCGCAAGCATGTCCCGAAACCGTTTCTGTGAATCACCAACGAGGTCTCCGCAAAGCTGGTTGTTCTCGTCGGAGATCTCGCCCCCGTGTGGTGACTGCGTGACTATCTCCTGGAACGGACCGAGTCGGGCTAGCAGCGCAGCTTCGACGCGTTCGGCCAGGCCGGCCTGTGCGCCAGATCGCCCGGGTGTTCCCTTCAGGCAGGCTTCGGCTTCGCCGAGCGTCCGCTCGTGGAGCGAGGCTGCGAGGCTGCGGAAGATCTCTTCCTTGTTCTCGAAGTGCGAGTAGATGGAGGAGCGGGAGATCCCGGCCTCTCTCGCGATGTCCTCCATCGAAGTCCTGCGAAAGCCGTAGCGGCTGAACTGGGTGAAGGCGGCGGTCAGGATCGTCTCGCGCCTGGGTTCGGGGCTTCGGGCCATGGAGTCAAATTGACAAAATAACTATTATTGTCAATATGTTCTCATGCGGCCGCTCGATCCAGGCTTCCTCCGAATCTGAGAGGCATGATGAAAAGATGGCTCCTGAGGATCACCGGGTTCCTGCTTCTCGCTGGCCTCGTCGTCTGGGCTCTATTCCCGGAGGAGTACGTGGTCCGCGGGCCGCTGCTCGACCGGATGCTGGGCCGTGACCCCGCCGTTCCCACGCACGAGGTCGTCGACCTCCGCCTGCAGGCGCCACCGGGCTACGAGGTGACGCTGTGGGCGGAAGGCCTCGGTGACGCCCGCTTCATGCGCTTCAGCCCGGGTGGATCCCTGCTGCTCGCCCAATCCCGGCTCGGTCAGATCGTTCACGTACTCGGGGATCGCGATGGCGATGGGTTCTCCGATGGCCACCGCGTTCTCGTGGCGAACCTCGACCGTCCCCACGGAATCGACTTCCGTGGCGGCCATCTCTACGTGGGCGAAGGCAGCGCGATCGCGCGCATTGCGATCCGCGAGTCGGGCCCAGATTCGATCACGCTCGCGGCGGATCCCGAGCGCATCGCCGAGGGGATCCCGGAGGGCGGCAGCCACTGGCGTCATTCGCTGCGATTCGGACCCGACGGAGGGCTCTATCTCACGGTGGGCTCGACTTGCAACGTCTGCGAAGAAGAGGATCCACGCCGCGCGACGATGCTCCGCTACGAGCCCGACGGCTCGGGCGAGACGATCTACGCCACCGGGCTCCGCAACACGGTGGGCTTCGACTGGCAGCCGGGTACGAGTCATCTATACGGAACCGACAACGGCCGCGACCTGCTCGGCGACGACTACCCGGCCTGCGAGCTGAATCGCATCGAGCGCGGTGGCTTCTACGGCTGGCCCTATGCGAACGCGAACGCCGAGGGCGCCACCGAGCCGGATCCCGATCTGGGCGAGGGTCACGAGGCCGAGATCGCGACGACCGTTCCGGCGGCCCATGCCTTTCGCGCACACACCGCGCCGCTAGGGATCATCTTCGTCCGACGTCCCAACGCCGACCCCGTCTATCGAGGCGCGGCATTGGTTGCCCTGCACGGATCCTGGAATCGCTCCGAACTCGACGGCTACGAGATCGTCTCACTCCACTGGGACGACGAGGGGAGCATCACCGAGCGTCCGTTCCTAACGGGCTTCGAGGTGGACGGCGACGTGATCGGGAGACCCGTCGACGTGGCGGAGGGGCCCGACGGTGCTTTCTACGTGAGTGACGACTACGGAGGGGCGATCTACCGAGTCGCGCGGGCCGCGGACGCGCCGCCGTCGGGCACGCGCCCCGTGCAGCGGCGCGAAGGGCTTCGGTCGCGCGAGCTCGCGGCTCGCGCCGTCCGGAACCCTCTCGACCTTATCGACGCCGGCTCCCGGCAGGCCCTGGAGGCGCGAGGAGAAGCCCTCTTCGCGGAGAACGCCTGCGCGACCTGCCATCTCGAGGCCTCCGCCGCGCCGGGCGTCACGCTCAAGAAGCTCGAGGGCCTGGCACTCCGCTACAGCGTCGAGAGCCTCGAGGCCTTCCTTCTCACTCCGCAGCCTCCGATGCCCACCGTCGACCTCCCCGCCGACGAGCGGCGGGCCCTGGCCGTCCATCTGTTGGCGAACTACGGCGAGTAGGAGGCTGGGCTCCTTCTGGATTCGACGTCGGCGCCTTGACCGAAGGCCGCGGATCCTTCCCCCGGTTTCCCTGCTCTCCGATCACAGATTCCCTGTTCCTCAGACCAGGGAATACAGGCCAGATCGCCGATCGCTAGATCCGAAGGGTGCGCTTCTTGCGCGCGGCTACGCTTAGAAGCAGCGCAATCTCGGCCTCATCGTAGGCGCGGCCGTCAGCGTGCAATAGATCGTGGAACCACGGGCCTGAGTCGTCTGCGGGGCGCCGTAGCCAACTCGTCCACGAGTAGCGAGTCTGGCTCCGACCATCGACCAGTCCCCAACACCACGCGTCCACATCGTGTTCGGCGAGATCACGGATCAGGGAGACTGATGAGCCCAGTGTGCGTGCCATCCACTCGGTG
>CALDCK010000199.1 GCA_937937315.1 uncultured bacterium
TGGCGGTCGGGCCAGCAGCGGCTTCTCCATCGCGCCGCGGGTCTACTTCGCCCAGGACCGCCTCGGGGCGACCGGGCTGGTGAGCGAGGGGAGCCGCATCCAGCACCGCCGTCTCTACGCCGCGGCCGACGAGGGCTCCCCTGCGCCGCTGGCCCGGACCCTGAGCGAAGCGGCCGCCGACGCCAGGCTCACCGTGCGCTCCCACGAGCAGGCCACCCGCGATCTCGCCCGGGCCTACGCAGCCGTCAGCGACTATCTCGGTCTCGTCGCCCTCGTGGCGATCTTTCTGGCCGGAATCGGCTCCGCCCATCTCTTCCGCGCCCATCTCGCGCGTCGGGTGAAGGACATTGCGATCCTGGTGAGCCTCGGCGCAACCCGTAGCCGCGCCCAGCTCGTCTTCCTGTTCCAGCTCTGCCTGCTCTCGGTCGCCGCGGCGAGCCTCGCCGCTGGGGTCGGAGCACTGCTCGCGCGGGCCGTGCCCGCCTTCGCCGGCGACCTGCTGCCCGCCGGCTTCGCGCCGACCGTGGGCCTGCGAACGATCGCCCTCGTGGTCGGTCTCGCCGGACTCGGCAGTGCCGCGGCCTGCCTCCCCCTGCTGGCGCGCCTTCGCAACCTGCGCCCCGCCGAGCTCTTCGCCGAGCACGTGCAGCCCCAGCTGGGCCGCGGCCCGCGCGACGCCCTGTGGATCCTTCCCGCTCTGGCCGCCTTCTGGGGCGCCGCGATCTGGCGGGTCGGAAGCATTCAATCCGGGACCTGGTTCGTCGGCATCTTCTTCGGGAGCCTTCTGGCCCTCGGCGTCCTGGGGCTCGGCGGGCTGCGTGGCTTGTCCGCGCTCCCCACACGCGGCGCGCTGGCCCTGCGTCTGGCGACCCGCGAGCTGGTGCGCAACCGGGCGAGCAGCCTCACCGGCTTCCTGGCCATCGCGCTGGCGGTGCTGTTGCTGGGGATCGCGCCGCAGCTGCGCGGCGTCCTGGATCGCCGCATGGAGGCGCCGGATACGAGCGCCCTGCCGAGCCTCTTTCTCTTCGACATCCAGCCCGAGCAGCTCGATCCGCTCTCGCGACACGTCGAGGCCCAGGGCTTCGGACTCCAGCGAGTGTCGCCCATGGTGCGTGCCCGCCTCGACTCGATCGATGGGGAGCCCGCGGTCCACGCCGATTCCGCCGGCGGTGGTGGGGGGAGCGTGCGGGGCCAGCGCCTGCGCACCCGCCGCTACAACCTCACCTATCGCTCGCAGCTCACGTCGAGCGATATGCTGCGAGAGGGGCGCGACTTCGAGGGGGAGTTCGATCCGGCGTCAGAGGAGCCGCCGGAGATCTCGCTCGAGCTCGACTTTGCGCGGCGCCTCGGCGTCGGCATCGGGGACGACCTCACCTTCGACGTGCAGGGCGTTCCCGTCGAGGGGCGGGTGGTGAATCTTCGGGAAGTGCGCTGGAACAGCTTCCAGCCCAACTTCTTCGTGGCCTTCCAGCCTGGGGTCCTCGAGGGTGCGCCGAAGATCTTCCTGGCCTCGGTGCCGAAGCTCCCGGCCCGCGAGCGCGAGGCGCTCCAGGCGTCGATCACCGAGGCCTTCCCGAACGTGTCGAGCATCGACGTGACCCGCGCCGTGCGGCGCATCCTGGATCTGATCGATCAGCTCCAGTGGGCCCTGTCGTCGACGGCCTCGCTCTCCCTGGTCGTGGGCCTCGTTCTGGTCTTCGCGGTGGCGCGCGACCAGGCGCGTGCTCGGCGCTGGGAGACGAATCTCTTGAAGGTCCTGGGGGCGGACTTCCGCCGGATCCGCGCGGCCCTCGACCTCGAGTTCGGCCTGCTGGGATTGCTGGGAGCGCTCGCCGGGAGCGCGGCGAGCCTGGTCGCGAGCGCCCTGTTCTCCCGCTTCCTGCTGGAGGCGAGCTTCCGCATCTCCTGGGCGCCGCTCGTGCTGGCGCTCCTGCTGGTGCCGCTGCTCTGCGCCCTGACAGGCCGTGCGGCGACCCGGCGGGTGCTCCGGGAGCGGCCCCTGGCTCTGCTCCAGGCGGCGGGTACCTGAGGCCCTCCTCCAAACCTCTGCCACAAAAGGGAAATTTCGATCCGATTCGGTGTGTGAACCATCGGGCCCTTTCCTCCGTCCAAGAATTCGAAGTCGGAAGGAGGGCGGACCCCCCATGGATCTCGATTGCGAACACTACGAGCCCCAGGACCTCGACCTGGAGCCGCCTCGACACGCACCCGGACGGCCCGCGAAGGTGGGCACATCCCGTCGGGCGGCGGATCGCCCTGTGGTGGCCGAGGCCGCCCAGGACGCGCGCCAGGCCTACATGAGCTCGATCGAGCGCGTGCCCGTGCTGGATCGCGAGGAGGTTCGGGCCCTGGCGGGGGAGATCGGGCTGGAGCGTCACACCTTCGAGAGCGCGCTGATGCCGATCCCGGGGGCGGCGGTGCTCCTCGTCGAGCGCTGGCGGGAGCGGCGACGAACGGGTCGCGTGACCGCCGCATTGAGTCGCCACCATCGGGACGGGAGCGGCCGGGATCTCAGCGTCGCGATCGATGCGCGCCTCCGGCACCTCGAGACGCTGATTCCGGGCCGGACCTCGGCGGAGCGCGCGGCGATCGTGGAGACGATCGCCGGAGCGGAGATCGCCTTCGAGGTCTGGGTCGAGATTCACGCGGTCCTCGAGGAGGCGCTGCAGGCTGGGGGCGAGCGTCAGCGCGCCCTCGGCGTCCACACCGCCTTCGCGAGGAAGCGACTCACCCGAGCCGCCCTGGCCCTCGAGGGCTACCGGGAGGCGATCCGCACGATTGCGTTCCACAACCTGCGCCTCGTCGCGAAGTGCGCCCATCGCTTCCGCAACATGGGCGTCCCCTTCATGGACCTCATCCAGGAGGGCAATCTCGGCCTGATCCG
>CALDCK010000200.1 GCA_937937315.1 uncultured bacterium
GACCTGGTGCTCGGGCCGGGACTCCGTGCCGCCTCGACCCTCGAGATCGAGCCCAAGGACCGGCCCGACGAGTTCATCGCCTACACGATCGACGTCGAGCAGGCCGTGCAGATGGCATTCGAGAACCGACCCGAGCTGGCGGCCGCGCACAAGCAGATCGAGCGCGACACGATCAACCTCCAGTTCGCGAAGAACCAGCGGCTGCCGGGGCTCGACCTCCAGGGTTCCTATCGCATCGACGGTCTGTCCGGCTTCGCAAACCCTGTCGACAACCCCTTCTCGGGTCCGAATGATATCGATCTAGGTCCCTGGGAGGACTCGATCGGACGCGACGGTGAGTCCTGGACGATCCGAGGGCTCTTCTCGATTCCGGTCCCCAACAGGTCGGCGCGCCGCACCGTCTCCAAGACCGAGATCGAGCTCCGGCGCTCGGAGACGCAGCTGAGGCAGGGGGAGCAGCGCATCATCCTCGAGGTGCGCAAGGCCGCCCGCGATCTGCTGGCGGCACAGGAGGGCATCGAGGCGGCCGACACCGCGCGCAAGGCCGCCGCCGAGCAGCTCCGGGCCGAGAAGATCCGCCTCGAGTACGGGGAGTCCACCCCCTTTTCCGTGCTCCAGCGCGAGGAGGACTACGTGGACCGGGAGACCGAGCTGATCAGCGCCTACCGCGTCTATCGCTCCTCCGCGACGAATCTGGACCGCGCCCAGGGGACGATCCTGCGCAATCGCAACATCAAGATCGATCAGGTGAGCGCCCTGCGGTAAGCTCGGCGCTCCGGACGGGGAGGAGGGGTCGCGGTGAGTCTCTTCGGCAGGCAGAAGGAGGGGGAGAGCGAAGCTCTTCCCGCGGCGCGGACGCAGGCTCCGGCTGCACCGGAGCCGCCCCGCGCTCTCGCACAGGAGAAAACGGCGCCGACCCGGACGGAGCGGTCGGACGGCAAGGGGGGGCAGCCCATGGCGAACATCGGCAAGTCGATCACCATCAAGGGCGATCTGAACGGAAACGAGGACCTGGTGATCGAGGGCAACGTCGAGGGCAAGGTCGAGCTGCCCGACAACCAGCTCACCGTCGGCGCCAACGGCGCCGTGAAGGCCGAGGTCTCGGCCAAGGCGGTGGTGGTGATCGGACGCGTGACCGGCAACGTCCGCGGCACCGATCGCATCGAGATCCAGGCCACTGGCGTGGTCGAGGGTGACGTCAGCGCACCGCGCCTGGTCGTCGCCGAGGGCGCCGTGCTGAACGGCTCGATCCAGATGACCGCCGGCGATACCGCGGCCGCACGACCGAAGCCGACTCCGGGTGGAGACGTCCGCAAGGCGGGCTGAGAGCGCTGCGAGCAGCCTCCCGTCCGGTGTCCGGAGGGCTGGGCGGGCTCCCGATCGGGAGCACCGGCGCTACTGAGGCGCGATCGGCGTATGCACCTCGACCGCCACGACGGCCCAGTCGACGTCCGAGCTGAAGCTGCCTTCGACGGATACGAGGGCGGGCTGCTCCGCTGCAGCCAGCGCGACCGACAGCCCCGCAGCGCTGCCCCCGCTCCCCGCGTAGGACTCCGCCTGCTCGCTCCAGCCCGGGCCGGGCACGTGGTCCTTGTTGCGCATGGCGACCGCCACGTGGACCCGGGAGCCGGGCGCCGTGGTTGCGAGGTCGAACGCATAGGCGGTGTCGTCGCTTCCACCCGAGCAGCTGCCCGCGACGCCCGCCGTGTTCGCCGACACCGGGGCGCCCGTCCCCTCGGCGCCCGCGTAGCGCGACACCGTGATGACGGCGGCTCGCGGCGCCGACGCGAAGCTCGCGGTGACGACGCCGTCGCCCAGCGGCTGGCCCCGGGCCTGCCACAGGGCGATGCCGGTCTGGCTGCGCGCGCCGCACTGGGCCGCGACGGGCTCCCACACGAGGCCCAGGCCCGAGACGTCCGTCACGATCACGTCGGGTTTGAACGCGACGGCGGCCAGGTAGAGATGACCCTCGACGGCTGCGAGCGGTGCGTCGGTCGCCACCGTGTCCCGGTCTTCGGACGTGCCGCTCTTCAGCTCCTCGAGGGCGATCGGCAACGGGTCGAAGTGCGCGGTGATGCTGCGGTCGCCGTCCACGAGAAGCGTCGTCGGGTTCTCGGACCCCACCAGGTCTCCGCTCCAGCCCGCAAACTCGTATCCCGATGCCGGCGTCGCCGTGAACGTGACGGATGTTCCAGGCGGGTAGACGCCCCCGGGCGGATCCAGCGTCACGCTGCCTCCGCCCTCCACCGCGACCGTCACACCCGGTGCGGCCGTGAAGCTCGCCGAGACGCTCCTGTGCCCGTCCATCACGAGCGTGGCGGGATTGCTCCCTCCCGCGAGGTCGCCACCCCAGCCGCTGAACGCGTGACCGGCGTCGGGCACCGCGGTGAGCGTCACGACGCTGCCCGCGTCGTAGACTCCGCCGGGCGGATCCAGCGTCACGCTGCCGTTCGGTCCCGTGCTGACGACCAGGGTCGGACGTACGAAGACCGCCCCGAGCGACTTGTCCGTGTCGACGAGAAGCGTGGCCGGGTTGTCGCTGCCCGAGAGATCGCCGATCCAGCCCGTGAACAGGTAGCCGGCATCGGGATGCGCCGTCACGCTCACCTGAGCGCCCGGTGTGTAGACGCCGCCCGGCGGGTCCAGCACGACGCTGCCCCCCGCCGCGGAAGCGACCGAGACCGTAAGCGTCCCTTCGAAGCGGGCCGAAACCGTCTTGTGGTCGTCCATCACCAGCGTGGCCGGGTTGTCGGCGCCCGACAGCTCGCCGATCCAGCCGGTGAAGACCTGGCCCGGATCCGGTGTTGCGGTGAGCGTCACTGGAGTCCCCGCCTCGTACGCGCCCCCCGGCGGATCGAGGCTCGCACTGCCGCCGGGTGACGAGCCGATCGAGAGCGACAGCAGCGCCACCGATCTGCTCACCTCCA
>CALDCK010000201.1 GCA_937937315.1 uncultured bacterium
GGAGTCGAAGGATTAATGCGGTCTCGATCGCGCGGTCGCGGATAGGAAGCTCAGGCTGCCTTTTTGGCGGAGGTCCGAGAAAGAGCGGTTATGTCAAGCCGCTCCCGGGCCCCGTGGGCTCTGGGGTGGGGGCGATTTCAAGCTGCGCGGGTGAGGCTCGGCAGCCCGACCGGGTGTTTTCGAGGGCGACCGCGCCGTGCGTTGCTGGGAGAGGCGGGGGCAGGGCGCACGGGGCCCAGGAGACCGGGGGGTGTTCGGCTGTGACGGCTGGGGGGCAGCGCCAGCGACGTGGGGGCCAGGAGCCTACGGCTCGTCAGGGACGGACTGATCGAAGCACCACTCCTCCTCGGCACGGCCCGCGTCCAGAGGGTCTGTCTCCGCAGGCTCGAGCGGGGCCGCGCGAGCCGGGAGCTTCAGATCTTCGAGGATCTTGCGGGCCACGGCCGGGTCCTCGATCGCGGCGATGAGGCGCATGCTGGATCCGCAGCGAGGACACCGCAGAGCGTCGATGTCGAAGACGCGCTGAAGCAGCGAAGCCCATCGCGTCCGACGAGCTCCCTCGCGCGCGGTGGCGCGGGAGCGAGGCACCGGCTCGACCCGGTCCGCCCTCCCGGTCGTCGGGCGGATTGCCGAGATTCGGTCTCGCGCCGGCTGTGTCGCTCGGCTTGTCCAGGGCCGCTGAGGATCCTCGCGATGCCACCGCTGCCGGCGGGCTGCATTCGCCGATCCATCCCTTCGTGCGGTCGGCGGATGCCTCGATGGCTGCGCCTGGAACGACCTGATCCCGCTGGCTTGCTCCGTGGGCCAGGATTCCGTGGTAGCGAACCTGATGGGCGCGGGGCGGTGGGATGAGGGGCACCAGGCGTTCGATGAGCTCGCTGCGCTCCATCAGGATGTGAGTCGTTCCATTACGCCATCGGGTCTTGAGGCGCAGCGCGAGCATCCCATCCGAGCGTTCTTCGAGCCGCTCGTTCGCGAGCGGGGGCCGGGCAACGTACCGACAGAGCTGCTCGAGGCGCCGCGATCTTGCGCCGGCACGGCCACGTCGGCGTGGAGGCTCATGCCGCCGTGCTGGGGTACGCGCGCCGACGCCTCCGGATGCGACGCGCGGTGCCCGCGAGCACCCGCTCCGCTGCGTCAGCGTGGGGTGGAGGCAGAGGTAGAAAGTGGGGCGCCTGGCCTCGGACGAGCGTGTCCGCGTAGGCGCCGTCCAGCGCGAGCGTGTGGAAGTGAACGTTGAGGTTGCGCGCGGAGCCGAAGCGTTGGATGAAGGTGACGACACCGCACTGCTCCGCCCGAATGCCCCACACCCTTCGTGATCGGCGGCGAAGCTCCGCGAACAGGGCTCGGATGAACGCGCGGAGCACCGCGCTGGTGAGCCTTGCGTCGTACGCACAGCGGTAGCGGAGCGGATAGGGCAGCGTGAGCACCCACTGACGGATCGGCAGCTCGGGAAGCACCCGATCGACCAGGTGCGCGGCGGTATACGCCATGCGGCGGCCGCCGCAGGCCGGGCAGAAGCCGCGGTGCTTGCACGAGAAGGCGACCGGGCGATCGTGGCCACAGTCGTCGCAGTGGAGCCGAAGAAAGCCGTGCGCGAGAACGCCGCAGCGCAGGAACGTGCGCAGCTCCTGCTCGACGAAACGGAGTGGGTTCTGGTCTCGGCACTGCGCGCGCGCAAGGAAGGTCTCCAGCTGCTCGCGCACTACCTGATGAAGCAGGGTCTGCTCCGGCTGGCGGCGCTCCTACTCGGCCACGAAGTCCCGGGCCAGGACCGGAGTGGGGAGGCGAGACGTCGGAGATCCCAGGGAACCTTCGAGCTCGGCCCCATCGACTGGTTGGCGGTGCACGCAGATTTCGAATTCCGATGGGCCGAGTTCTGGCACACTACGGGGTCCGTCAGAGCCAGGCGTAGGCCTTGCGCAGCACTTCGCGGCCATCGCTCTCGACCATCTCGCCGTGGGCGAGCACGATGCGTTCGATGTCCCAAGCGAGCATGCGGTCCAGCTGGGCGCGCGCGGATTCTCTGTCGCGGATCATGATGTGCTCGAGCCAGGTCGCACCGGGTCGGTGGTTGGCGAGAAGCATCGCGACCAATCGAGTGGACCAGGCGGGGTGCTTCGACAGGTTGAATACGATGTCGCAGCAGATCATGGAGCGTGAGGCGCGGTGAAAGAACACGACTTCGTTCTCCATCGTGCGAGCACCGAAGAAGGCCTGGTCGATTTCCCCCTCCCAGGCGGGCTCGGCTTCGTCGCCCAGAACACCGTCCCAGGGTAGATCCGCCCGTTTTCGGTCCAGGCCCGGGCACGCGAAGAGCTGTGCCGAAGGAAAGGCCTCCTTCCACGCTCCGGCCCAGAGGTGATGGAAGAGGCTGGGGGCGATCACCGCCTGCACCGGCCCCAGGCCGTCTACGAAGGCTCGGGTCGCCTCATCGAGCGGGCCGGGAGAGTGGACGAATAGACCACCGCCGGCGAGCCGAACGATCGTCGAGCGCGTGCCGGTCTCGACGCCCAGAAAACGAAGCGGACGCGGTTGGGACCACAGATTCGAGGCGAGCTCTTCCATTGTCGGAGCGGGAGTGTAGTCGAGTCGCCGGCCGCATACGGACTGAACTGTCCGTAGCGATCCCGTGCAGGATGGACGGCGAGGAGGCCGCCCTCGACCGGGATTTCCCTGGATCCGAGAACAGGGAACGCCGCCGCCAGAACAGGCCCTCGGCCCGCCCGAACACGGAAAATCCATGCGGGCGGATGGCCAGAACCGCACGCATTGCCATATGCCCCTGGGCGCTGCGCAGGCTGAGGTCCGGGTCTGCGCGCATTCTGCAGCTTGGTTCGCGATCGCTGCTGACTCCGGGTCCCCGTGGCGCTCGCCGGCCACCCCGCCGTTCGCTACCCCCTGCGGGGTATGCAACCTTACCGCGTCGCACGAAGCCCGTTTCAGCACGTCGCCCTCGCACTTCTGGTGGGCCTCGCGGTCACGTCCGGCGCGGGGGCGCAGACGCCCCCCGGCGACGAGGCCGGATCCGCCCCGCCCTCACCGCTTGAGGCGATCAGTCCCGAGGACGTGGCGGCCCGGGCTGCGGACACGCAGCGATTCCTGCGAAGCGCGGAGGCGCGGGCCGAGGCCATTCCCGGAGTGGAGCGGATCGCGAAGCAGCTCGGTGAGGTGGAGGACCGCTGGCGCGAAGACGCCGAGGGCGCCGTCGACCGCCTGGCCGGGGAGGCGAGCCCCATGCTCCTCGCCGAGGCGGAGCGGGTGTGGTCCGTTCGGGAGCAGCTGCTGGCCGAGTGGGACGCCACGCTCCGCAGGCGCGGCGCCGCCCTCAGCGAGAATCTGGCGCAGCTGGAGAGCCAGCGCGAGCTGTGGGAGCGCACCCGCAACGCGAGGCGCGACGAGGAGCTCCCCGCTGCTCTGCGGGAGACGATCCGTCGGATACTGGGCGACGTCGAGGTCACTCGCCGCAGGGTTCGCGAACGGCGGGATGCGGTCCTGGCGATCCAGTCCTCGGTGCTGGAGCAGCGGCGCCACGTGGAGGACGTCCTCGAGGTCGTGGACCAGGGCCAGGAGCAGGTCCGCTCGCGGCTCGTCGTCCGCGACAGCCTTCCGTTGTGGAGTGCGCTGGCCCAGGCGCGGACGGCGGAGATGAAGCAGGGGATCCTGTCCGCGTGGAAGGACTCGATCGACGCGCTCGACCGCTACGCGAGCGAGCACGCGGACGATCTCGCCGCGTTCGCCTTCTTGCTCGTCGCCCTCGTGGCGGCCATCGCATGGCTGCGACGGCACGCCGTGCGCTCGGCTAGAGAGGACGAGGCGTTCACGAACATCGCGCGAGTGCTGGGTCGACCCGTCTCGGCGGCCCTGGTGATGTTGCTGGTCGCCTACCCGCTTTTCTTTCCCGCCGCGCCCCTGTTGCTGCGCTGGATCACCGGCGTCGCCATCCTGATTCCCGCGCTGCGGCTGATCAGCCCACTGCTGGAGGGGTCCGCCCGAAGCGCCTTCTACCTGTTGAGCGCCTGGTTCGCGGTCGACATGCTGCGGTTGCTGTTGGCTTCGGCGCCCGTCCTGTCGCGGGCCCTGCTTCTGCTGGAGGCGGCGGCGGTGCTGACCTTCCTGGTCCGGCTGCGGCGACCGAGCCGGCTCGCCGCGCTGCGAGCGGGGGTGGGACGCATCCGCGTCCTCGCTGTGGCGGCGCGGATCGCGCCGGTGCTGCTGGCCGTCTCGCTGCTGTCGAACCTCGTCGGGAACACGAGCCTCGCGGAGGTCCTGGTGGAGGGGACACTCCGCGGCGCCTACGTTGCGGTGCTGCTCCAGGGCGGTGCACTGGTCCTCCAGGATCTGCTGGCGGTGCTGCTCCACACGCGGGCCCTGCATATGCTCCGCGGCGTTCAGCACCACGAGCCGCTGCTGCGCCAGCGCGGATCGACGCTCATCAGCTGGGGACTCGCGTTCCTATGGGTCTGGTTGACGCTGGGATTCTTCCAGCTGGCCGAGCCAATCCGGAACGGAATCGTCGCGGTGCTCACTGCGACGTGGCCCATCGGCGATCTCGAGTTTTCGCTGGGCGACCTGGTGGTCTTCGGGCTCACCGTGTGGCTCGTACTCTGGCTCTCGCGCTTCGTGCGCTTCGTGCTCGACGAGGACGTCCTACCCCGGGCCGACCTGCCGCGCGGGGTTCCGTACGCGATCTCTTCCGGCACCCACTATGTGATCCTGCTGCTCGGCTTCCTGTTGGCCGTCGCGGCGGCGGGATTCGACATGAACCGGTTCGTCCTGATCATCGGCGCGCTGGGCGTGGGCATCGGTATCGGCCTGCAGGACGTGGTCAACAACTTCGTCTCGGGTCTCATCCTGCTCTTCGAGCGGCCGGTCCAGACGGGCGATACCGTGCAGGTGGGGGAGATCTTTGGCGAGATACGCCGGATCGGGATGCGATCCAGCACGGTGCGCACCTGGAGCGGGGCCGAGGTGATCGTGCCCAACTCGAAGCTGGTATCCGACAATCTGACCAACTGGACCCTCTCGGACAGCCTGAGGCGCCTCGAGATCCCGATCGGCGTCGCCTATGGCACGGATCCGGAGCGCGTGATCGCGCTCCTGCTCGACGTGGCTCGCGGCCACCAGAGCGTGCTCGCCGAGCCGGCCCCCTCGGCCCTCTTCCAGGCCCACGGCAACAGCTCGCTCGATTTCGAGCTGCGAGCGTGGACGGCGAGCCCGGAGTGGATCGTCGTGAAGAGCGACCTCACGGTCGCAATCAATCGCGCACTCCACGAGGCCGGGATCAAGATCCCCTTCCCGCAACACGACCTGCACCTGCGCTCCATGGATCCGGAGGTGCGCGACGCCCTGCATCGGTCTCCCGCCGATTGAGACGCGGTGCGGTCGAGTCTTGCCCCGACACGCGCGACCTGCAAGCGATGGGATTCCCGCCACATCGCCTGGCTTCGTTGCTCTGTGGACGCAACGACGGCACGCCATGGGCGGAAAGGGACTTGACGGTGCGCCGTTCTCCTTCGGTGATCTGCCAGGGAAGATGGACGGGCAGCTCCCAGGTCGCGTTGCGTCGGGAGCTCGCGGCGGTCTCGCGCTGAACCCCGACCGCAAAGAGACATGGACCCTCGAGTCGGACGACGAGATGGTGGTCCTGCGGTCGGATGCCGATCCGGACGGCTGGGAGTGACCGCGGCGTGTGCCGCTTCCTGGGCATCTGCTCTCTCCTCGCCTCGATCCGAACAATCCAGCTGGATCGATCTGAGGGAGGCAGGTCACGCGCAACCGGCAGCTCGCCGGCGAGCGCTCGCGTCGGGGACCGCCGGGATGCATCGCGATCGCCACCTCCTGCTCGGAGATCACCGTGAACGCCCACCTCGCCGGCGGAACGGCTATCCCGACATCGAGAAACGCTGATGCATTAGCGTCATGCTCAGCACCCGATTGAAGAGGGCATCGCGCTCCTGGCGTTCGCCCGGGTCGAGGGTGGGAAAGGTCCGAAACATCTCGCGAACGACTTGCGCGTCGAAGATCGGTTGATCGTCGAGGAGCGACGATGCAAACGTGTCGCCGTAGAGCTCGAGTAACGCGTCGTCTTCCCCGACCTTCGCCGGGGGCGTCGAGAAGGGATGCTTCTCGCGATTGTAAACGGGCTCGATGATCACATCCCGGGCCGCTTCGCGAAGAGCGTGCTTCTCCCGCATGCCGTTGATCTTCATGTGGATCGGCATCCCCGCACAGAACTCGGCAACCCGGGTATCGAGGAATGGCACACGGCCCTCGATCGAGTGCGCCATCTCCATACGATCACTCAGGAACGTCAAGATGAAGTTCGGCAGGTGCACTCGGGCCCAGGAGTACAGCGCCTGGTTGAGCGGGTCGCGGCCGGCCATACGCTGTGCGATCGGCAAGCGACTCAGCGCCAGATCGAAAGGATTGATTCCCGCAACGCTGGCCGCCATACCCTTGCTGTACATCTCCGACGTCGGCTTTCCGAGGTGCGCGAAAGCCTCGATCCACGATGGAATCCATCCGAGTCGTCGCTCGACCAGCTCGAGCTCTTCGGGCGGGGCGTCGTCGCCGAGGACGAAGCCGGGCACCGCCTTGTTGCTGGCGCGCATCTCCTCCATCAGACGCTTGATCGTCTCCGGGTCCTGGGTTTCGCTGTTGTACAGAAGGACGTCGCGACGGAAGGGCGCGTACCCGCCCAGCATCTCGTCGGCTCCTTCGCCGGTGAATACCACCTTGATTCCCGCGTCCCGGACGGCGCGGCTCAACAAGTACTTGGCGACACCATGCCCGTTGACGAACGGCGTCTCCGCGTGCCAGACGGCATCGCTATAGGAATCCGCCAGCGCCCGCGTCGACACCGGAATGGGGTGATAGGTGGCGCCACAGAACTCCGCCTGTTTCTCGGCGAGTGCGCTCTCGTCGAAGATCGCGTCATCGAAGGTCAGGGTGTAGGCGCGAATCGGTCGATCCATCATGCCCTGGGCCAGCCCGAGGACAGCGCACGAATCGATTCCCCCGCTCAAGTAGGACGCAACCTCGACGTCTGCGACGAGTCTCTCGCGCACGGCATCTTCGAGCACCTCGCGGAAACCCGCGGTGACGTCTTCATCCGTCCGCGGATCCGCTGAAAGCACCTCTGCGGTCGGGAAGTCGAGGTCCCAATAGGGGTAGATGCTGACTTCGCCATGCCGAGCGATGGCATAGTGCCCGGGCGGAACCGTGTAGACGCCGGCGAACAGCGAGTGGGAGTGCGGACGTACGAAATAGGATTCCTGCAGCACGGCCTCATGATTCCAACGTGCCGGCACGCCCATCGCGAACAGCGCCTTCGCCTCCGAGGCGAAGTACACCCCGCCCTCGTGCACCGCGTAGAAGAGCGGCTTGATGCCGAAGCGGTCGCGGATCGCCATCATTGCGCGATTCCGCCGATCGGCGATCACCGCAGCATACTCGCCGCGCAGATGCCCGCCGAGGTTCATGCCGTCGCGATGATAGAGGTGGAGCGCGATCTCGCTGTCGGAGTCGGTGCTGAACGTATAGCCCTGCTCGCGCAGCCTCTCACGAATCGCGCGATAGCCGTAGAACTCGCCGTTGACGACGAGTTGGACATCACCCGAGTCGTTCGCCATCGGCTGATCGCCGTTCTCGAGACCGATGATCGAAAGACGCGTATGACCAAGGAACCAGCGTCGGTCGTCAGAGACCCACTTTCCCCGCGAATCGGGGCCCCGGTGATGAAGCGTTTCGAGTGCGCCATCGAGCCGCGACTCGTCCAACGTCTTCTGGAGCATGCCGCCAACGAATCCACACATCCTGACCGCTCCCGCTCGGGTGGACGTAGGAGTCTACGGCGTCTCGCACCACGGCCCCAGATGGGCCGGCCGGTTCCGGGGCTACGAGCGAACGAGGTACGGCGCGGAGCCCGAGCGGCGCTCCATGCGTTCGACGAGCCCGATGCGTTGCGGCCACGTCTCAACTCTCGGAGGTCTGACGGCGAGTTCCCGATCTGGTCTGCGCTCTGGGGCATCACGCCCTGCTTTCGGGGTCTCGTCGGCAGAAGCGGCGCTCGTCGTACCTGCCAGAGACGCAGACTTCCTCACCCGTGCCCGGCGCGGTGCTGGTGGGCCGGCACGACGACCGCCCGCAGGGGGTTTCGGGTGGTCACGGAGCACGAGATGGATCCCCTTCTCATGTTCCACTTCTCCAACTGCTGGGAGGAGGGAGAGGAGATCGTCCTCGACGTGGTGCATCTCGGGGGGCGAGGATCGAGGATCCCTTCGTCAATCGAATCTTCGACCTGCCCGTACTGAAGGAGAACTGGGGGCCGCTCCTAGCGGTGGTCGCGGATGCCCCTGACAGATCGCTCCTGGGGCAACAGGGAGGCCGTGGGGGGCGCCTCGTTGACCGCTCCGGGAAACGCACGCCGGATGAACTCACCGACTCGTGGGCGATAGGAGACTTGAGCCATACTGCCCGAAGAGGGCTTCACCTCGTTGTAGGAGCCGTCCCAGGCGCTCTGAAAGCGTGCTCTTGACTCCCGGCTCGGATTCTCCGAACCACTCAGCGCAGCGGGGGCGTTGTGGGGGAGGTAGGGCCGATCTCCCAGCAAGGAGCCGTTCGGGACGAGATCTCTCTCGCGCGTCGGTTGGCGCTACCCCGACCGCGGCGCCCCCGACTAGGGAGCCGTTCCCGGCGGAAGCAGGCGCACCCCGGTCGCGACGAAGGCGAGCTCGCGCTGGGGGCCGTCGATCGCGTCCGGGTCGCCGTCGCGCGACTCCTCCGCGTAGTGACGCGCCTCGCGCTCCGAGAGCGTGCGCAGCTCGGCGCGCCCCTCGACGAGTGCCCGGCTGCCCAGTGCGTCCTGCGGCAGGAAGAAGCCGTAGTCCTGGAAGCGCACCCGAACCGAATGCTCGCCGTCGGTGAGCACGGTCCAGCAGCCCTTCTTCGTGCACAGGTCGGTGAGGCGGCCGGACAACAGCAGCGCTCGGCCCACGTGCCCTTCCGGGTTCGACACCACCGCGGCCAACGAGGTGGGGGTCTTCAAGGTGACACCGACGCCGAAGTCTCGGACCTCCGGAGGAGCAGCGTCTGCGCCAAGGCCAAGGACGAAGGTTAGGGCTGCGAGGGTCGAAAGGCGGGAGCGGCAGCGCACCGCGCGATCATAGCGTGGCCCGAGCCTCCGGGTCGTCGAGGAACGCGCCCGGGTATCGCGCCGCGTCCCGGGGATCGGAAAACGCCGGCTTTCCGGCCACCTTCGGCGAGACGATCAGGGAGCTTCCCGCAGGGCGCAGGAACGAGACCTTCGGCTTCGAGATCTGACTCAAGGGCCGGTGTCGGGCGGGTCGTCCACGAGCCTGACTCACGACGGGGGTGGTTGAGGCCGCGAGAGACCGAAGCGCGGTGAAGGTATGCTCGGCGCATGAACAAGCTCGACGATGCAGCTGGGGAATAAGAGTTCTGCCTAACCCAGCGCTCGAGAACCTCGAGTGAATCCGTCATCCGACTCCCCAGCGCCGAGAGTGTGCCCCCGGCTCGGATCGCGGCGAGTCCTCGATCCCCCGGGGTGTTGGAGTAGTCTCCCCAAGCATGACCGAGGCCAAGAATCCTTCCGACGCGGACTGGGCGATCCTGTTCGTCTGTTGGCTGCTCGCCTCAGCCGCCACGCTCGGCAGCCTGTTCTTCTCCGAAGTCATGGAGCTGCC
>CALDCK010000202.1 GCA_937937315.1 uncultured bacterium
GCGACGACGCTGTAGAGGTAGGCGGCGGAGGTGCCGAGGGCGATCAGGGTGAACATGTTCAGATGCCGGGTGGTGAGGGAGGCCCAGCCGCGGCGAAAGAAGGGGAGCCCTCCCCAGAAGACCACGGGCGTGGCGAGGGCGAGCTGCAGCCAGTCCGGGAATCGCGCGGACAGGGCGTGTCCGAGCGGGTGGGGAATCATCCCACCCATCGCGATCGCGAAGACCGGAAGTGTGAGTGCGAGGCTCACCCCGAGGCGGCGGGACATGTCGCGCAGCTCCGGGCTCGACTCTCCGGCTCCGGGCGTCTCCGGCTCGAGGGCCATGCCGCATTCCGGGCAGTCGCCCGGGCCGTCGCTCACGACCTCCGGGTGCATGGGGCAGATCCAGCGCGTGCCCTCTGACACCGTCGTCGCGGCGGCGGCTCGGGTGCTTCCGCCGAGGTGCCCCGCCGGATCGGCGGAAAACTTCCGAGCGCACCCCGCGGAGCAGAAGTGGAAGGTCCGCCCCCCATGCACGTGTTGGTGCGGGCCACCGGCCGCCACCGCCATGCCGCAGACCGGATCGCGGTGCTCGTCGCTCATCGCCAGGCTCGCGCGGCGCCTCGAATGGCCGGCTCCATGGGGGTGAACCTATACCCCCTATGGGTATCCGTCAAGCTCCGGGATGGGGCGCGATCGCCTCGCCTCAGCGGGCCCGGTAGACCGGGTCGCGCTCCTCGGCCCGGGCGCTCTTCATCTCCGCGTAGTCCTCCGAGGCCTGGGTGAGGGTCTGGGTGATGGCCTCCTCCTGGATCGAGGCCTGGACCAGGGGGTTCGCCATGCGGGCCAGGGTGCGGCGGAACATCTTCACGGCGAAGGCGGGCATGGCGGCGATCTCGCGGGCCACATCGAGACAGGTCTCGTCGAGGGCGTCGTCCGGCACGACCCGTGACACCACTCCGTGACGCAGTGCCTCCTCGGCATCCATCACGCGCCCGGTGAGGGCGAGATCCGCGGCCAGGCCATGCCCGGCGATCTGGAAGAGGCGGGCGGTACCGCCGGAGTCGGGCACGACGCCGTGCCTCACCTCCGGGAGCATCATCTTCGCGCTCTCACTCGCGATGCGCAGGTCGCAGAGGAGGGCGCGCTCGAAGGAACCGCCGATCACCCAGCCCTTGAGAGCGACGACGATCGGTGCCGGAACCGTGAAGAACTGCTGAGTCCCGGCGTGGCCGCGCTCGATGAAGTCGAGATTGCTGATGTCCTCCGTGCGGACACCGAGCTGTGTGGTGTCGCGCCCCGAGGAGAAGGATCTGCCGTTGCCGCGCCACACGATCGCCCGGACCTCGGGTCGATGATGGAGCTCGCCGAGGGCCTCCCAGAGCTGGGCGTCCATCTCGTCGTTCGCGGCGTTATGTTTCTCTGGACGGTTGTTGCTCAGGATGGCGACCGGTCCGTCGACCTCGAGGGTGATGAGATCCGAAGCCATGGGGTCCTCCGACGATGTGCCGCGCCTCAGGGCGTCGGCGTGTACCAGATGGGTGAGCTCCAGGCGCGTTCCTGGATCGTGCGCGGGAAGGTCGCGTCGCAGCAGGCCTCGAAGCCCCGGCGCACGCTGCCCGGGCTCGCACAATCGATGTCGGCCGCGTTGCAGGCGCGAGCGCTCCAGCGACAGCTGGGGTTCTCGACGGCGCGCGAGTAGTAGACCGCCGGCACGCCGGGATCGAACTCCGGATCCGTCCACACGCGGCAGAGCTGATCGAAGCCCTCGCCCCGGGGCGCGCAGGTACGCAGATCCACGTCGGCGCCGTTCTCCGGGTTCCCGGCCACGTCGATCACCTGCTCCTGCACGGCGCCGGCCGCGTCGAGGGAGAGCTTGATCACCTGGAGTCGCTGGAGCGCTCCGCCCGGGTGTGAAGGGGTTCCGGGGTCGCGCAGGGCCGAGGCGGCGATGCGCAGCGGTCCTCCGTTGGAGCGCGCCGGGAGGTCGCCGCCCATGGGGACGCCGCTCGCGTAGGCCCGGGCGGCGAAGGCCGGATCCCCGCAGAGGTCCTCGGGGAGCCCGAAGCCCGCGAAGAAGCGCAGGCTGATGCGCGGCCCGCTGGTCGCGTAGGCCTCGCGGCGTTGCATGGCGGCGAAGAGTGACTCGCGCGAGTTCTCTTCGGCCCAGAGCACGGCGAGGCCGCCCGGGTTGTACTCGATCGGATCGAGCAGTGCGTCGGGGATGGCTTCTCCGAGGGGGATGCCGGCGCCGCCGTGGCCTCCGGTCCAGTCCTCGCGCGCCAGTCCCGGCGTTCCGAGGTGGGTGTCCGTGCTCCCGATCAGTCCGAAGGCGAAGGGGTTCGCGCCGAGGCGGGCGCCAAGGGTGAGCCCCTCGCCAAGGGCCGTCCTGGCGAAGTTGAGCGCCGCCGGAGTGCGGCGCGCCATGGGGAAGAAGCGCCCCATGAAGCTGTCGTAGGGGAGCGCTTCGAAGTCGCAGAGCTCGTCTTCACCTCCTGCCCCGCGCGTGCACTCGGAGGCTCCCTTGTGCTGCATGACCTCCACCAGCGGCTCGTTCGCCGCGCGTCGCCGCGCGTGGGCGGCATCGATCGGCGTGCCGTCGTCGAGGGTCGGCGCGAACATGAAGCCGCCGGAGAGGTTCGAGTTGTGGGGGATCACCAGGGCGTCGCAGCCCGGGATCGCCTCGCGGCACCCGGCGTCGAGGGCGTCCCACAGGGCGCGCGGTGTGGGGGCGTCCGTCGAGCTCGCCGGGGTCTCGGGTACGGCCGCGTCGCGAAAGATGACGTTGCGGTGCAGATTGCTCGCAGTCTCGACGACCTTCGTCCACTCGTAGCCGACGAAGGAGGTGAAGCCGCAGGCGGCGCTGCGGTCGTAGGCCTCCTCGGCCGCCTCCTGCATCTCGCGCCAGGGGCCGCGGCCGGCTTCCACGCAGCGTTCGCCGTCTGCGCCGCAGAAGTCGAAGCGTGGCGCTCCCCGTCCGTTCATCAAGAAGAACGCCAGACGCGGCCAGCCCCGATACACCCGACAGATCAGCGCGTCGTGACCCGGCGCCCCGGGCGTGTTGCAGATGTGGACCTCACCGAAGAGCTCCGAGTGATCCGTGACGGCGGCGAAGTCGAGGGGCCGATCGATCCGAACGCTTCGCTGGGGGCGCCCGTCGGGTCCGAAGGGGTGGAGATCGATCTCCTCGCCGCGCGCGAAGCGGTAGGCATCGCGAGGGCTGGTTCGGGTGCCCTGGGTGCTGGCGTCGAGGGAGTGACGCGTGTGGACGTGGAGGTCGCCGAACCAGGGCCTGCGCTGCGGGTCGTGGGCCTGGCAGGGTGATCGCTCGGCCGCAGCGGGCGCCGCGAGGAGACACAGCAGCAGCGCCCACACGCCGGGCAATCGCCGTCCCATGGGTGCGCTCACTCGAAGAGCTGGAAGAGGTTCGAACGCGCTCGCGTGCTCGAGAGCGGCGTGTCGTAGATGTCAGACAGGGAGGCACCGAGCAGGCCGATGGCGAGGGCGGCGGTCATGGCCGCGCGGGCCCGGTCGGTGGAGATGCGAGCGAGGCCCCGGGTGACGCCGGCCGCGGCGAGGAAGAGGAGGCCCGCCCACACCACGACCTGGACGAGCGCGATCCCGGCGAGGGCGCCGGCGGTGGCGCCTCCTTCTACCGCGAAGACGCTCGTGACCAGCGCGCTCAGGAACGCGAGTCGCAGGAGCGGGGCAAGCTCCGGCTCCCCGAGGTAGAAGGGGATCGGCGCGGCCAGCAGGGCGGCGGCGAAGAGCAGCCACCGCGTCGTCTTGGGGGACACTTCGGCGCTCGTCTAGATCCGCTCGAACTTCGGTGCGCGCTTCTCCATGAAGGACGTCACACCCTCCTTGAAGTCCGGACGATCGAAGCTCTCGACCATGAGGCGCACCGCCTCCTTCTCCGCGACGCCGAGGGACTCGGTGAGCTGCTGGTATACCTGGCGCTTCATCACACTCAGCGAGGCGGGGGAGCAGGTGGTCGCGAGATGCTCCACGTAAGCGCGCACGAAGGACAGGAGCTCCTCGTGGGGCAGTACCCGATTCACCAGCCCCATTCGCTCCGCCTCCCGGGCGTCGACCTTTCGCGACGAGAAGAGCATGTCCAGCGCAGCCGAGGGCCCGATCAGGCGGGGCAGGAGCCAGGCGGAGCCCCACTCGGCGATGAGACCGCGCTGGGAGAAGGCCAGGGTGAAGAGGGCCTTCTCCGAGGCGAAGCGCAGGTCGCAGCTGAGGGAGATCGGTACCGCCATGCCGGCGACCGGGCCATTGATGGCCGCGATCACGGGCTTCCGCACCGAGAGGAAGTAGGTGTAGGTGCCGCGGAAGTCCTCGCCCATGGCCGGATCTCCCGGGTCCGCCTCGAGCTCCGGCGGAACACCGCCGTCGCGCCGTCCATCGCTGATGTCCTGCAGATCATTCAGGTCCGCGCCGGCGCAGAACCCGCGACCCTCGCCCGTGATCACGATGGCGACGACGGACTTGTCGACCTCGGCGCGCGCGACGGCGTGCTTCACCTCGGCGCCCATTCGCGCGGTCCAGGCGTTGAGCGCCTCGGGTCGGTTCAGGGTGATGGTCGCCATCGGATCGGTGACCTCGTAGCGGATCTGCTCGTACATGGGATCCCTTCCCTTCTGCCGGGCCTTCGCCCGGATTCAGGACGCGGTCGCGCCCGGGTTCCGTCGCGTGCGCAGCTCGTCGATGCGCTGGTCCATGAGCGCAACGAGCTCGGGCTGCGCGGGAATGATGTAGAAGCGTTCCTCGCGGATTCCGTCGACGATGGCGTCCGCCACTCGCGAAGGGTCCCAGCCCTGCTCGGTCCCATCGCTGAGGAAGCGATCGACGAAGGCCGCTCCGGCACTCGGCTCGGGCCTCGGCGGGTCGCGCTCCGGATCGCTCCCGCGATGGCGCTCGCTCTCCATGATGCGCGTTCGGATCAGGCCCGGGCACACCACCGAGGCCCGCACCGGGGACTCCTCGCTCTCGAGCTCCTTGTGGAGACACTCCGAGAGCGCAACGACCGCATGCTTCGTCGCGGTGTAGACGTCGAGGTAGGCCGTCGACGTGACTCCGGCCATCGAAGCGGTGTTGATCACGTGGCCGGGGACACCCTGCTCGAGCAGGATCGGGACGAAGGTGCGAATGCCGTGGATCACGCCCCAGAGATTCACGTCGATGGACCACTCGAGGTCTTCGAGGGAGCTCTCCCAGAGCGAGCCGGTCACGGCCACACCGGCGTTGTTGAAGACGACGTGGACGGCTCCGAAGCGATCGAGAGTACTCTGGGCCAGGGCCTCGATCGCCTCGGCACGGGCGACGTCCGTGGGAATCGCGAGGACCTCGGCGCCGTCCGCCGCGAGCCCGTCCCGGGCCGCCTCGAGGGCTCCGACCTCGACGTCGGCGAGGACGATCTTCATGCCTTCCGCGGCGAGCCGCTGCGCCGTCGCCAGCCCGATGCCACTCGCACCGCCGGTGACGACGGCCACTCGTCCCGCGAAGTCCTTCATCGCAGGGGTGCCTTCATCCTCGGGCCCCGATCGGCGACAGGATCATTACCGGGATGTTGCGATCCGTGCGCGCCTGGTAGTCCTCGTAGTCGCGATAGATCTCCAGCAGTCGCGGCCAGAGCTCGGCCTTCTCGGCATCGGTCGCGCGGCGGGCGTTCATGCCCCGCGACTCCGCGCCGATCTGGACCCGGGCCTCCGGGTTCTTCATCAGGTTGTGGTACCAGGCCGGATGTCGGCTCATGCCGCCCTTCGAGGCGACGAGCACGACGTCCTGGCCGTCGGCCAGGTAGATGAGCGGCGTCGTGCGACGATGAGCCGACCGTGCGCCGACGGTGGTGAGCAGCAGGACCGGCGCGCCGCGCAGAAAGCGATTGCCGAGCCGGCCGCCCGAGGCGCGAAAGATCCAGGTATTGGCCGCGGACATCGCGCGAACGACGACCTCTCCCAGGCGCTCCTGCGCCGGCGTGAAGGCCCTTGGCTGCTGTTCGCTCATGCGTCTCCCATGGGGGGCGCGCTCAGTGTAACGCGCGGGTCTAGCGGGTGGGGATGGTCAACGCGATGCGGGACGCCCTCATCGGGAGCCGCCGGCCATGCGCGAGTCCGCCGTCGCGCCGTCGACGCGGACGCGCCGCCTCGCGATGCGCCAGGTCCCTTCGATCCGGGCGAAGCGATCGTCGTAGCGGCCCCAGTGGTCGAGCCCGACCTCGGTGTAGACCGCGAAATAGGCGTGGGCCTTTGCCGCATCCTCTGCCGTCCGCTCGATTCGGATGCTCGACACGTGATGTCGCAGTGTGGCCCGGGTGGTGGCGGCGGCCAGCTTCGCCACCACTCCATCGAGATACCCGCGGATCGCGGCGCGTCCCCGCAGCGGGGGGACGTCCTCGAGCTCCATCACGCCGTCCTTGGCGAAGCACTCCACCAGCTCGGTCAGCCGCCCGCGGTCGCCCGCGTGGCTGTAGCGGGCGATCACGTCGCGGATCTCTTCCCGGGTGACGAGGTCGTCGAGATCCATGGGATGCCTCGAGTGGCGCACGAGGGTGGTGAGCTCCCGGAGTGGCGCACGAGGTGGCGAGTTTCGCATATTGGCGCGCCCGATCGCGGTAGCGGAGGACGGCATGACGGAAGGCGTGGTCGAGGATCCGGCGGAGACGCTGGCGGCGGAGCTTCGGGCGATCACGGCGGAGCTGGCCCTGCGGGAGGTCTCCCGGGAGGAAGCCGTCGCCGCCCTCGCGCGTGCCCGGGCGCTGCGTGCGGGTCTCCAGGGGCCGCCGCGATCGCGCTGGTACGATCACGATCCGGCGTCTCCCACCACTTCCGTCGGTGCGCGCGACGCCTACGGCGACTCGAGCCCCGTGCGGGGGTGCCTGAATCCCGTGGCCCCGCCGCTGGTGATCGAGCGCGTCGAGGAGGGCCCGAAGGGCCCCCATATCCGGGGTGACGTGACCTTCTCCCGTGCCTACGAAGGGCCGCCCCACGGCGTGCACGGCGGCTTCGTGGCGGCGATGTTCGACGAGATCCTGGGCGCGGTGATGGGGCTGGCGCCGCCGCCCGGCGTCACGGCGACTCTCGAGGTGCGCTACCGCCACGTCACGCCGCTCGAAGAGCCGCTCCACCTCGAGGCGTGGATCGAGTCGGATCGGGGCCGTCGCCTGACCGCGCGCGCGACCTGCCACGCCGCGTCGGTGCTGACCGCCGAGGCCCACGGTCTCTTCGTGAGAGTGGACTTCAGCGAGGTTCAGCAGCGCATGGCGGAGCGGCGGCGAGGGTGAGGCCGTGAGTGTCGTCTCCTATCCCCGCGCCCTGGCCGGGCACGCTTCGAGGAGCCCCGAGGGCCGGGCGCTGGTGGTGGACGACCGCGTCGTCACCTGGCGCGAGCTCGACCGGGACTCGAACCGGCTGGCCCGGGCCTTCGCGGCGCGAGGCGTCGGACGTGGGGACTTCGTCAGCATCGGGCTTCCGAACGGCGCCGCCTTCCTGCGGGCCTGCTTCGCCGCCTGGAAGCTGGGCGCGGTGCCCCAGCCCCTCTCCGCGAAGCTGCCGGGTCGCGAGCGCGACGCGATCCTCACCGAGGCCCAGCCGGCTCTCGTGGTCGGCGACGCGGGCGAGACGGGCTTCGCGGCCCTGCCCCCGGACTTCGACGCCACCGGTGAGGACGATTCCCCCCTGGAGGACGTGTGCTCCCCCTCGCGTCAGGCGCTGGCCTCCGGGGGCAGCACCGGGCGCCCGAAGCTCATCGTGGACGCCCTTCCGGCGGAGATCGATCCGGAGGTGCCCTTCTACGGCAACGAGCCCGGCACCACGGTGCTCGTGCCGGGGCCGCTCTATCACGCCGCAGGCTTCGTGAACGCGACCACCACGCTGCTGCTCGGCGGGACGGTGATCCTGATGACGCGCTTCGACGCGGCCGAGGCCCTGGCGCTGATCGAGCGCCATCGTGTCGAGTGGGTGAGCTTCGTTCCGACCATGCTCCAGCGCATCTGGCGGCTGCCGGCCGCGGAGCGGGAGGGCGCAGATCTCTCGTCTCTGCGGCGCGTCGTTTCCAGCGGTGCGCCGTGCCCCCGCTGGCTGTTCGAGAGCCTCATCGAGTGGCTGGGGCCCGACCGGGTCTTCGAGGCCTATGGCGGGACCGAGCGCATCGGCGGAACCCTCATCTCGGGGAGTGAGTGGCTCGCGCATCCGGGCTCGGTGGGGCGACCCACCGGCGGACGCCGCATCCGGATCCTCGATCCCGACGGGAACGACCTGCCGCCGGGGGAGATCGGTGAGGTCTACATGATGCCGCCGGGGGGTCAGGGCTCGACCTACCGCTACATCGGGGCCGAGCCCCGGGCGACGCGTGGCGGCTGGGAGTCCCTGGGCGACCTCGGCTCCCTCGACGCCGACGGCTACCTCTACCTGGCCGACCGACGCAGCGACATGATCGTGAGCGGTGGCGCCAACGTGTATCCCGCCGAGGTCGAGGCGGCCCTCGACGCCCATCCCGCGGTGCTGACGAGCGCGGTCATCGGCCTGCCGGATCCGGACTGGGGTCAGCGGGTGCACGCCATCGTGCAGCTGGCCGAGCCCGTCGCCGAGACGGTTCTTCGGGAGCACCTGGAAGGCCATCTGGCCCGCAACAAGCACCCCCGGACCTTCGAGTTCGTGGACACGCCCCTGCGGGACGAGGCCGGCAAGGTGCGTCGATCCGCCCTGCGGGAGGCGCGCGTCCCCAAGGGCGGCGGCTCCACAACGCACCGCTCCTGAAGCGGAATCCTCCCGGTGGGCCGGGGTGGATGGGCGCGGTCCCGAGCGGGTCTGGCAGGGGCTCGAGCCTGGGCTATAACGTATTGATACTGACTTTTACATCGTTATATGGGTATTACACCGTTCCAATGCAGCTCACCCCCGCCGAGACCCGCCGCCGCCGCCAGCGCGAGGAGGCCCGGCGCGCCATCCTCGACGCCACCGAGTCCCTGATGGTGCAGAGCGGCGGCGAGGACTTCTCGATCCGCCAGCTCGCCGAGCGCTGTGGCTACACGCCGCCCACGATCTACCACTACTTCGGTGACAAGCAGGGCCTGGTCGACGCCCTGCTCGAGGAGCGCTTCGCGAGACTCCTCGCCATGGTCGAGGAGGTCGAGATCGGGGAGGACCCGGTCGAGAACCTGCGCGCGATGGTGGACGCCTTCATGGCCTTCGGCCGGCGCAATCCCGCCTTCTACCGCCTGATCGTTGCGGGCTCGCCGTCGGGGGTCGATCGCACCCCGGCCTCCGCCGAGGCCGCGCGCGAGCGGATGTCGAAGCCGTGGAACGATCTGCACCGCGCTGGCCGTCTCCACGACGACGACCCCCTGGCCGCTTCCCAGTCGCTTTGGTCCGTGCTCCACGGTCTCACCGCCCTTCAGGTCGGCCGGCCCGATCACGAGTGGGCCCCCGACCTGAACCGGGTCGCCGTGGACGCGATGCTGCGCGGGCTGCTGCGCCCCACCGGCCGCGGGAGGGCGAACTGATGGATCGGGCGATGCGTCTCGCCGCCGTTCTTCTCGCCTTCACCGGGATCGGAATCGGCTGCGACGGGCAGGAGACTTCGTCAGAGGTACAGGCGCCCCCGGTCGCGACGGCGTCGGTGCAGGCGGTCGATCTCGAGGACTCCATCCGCGTGTCGGGGGAGCTGGTCGCGCGTCATCGCACGGCCCTCTCCGCCGAGGTCGCGGGTCGGGTGACCCGTGTCGCCCTCGAGGAGGGAGACGCCGTCGAGGTGGGCACGCTGCTGATCGAGATCGATCCCGAGCGCCGCGAGCTCGAGGTCGCGTCGGCCCGGGCTCAAGCCGCTCAGGCCGTGGCGACCTTCGAGAAGGAGCGCCGGGAGCTGGACCGGGTCCGCACCCTCCACGGCAGCGCGGTCGCATCGAAGTCGAAGCTCGACACCGCCGAGACCGCTCTGGCCCTGGCCGGTGCCGGCGCCGACGCGGCGAAGGCCCGGCTCGGCGTCGCCGAGCGCTCCCTGGCCGACGCCAGCGTATCGGCGCCCTTCGAGGGTCTACTGGCGCGACGTCACGTCAACGTCGGTCAGTTCGTCCAGCCCGGCACCCCCCTCTTCGACCTCGTCTCCCTCGATCCCGTCGACGTGATCTTCCGCGTCGCGGAGGTGGATTCCGGCCGGGTCCACAAGGGGCAGCAGGTGTCGGTGAGCGTCGCGCCCTATCCGGATCGCGTCTTCACCGCCGAGGTCGACGTGGTCTCGCCCACCATCGACCCGGGCACCCGCACCCTGCGGGTCCGGGCGACCCTGCCGAATCCCGAGGGTCTGCTGCGCCCCGGTCTCTTCGCGCGGGCGGATCTGGGGGTCGCCCGGCGGCGTGGCGTGATGCTCGTGCCCGAGGAGGCGGTGCTCGAGCGCTCCGACGGGTCCATCGTATTCGCCCTCGGAAGCGACGCCCGGGTCGAGCGCCGGCAGGTGCGCACCGGCGGCTTTCACGCCGGGGGGATCGAGATCCTCGAAGGGGTCGCACCGGGGGAGACCATCGTCGTCCGCGGGCACACGAATCTGGTGGACGGCGCGGTGGTGCGCGTGACCGAGCCCCCCGGCGCGTCTGCCGAGGCGGGCATCGCTCGGAGCGCGACCCTGGCGGAGAAGGCGCTTTGACCCTCTCCGACATCTCGATCCGCCGACCGGTCTTCACCTGGATGATGATCCTGGCGCTCTTGACCTTCGGTCTCCTGGGCTACGCCCGGCTCGGCGTCGATCAGTTCCCGAACATGGAGTTCCCGGTCGTCACCGTCGACGCGACCCTCGCGGGGGCTGCGCCCGAGGGCATCGAGGAGGACGTGGTGGACGTCCTCGAGGAGCGCCTCAACACGATCGGCAACGTGCGCTCGCTGCGCTCGACCGCCTATCAGGGAGTCGCTCGCATCGCCATCGAGTTCGAGCTCGGAACCGACCTCGACGTCGCGATCCAGGACGTTCGCGACCAGGTCGCCGTGGCCCACACCCGGCTGCCGGACGCGACCGAGACCACCGTCACGCGGATCGACAACAGCACCTGGGCGGTGGTGTACGCGCCGTTGTTCACGAGCATGCCCGTCGTCGAGGTGACCCGCTACGTCCAGGACCACATCAAGCCGGTCCTCGAGACGATCGAGGGCGTCGCGTCGGTGGGGGTCTTCGGCGGTCTCGAACGCAACATCCGCGTCTGGGTCGACGCCGACGCCATGCGCGCCCGTGACATCACCGCGAGCGACCTGCTCGGAGCCCTGCGTCGCCAGCACGTCGATCTGCCCGGGGGAACCGTCGAGGGCGACCGCCTCGAGTGGTCGGTCAAGACGGACGCAGAGTTCCGCTCGGTCGAAGCGCTCGAGCGCATGGTGATCGCCCACCGCGGAGGCGCGCCGATCCGGCTGGGGGACGTGGCGCGCGTGGAGGACGGCACCGAGGACGTCCGCAGCGCCACCCGCTTCAACGGCAAGCCCGCGGTCGTGATCGGGATCTCGAAGCAGTCCGACGCGAACACGGTCGCCGTCACCAACGAGGTCTATCGCAGACTCGACGCGCTGCGCCCCCTGCTTCCCTCGGGCATGCAGATCGTCGATACCGACGGATTCATCGACTTCTCCCTCTCCATCCGCGAGGCGGTCGACGAGACCCTCTTTGCCCTGGCCTTCGGCGGGGGCCTCGCGGTGCTCGTGGTCTTCGTCTTCTTGCGCCGCACCCGCCCCACCTTGATCGTCGCCGCGGCAATTCCCCTGTCGGTGATCGCCACCTTCGGGCTGGTCTGGCTCTTCGGCTACACGCTCAACACGATGACTCTGCTCGGTCTCACCCTTGCGATCGGGGTCGTCATCGACGACGCGATCATCGTGCTCGAGAACATCGAGCGGCATCGCGCCGAGGGGAAGGACGCCATCACTGCGGCGACCGACGGCACCCGGCAGATCACCTTCGCCGCGACGGCAGCGACCTTCTCGGTGGCGGCGGTGTTCATCCCGGTGGCCTTCGCGGAAGGCATGATGGGGAGCTTCCTCGGCGAGTTCGGCCTGACCGTCGCCGGCTCGGTGGTGATCTCTCTCTTCGTGGCCCTCACCCTCACGCCGATGCTGGCGGCCCGCATGCCGCCTCCCGCGGAGCGCGAGCACGGGGGAGTCTACTGGCGTCTCGAGCGCGGCTTCGAGGCCCTCGAAGCCTTCTACCGGCGCGTGCTCGACTGGTCGCTCTCCCACCGATGGACGACGGGCGGCATCGCCGTCACCGCCTTCGCCCTGGCCCTCTGGTTCGGCTCCCAGCTCGGTGGCGAGTTCTTCCCGCCGAGCGACTCCGGACTGATCTTCACCCGCTTCGAGACGCCTGCGGGAACCAGCCTCGAGGCGACGGAGGAGGTGCTGGATCAGGACTTCGCCTTCTTCCTCGACCTGCCGGAGCTCGGCGGTGCCTTCGCGAACATCGGGGGCTCGAGCTCCTCCCAGGTGGGCCAGCCCAACGCCGGCGTCCTCACGGTCCGTCTCATCCCGCGGGACGAACGCGACCGCACGACCTACGACATCGTCAGCGAGGCTCGGGACTACATGGCGGACATCCCCGGTCAGAAGGCCCGGGTCATGGATCCCTCGGGCTCCTTTACCTCGATGGAGGCCTTCGAGGTGGTGATTCGAGGCCACCTCTCCATCGACGAGCTCGATCTCCACGCCACCCGGCTGATGGACCGGTTGGAGGGGAGCGGCGGCTTCGTGGGTCTCGACAAGAGCCTGAAGGTCGGACTGCCCCAGGTGCGCGTCGTGCCCGACCGGGAGAAGGCGGCCGCGCTGGGAGTCGACGCGACGACCCTCGCGGAGGTCGTCCAGCTCATGATCGGCGGTCTCGACGTCGGCATCTTCAAGGACCGCGGGAGCCGACACGACATCCGGGTTCGCCTCGACCGCGCAGATCGCGACACCCCGGACGCGATCCGAGAGCTCTCCGTGCGCACCCGGACCGGCGAGAGCGTGGCGCTAAACAATCTGGTGCGACTCGAGCGGGGTGCCACGGCCTCGGCCATCACCCGGGTCGATCGCCAGCGAGCGGTGACCGTGTCGGGCAACCTGGACGGCATCACCTTGAAGGAGGCCGTGGAGCGCGCGCGCATCATCGCGGCGGAGCTCCTCCCCCAGGGCGTCACCCTCGCCGTGGCCGGGGATGCGGAGGGCATGGAGGAGGCGGGTCGGCAGTTCGCACTGATGCTCGGCCTCGCGATCCTCGTGATCTACATGGTGCTCGCGGCGCAGTTCGAGAGCTTCGTCCAGCCGTTGGCCGTGATGCTCGCTCTCCCCTTCTCGATGGTGGGTGCCCTCGGTGGCCTCTACGCCATGGGAATGACGCTGAACCTCTTCAGCAT
>CALDCK010000203.1 GCA_937937315.1 uncultured bacterium
TCGTCTTCTTCCTCGGCCTACAGGGGCCCCTCAACGCGCCCTCGTCGGGAACGATCGCGACGGTCGGCCCCTACACGTTCGGCATCCGCGAGTTCGAGCGGTCGCGACAGCGGCGTGCCGCGGCGCTCCAGGAGCGCTTCGGCGACCAGTTCGACGCCCAGGCCCTGGCAGACACCCTGGACCAGATGGCCGTACGACAGATCGTGGATCAGGCCCTGCTGGCCCTCGAAGCCGAGGAGCTGGGCTTCGCCATCGGCAAGAGCGAGATCGAGCAGATGGTGCTGGCGGACCCGGGCTTCCGGGACGAATCGGGCCGGTTCAGCCGCGAGAACTTCGAGGAATACGTCGATTACGCCTACGGCAGCCAGAGCAGCTTCATCGAGGACCGCCAGATCGCCCTCCTCGCCAACAAGATGATCCGTCTGCTGAACGCCCAACCCCGGATCTCAGAGGGCGAGGCCCGCGCCGTGGCGCGCCAGGGCCTGGAAGAGGTCCGCATCGCCTTCATCGCGCTGGGGGGAGAGCCTTCCGAGACCGACGAGATCGAAGCCGCCGAGGTCGAGTCCGCCCTCGAGGCGCGCGGAGAGGATGTGCGAGCCCTCTACGACGAGCGCAGCGGGGAGTTCAACGTGCCGGAGAAGGTGCGCGCGCGGCACATCCTGCTGGCGATCCCCTCGGAGGCCGACGAGGAGGCCGTGGACGCAATCCGCGAGCGCGCCGAGGCGGCGCTCGTCCGGGTGCGCGACGACGGTGAGGACTTCGCCGCCGTCGCGACCGAGATCTCCGAGGATCAGGGCACGAAGGACACCGGGGGAGATCTGGGATTCATCGAGCGCGGCCAGATGGTCGAGGCCTTCGAAGAGGCCGCCTTCGCCCTCGAGGAAGGCGAGACCTCTCCGGAGCTCGTCCGCAGCACCTTCGGCTTCCACGTGATCCGGGTGGAGGAACGCCGCACCGCCGTTCACCAGCCCTTCGAGGCTGTCCGCGAGGAGCTGGCCCGGGAGCTGCTCGCGGCCGAGGCGGCCCAGACCGTGGCCCGGGAGACCGCCGAAGCGCTGGAGGCCGCCATCCGTGAGGGCCAGTCCCTCGAGGACGCCGCCCGGGAGCGAGAGCTGACCCTCGAGCGCAGCGGCTTCCTGGGCCGCCGCGGCGACGGCTTCGTGCCCGGACTCGGCGCGGCCCAGGATCTCCTCGCCGCCGCCTTCGCCCTCGAGCCCGGCCAGAGCGCAGAGCGGATCTTCGAGGTCGGCGACAGGTTCGCCCTCGTCCAGGTCCTCGAGCGGAAGGAGGCGGAAGCGGAGCAGATCGAGGAGCGGATCGAGCCCCTCCGGGCCAACCTCCTCGAGCAGAAGCGCAACGCTCGCGCGAACGCCTGGATCAATGCGCGCCGGGAGGCCCTCGTAGCCAACGGCGATCTCGTCGTAGACCTCGAGTCGCTCCGCTAGCCCCCCCCCCGCAAAGACGGAGCGTCAGCGGGGACCGGGAGCTCAGGCGAAGGACGGGCGCTGGTGCCGGATCAGGTCCATGAACTCGGAGCGGGTCTTCGAGTCCGACTTGAACGCGCCGCGCATCGAGCTCGTCACGGCGGAGGCGCTCTGCTGCTCCACTCCGCGCATCATCATGCACAGGTGGATCGCCTCTCCCACCACCGCCACGCCCCGCGGCTCGAGCACCTGCTCCAGGGTCTCCGCGATCTCCGTCGTGAGACGCTCCTGGACCTGGAGACGGCGACTGAACATTCCGACGAGCCGGGGGATCTTCGAGAGCCCCACGACCTTTCCGTTGGGCACGTAGGCGACGTGGATGCGACCGAAGAAGGGCAGCATGTGGTGCTCGCACAGGCTGTAGAACTCGATGTCCTTCACGATGACCATCTCGTCGTAGGTGACGTCGAAGAGCGCATCGTTGAGGATCTCGACGGGATCGGCCTGATAGCCCTCGGTGAAGAAGCGCATGGCCTGGGCGACCCGCTTCGGTGTGCGCACGAGGCCGTCGCGGCCGGGGTCCTCGCCGAGTTCCTTCAGCATCGACTCGACCAGGGGGCTCAGGGGATCGTGGCTCATGGGAGTTCTCCGTAGGCAAAGCGATTGCGCCGGGTCTCTTGAAGGTCCACCCGGACCAGGCGTGCGCCGGTCTCGGCGATGGGGGCGGCGAGCTCGTCGTGGATGACCAGCGCAATGTTCTCGGCGGTGGGAACCCGTTCGCCGAAGGCCGGGTCCTCGTTGAGCATGCGGTGTCCGAAACGCTCGAGGACACGCTCCCTCACCAGGGCGTCCAGCGCCTCCCGCTCGATGACCCGGCCGGTCTCCGGGTCGACCGCTCCCGTCACGGTGATCTCGAGCCCGTAGTCGTGACCGTGGCCGGCCGGGTTCGCGCACTTCCCGTAGGTGCGCTCGTTCTCGTCGGCCGAGAGCCGGGGGTGCGACAGCACGTGGGCGGCGGGGAAGTGATAGCGGCGGGTCAGGGCGATCACGGCCGCGCCTCCGCGTCCACGAGCTCCACCCAGGTGTCCGGATCCTCCTGGAGCCGGACCCGGTCGAGCAGCCCCGGGGGCAGCGCGTCGGCGAGGAGGCGGTGGATCACCCGGACGAAGTTCTCCGGCGTGGGCGGCCCTTTCTCGAAGAAGGCCGTGTCGCGATTCAGGTCGCGGTGGTCGAAGCGCCCCATGATCTCCCGCTCCAGGACCTGCTGGAGATCCTTCAGGTCGATCACCATGCCGGTGACCGGATCGGGCTCGCCGCGCAGCGTCACCTCGAGACGGTAATTGTGGCCGTGCTGGGCCGCCTTGCGACCGAAGCGACGGGCGTTCTCCGCCTCCGACAGATCGGGCTGCCGGTAGCGCAGCGAGGTCGAGAAATCGATTGCACGCGTGAGGCGGACGAGCGCCAAGGCAGCCCCGCAACACATTGAAAAATGAGGATTCTTGGGAGGTTAGCCGCGCCCCGATACGCGTCAAGCGAGGCTGGCTCGCGGCGCGGACGGGATCAGTACTGGCGCAGCAGCCCGCGGACCACGCCGCGGACCTCGACCTCGGAGGCCGGAACCTCGATGGGCTGCATCGACTGATTCGCCGGCTGCAGACGTATGTCGCGACCCTGGCGGAAGAAGCGCTTCAGCGTCGCATCGCGGCCGCCCACGACGGCGACCACCGTCTCGCCATCGCGCGCCTCGGGCCGACTCTCCACGACGACGTAGTCGCCGTCGCAGATCTGGTCCTCGATCATCGAGTCGCCGCGGACCTGGAGCACGAAGCACTGGCCCCGGCGCGGCACCAGCTGCGCGGGCACATCGATGGATTCCTCGACCTCGAAGGCCTCGATCGGAGCCCCCGCCGCCACGACGCCGAGTAGCGGCAGCGAGACGACGTGGGTCGCCGGCGGGTCGATCGGCTCGACCGAGCGGGAACGATTCCACGCCTTGCGCAGCATCCCCTTCTCGACGAGGTGCTGGACATGCTTGTGGACGGTGGCCACCGAGGACAGCCCGAACCGGGCGCCGATCTCTTCGAGGCTTGGCGAATAGCCCTGCTCGGCAACGAATTCTCGAATGAAGTCGTAGATCTCGCGCTGTCGTCGGGTCAGGGCCATGAGCGTGAGAATCACGAAATTCAGGCGAAAGTCAAGACCTCGAGCCCCCCCTAAGTCCCGGCGCGCAGCTTCTCCTCGCTGGGAGCGCGATAGAAGGCGCGCAGCTCCTGGAGCAGGGCCGGTGTGTCGGAGCGACCCGGGAAGCGCCGGGTGAGCGACCGGCAGTAGCGGTGTGCCACGCGGTGAGCGGTCGCGTAACGCTCGCGGGTGGACGCGTCCATCCAGCGGGCCCAGCGGAAGCCGCGGAAGTGGGCGAGCCCGTCGCGTCCCGCCAGCCGTCCCACCAGGTACTGATCGACCTCGCCCTGGAGTTCCAGGGTGAGGCGCGACACGCGGCGGCCCAGCTCCGCGTGCCATGCCAGACAGACGAGATGGCTCGTCTCCTCCACGAGAGCGGGCAGCTGCGTGCGGTCCCGCGGGTCGAGGTAGACCCCCAGCCACAGGGTTCCCGCCTCCTCGAGGGCCAAGACCCCCGACCGGGGTGACCGATCCGGCAGCATCGCCCGCGCCCGCTCGGGGGAGATCAGATAGCGCGCGGCCTCGAAGCGCAGATCGAGCCGATACAGCCGCGTAAGCCAGCCCTGGAGCACACCGACCCGGCGGGCCAGGCGCCGCTCGGCGGCGGGGCTCACTGCACCTGTCCCCGGCGCGGCGGTGCACAGCCGGCGCGGATCAGCCGTGCGAAGTCACGCGGGCTGCCCGTGGCGAGATAGCGGTCGTAGAGGGTGAGCAGCCACTCGGGACGCGTCCCATGAGCGCGGTCGCTCACCTCGGCCAAGACCTCCACCAGCTCGGGGAAGCGGTCGGCAAGCTCTTCGAACAGCCGCGGCCAGGTCGACTCCGCGTGCCCGGGACCGAGAGCCGACGCCAGCGCACCGTAGGCGCTGCGACCCATGTCCCGATAGTAGCCGCCGCCCACGACGCTTCGGCCAAGGCTGGCGCCGAAGAACCCGGACACGAAGAGGGCCCGGTCCCCGAGACGACGCAGCCCTCCCAGGCGGCGGCTCCCCGTGGCCTGGCGCGCCTCGAGCCAGGCCACGGCCAGGGTGGCGGGCTCGGTCTCTCCCCCACCGGGGGCGCGGAGCCGGGTTTCCAACAGGTCCACCAGGTAGGCCGTGGCGACCGGGCTCGGGCACACGCCGGTATCGCCGAGGGCCTCGGCGACCAGGCTGGCGAACAGACGGCGCAGGCTGCCGCCTTCGACCCGGGGGGGGCGAGCATTCGAACGGGAGTCCATGGATCTCCTCCCCGGATCGGCATCGGCCCGCCCCGAGGCCGAACTTGAGCCCCGCTCGAGCCCCCGCCCCCCTTGCAGCTCCCGAGGGCCGCGCATACATTGCCGCGGTCGCTTGGCACTCATTCGCCACGACTGCCAAGACGGCCGTCAGCGAAGGGGCGCACCGCGGGCCACGTCGGCTCGCAGCGCGGACGCACCCGGCCACGAACTCGGGGGCACACCCAGTGCCCCGGAATGCGGAGGAACCCAGATATGAAAATTCGACCCCTCCAGGATCGGATCATCGTGAAGCGGATCGATGAGGAGGAGACGACGAAGGGCGGGATCATCATCCCGGACACGGCGAAGGAGAAGCCCCAGGAGGGGAAGGTGATCGCCGTCGGGAAGGGGAAGGTCCTGGACGACGGGAAG
>CALDCK010000204.1 GCA_937937315.1 uncultured bacterium
GTCGGTCTCGAGCAGGAGCGTGCGGAGATCGGCCATCAGGGTGTCGGCGTGGAGGAACGACACGGTGTAGACGTTGCGAATGCGTCGGCTCCCGTCGATCAGGAAGACCCGCAGGATGTGGGAGAAGGTGCCGAGGTCGACGCCGTTCGCGTCGATGTCCCGCAAGACCGACTGCCCGTAGGCGTCGAGCAGGGGCTCGAGGGCTGCGTCCGACGGTGCCGTCGCGAAGCGCCAGTCCACGCCGTCGCGCTGGAAGGGCGCGCCGTAGCGCTTCATCACCGCGGGCGTATCGCGGGTCGGGTCGAAGCTCACGCTCACCAGGCGGATGCGCCCGGCCAGCTCCGGCGCCTCGCCCAGGCGCCGCTGCACGCGGTGGAGCACGGCCGTCGCAAGAGGACAGCCGTTTACGTCGTTGCAGCTCGCGTAGACGAAGGAGAGCAGCGAGGTGCCGTCGCCGAGCAGGGCGTGGAGCGTCGTGGCCCTGCCCTCCGCGTCCAGGACCTCCCCGTCCGCTGCGGAGCCCAGATCCGGGAGCCGATAGCTGCCCGGAGTCGGCGGCGTGAACGAGAGCTCGCCGTACCCCGGCGCCAGCACCGGCGCCTCGGAGCCCTCCGGCTCGTGGGCGTCTCCTCCGTGGGCCTGGAGCGCCTCCGCGGCGATCAGCGCGATCGCGGCGGAGGCGAACGCGAAGGCGCGCCGGCGCTTCAGGGCTTCCCCGCCCGGGCGACCGGGGGAGTCGTTCCGGACGAAGCCCGGGTGCCGTAGAGGGCGTGGGCGCCGAAGCGCATCTGGTGCGGCCGTCCGAGCTTCTCCGCCTTGAAGTCGATCGCGAACTCCGGCTTCAGCGCCTTTCCGTCCCAGCGGAAGGCCTTCAGGTACTGCTCGTCGTCGTCGCCCTTCTTGTCCCAGTTCGCCAGCAGCGAGGAGGTGAAGTAGACGCGCTCGCCGTCCCAGCTCTGGGAGACCATGTTGATCTGCTTGCCGATCTCCTGCTCGAAGGTCTGGACCGGCGCGTGGGGATCGCTGATGTCGAAGACCCGGGCCTTGCCGTCCATGAAGGTATCGACCCAGAGCTGCTGATCGTCTGCCGAGATGGAGATGTCCACGGGCAGCGGCACCTTCGAGGGGTCTCCGATGTCTGCAACGGCCTTCGAGTGCCACTCGCCCGCCTCGTCCTCGTAGATGAGCCAGAGCTTCGAGGTCAGAGCCGTGCTGGTGAAGCAGTAGTCGTGGCTCGGGCCCCAGGCACAGCGGATCTCGAGGGGGGCGCCGGGCACGTCGAGCACCTTCTTCGGCCGTCGGGTGTGCAGGTCCCAGACGACGACCGTGTTGCCGAACCGCTTCATGGCCTCGGGGTCCGCGAGCATCTTGCCGAAGTCCATCATGTAGTTCTGCCAGCCCGTGAAGGACGAGGTGACCAGGACGTTGCGGCGGGGCAGGGCGCGGACGTCGTAGCCGTAGCCGTCGGCGAACTGCCCCGACTTCGTGGCACCCCCAAGGTCGTCGTCGGTGGGCATCCAGTAGGTCTCGACGTAGTCGCCGTCGTTGGTGTACTCCACCATGCCCGTGCGGCCACCGTGATCCTTGTTGTTGGAGAGCCCGGTGATGAGCATGCGGCCCGCCATCGCGTAGTGCGTGTGCGGGCCGACGACGCCCCCGCTGCTCGCCGTGAAGTCCGTGATGGTCTTCACCAGCTTCGGCGCGGCGGGGTCGGAGTGGATGTCGAAGACGAAGATCTTGTTCGTGTCGAGCCCGCCGGCCCAGAGGTAGCGGCGGTCGTCGGTGAGGCCCGAGTGGTGCGCCTCGTTTCGTCCGCCCACCGCGACCTGGTGAACGACCTTCCCGTAGCGCTTCGAGCTGGGATCGACGTCGACGGTGACGAGCTTGTCCTGCTCGTCTCCTACGCCCTCGACACCGAGGGTCCAGACGTAGATGAAGTCTTCCTGTCCGACGATCTTCGCCATGTAGGGCGACAAGCAGGTCTCGTCGGCTCCGGCCGAACCCGGCGTGGCAAACGCGCCGAACGCGACGGCCAGGGCGACGGCCAGGGCCGTTCTGGTGGGGTCGAATCGGCGTCGGGTCTCGGGTCGGGCGGTCATGGAGCCTCCTGCGGGTGGAATCGGCGCCCATTCTACTCCGAACCCGTCGCGGATCCTCAATGAAGACGCGCGTGGTGTTCGCACAACAGGCCTCGAGCGAGATTCCCCCCGAGCTCGCGGAAGAGCGCGTGGGGAGCGGCTAGGCGTCGCTCACCACGGCGGAGCGGATCCGGCCGACCTCCTGGCCAGCCTCGGGCGCCGCAGGCAGGCGCGCCTTGTGGTAGTGCTCCAGATTCGCCCGGCGGGTGCTCCACCAGTAGCGGATCGTCGTGCTGGACCAGTTGTTCGTGATCAGGCCTGCGGCGTTCTTGTACCAGCTCTGGCTCGTGGCGGCCCAGGCGGTTCGTGCGAGCCGGCGCTGGAGCTTCGCATTGAAGGCATCCATCACGTCGCCCCGCAGGTCGATGTAGAGCAGGTCACGCTCGACGATCTGGCGGATGCAGTCGATGATGTAGCGCGTCTGGCACTCGATCATGAACACGATCGAGTTGTGGCCCAGGTTCGTATTCGGGCCGTACGTCATGAAGAAGTTCGGGAAGCCCGCGGTGGTGATGCCCAGGTAGGCCCGGGGCCCGTCCTTCCACTCGATTGCGAGCTGTCGCGCCCCGCGACCCTCGATGGTCATGGGCGCGAGGAAGGAGGTGGTCTCGAAGCCCGTTGCGAGGATCACCGCGTCGACGACGCGAGACTTCCCGTCGGTCGTCACGACGGCGTCCTCCTCCAGGTGCTCGATCGGCGTCGTGACGAGCTCGACGTTCTCCCGCTGGAGCGCCGCGTAGTAGTCGTCGGAGATCAGGATGCGCTTACCGCCGATCGGGTAGTCCGGAATCAGCGCCTCCTGGAGGGTGGGGTCGCTCACCTGCTCGCGCAGGGAGCAGATCGCGACGTTCTCGACGCGACGACTCATGAACCGCTGCCTCAAGAACACCGGAAAGCGGGCCTCGAAGCTCGCCCAGATCCACCATCGGTAGAGCTTCGCGAGCCAGGGGTGCCGGGTGTAGCGCCGCTTCTCCTCCTCGCCGTACTCCCGATCCTCCTTCGGCAACATCCAGTTTGCGCTGCGCTGGAAGACGCTGAGCTTCGCGGCCTGCTTCGCCAACTCGGGCACGAACTGGACGGCGCTCGCCGCGTTCCCGATCACGGCGATCCGCTTCCCCGAGAGATCGTGCTCGTGCTCCCAGCGTGCCGAGTGGAAGAGGTGCCCCGTGAAGCGGTCGAGTCCGTCGATGGGGGGCGTGTAGGGCCGGTTCAGCTGGCCCACACCGCTCACCAGGATGTCTGCGACGACTTCCTCCCCGTCCCTGCTGGCCAGGCGCCACTCTCCCCGATCGTCATCGAAGCGCGCAGACACGATCTCCGTCTCGAAGCGGATGTGGGGAAGGAGCTCGTACTTCTCGGCGCAGTGATCCATGTAGGCCAGGATCTCGTCCTGAGGGGCCCACTTCCTCGACCAGTCGGTCTTCTGCTCGAAGGAGAAGCAGTAGGCGAAGGAGGGGGAGTCACAGGCCGCGCCGGGATAGGTGTTGTCGCGCCAGGTGCCGCCGAGGCGACTCGCCTTCTCGAAGATCGTGAAGGACTCGAACCCCGCCTGCTTCAGCTGGATCCCCAGGCAGAGCCCGGAGAAGCCGGAGCCCAGGATCGCGATTCGAAGCTCCGGGCGCTTCCGGGCCGATACGGACATCGTGACCTCCTGCCGCCTCGGGCGGCCGTCGGCTGCTCCCAAGGGATAACCGCCCGGGGCCCCGATCGCGAGGGCCGCCCCCGAGACGACTCGGCGGGGTCGATCTACCGGGTCGTCCGATCTCCCCGCTCCCCGGATGGCTTGCCCATGGCGGTCGAGCCGTAGGAGAACTCGGGAACGAGGGAGTCGAAGTCCTCGGAGGAGAGCTCGCGGGCCTCGAGCTGGCGAATCAGCTCGACGTAGGTCGCGTAGACGCGACGGGCCCGCTCCGGCGTGAAGTCGCGCTCGAGGGTCCCGAGCTTCTCGGCCCGCAGGAGCGCCCGGTACTCCGCCAGGATCCGCCGCGTGTCACGGATCAGCTTGCGCATCGCACGCTTCCGGCGCACGTCCTCGGGAGAATCCCCCTGCGAGGAGCGGGTCGCGCGCAGGATCCGGGCCGCGAGGGCGTCGATGTGTTCGTGCTGGCGCATGATCAGGAACTGGGGGAAGAGCTTGAGCAGGACCCGCGGGTGATCCTCGATGTCCGCCGGGGCCTGGATCCTGACGCGGTCCAGGGACACGAGCCCGGGCTCCGGGACGAGCCCTTCGTCGACGAGGGCCGTCAGCACCTCGTGCGCGATCGCCTCGTTCGACTCGACCGTGGGATGCACGTAGTCCACCAGTACGTCGAGGCCCGGAATCCGGTCTTCGGCGAGCCGCGCCATCACTCCCGGCGCGTCCACCAGGGGAAGGTCGTAGGCCGTCGCGATCTCGCGCCGGATGGCGGCGAAGTCGGGCAGGTCCCGGAAGGGGTGGGCGTCCTCCTCGAGGGCGCGCACGTAGGCCTCCCTCGCCTCGGGAAGGCGGCGCAGCGCCTGGAGCGCGCGACCTCTCCGGAAGTGGGCCTCGGCATAGCCGTCGTCGATGCGATTCGCGGCGGTGAAGGCGTCGACGGCCGCCTCCGCGTTCCCGCCTTCGAAGGCGAGGACGCCGCGTCGGAGCTCGGCGGTGAAGGCCGCGCGCTCGTCGGCATCGAGGTCGCGCCGGTGCACCGAGACGTTCGGCCACCAGTCCTTCAGGTTGACCGGCACGTCGATCAGGACCACGGGAACTCCGCGATCCCGCGCGGCGCGGGCCATCGAATCGAGGTTCGCCCGGTAGTGCTGCCTCACGCGCTCGAGCTGCGCCGGGTCCTCCCGAAGCTGGGACACCTCTCCGAAGGCGTAGCCGATCCGGCTGGCCACGTGGTCCGCCTCGACGTAGTTGGCGATGTCGATCACCGGCTTGGCCGCCCGGGATCGGCCCGAGGCGACGTAGACGATGCGGGCGAGGGCCGAGTGGCTCCAGGGCCAGGGCGGGAGCACCATCCCGTACACGACGTCCTCGACGAACTCGTTGTTCCCGGACCAGATGAGCACCAGGTCCGGCTCGTAGTCGAGGATCTCGTCGAGCACGACCTTCACGCGAAAGCTCGCGTAGGTGTTGCCCGCGGCGTTGACCACCTCGATCGGGCGATCCGGATGCAGGGCGCGGAGCTTCTGCTCGAGGATGCCGGCGTAGGAGCTGGCGACGGAGTGGGGCCAGCCCTGGGCCGCCGATCCGCCGAGGGCGAAGATCCGCAGCCCTCCCTCGGGCTTCTCGGCCGCGAAGCGTTCCCGACGTGGCAGCCAGTGCGCCTTCGTCCGGCGGTACTCGTCCCGTCCGTTCTCGGTCACGCGCTCGAAGGCCGGAACCGGATTGGCGAGCACGGCGAAGGCCGTCTCTCCCTGGTCGCGGGGGGCGAGTCGCTGCTGGGCGAGCTCCACGATACGCGCGCCGACCTCGACGCCCGCCACCGCCAGGAGCGCCACGAGCAGGGCGAAGAGCCGCTTGCGTGCGCGGGAGGGCCCGCCGCCGGCTCCGTCTCCGGAGAGATCCAAGAGGTCTACTCCCCGGTGAAGCGGGGGCGGCGCTTCTCGGCGAAGGCCCGCGGGCCCTCTCGTGCGTCTCGCGAAGACAGGACGGCTGCGGAGACCTCGTTCTCGATCTCCAGGGCCCGATCGAGGGGGAGACCGCTCGACCGGACCACGCCCTCCTTGATCTTTCGCAGGGCGAGGGGGCCGTTGGCGGCGAGCTTCTCCGCCAGCTCGAGCGCCTTCGGGAGCAGCTGGTCGTGGGGAACGACGTAGTTCAGCAGGCCCATCTCGAGCGCCTCCTGCGCGCTGAAGGTGCCGCCCACGAGCAGCATCTCCATCGCCTTCGCGTAGGGGATCTGACGGGGGAGCCGACTGATGGATCCGCCGCCCGGGAGCAGTCCGACCTTCGCCTCGGGAGTCCCGAACACCGCGCGCTCGGAGGCGACGCGCAGGTCGCAGGCGTTGGTCATCTCCGTGCCCCCACCCAGGGCCTTGCCGTTCACGGCGGCGATCACCGGCTTGTAGAGCTCGAAGCCCCGCAGGATCGCGTCGGTGAAGGCCGTCCCGTCGGCGAGGAGTCGGTGATCCCACTCGCCCTCCGGCTGCCGAGCGCCCGTCACCAGGGGCATGGTCAGCTTCAGGTCGCCGCCGGCGCAGAAGTCCTCGTCGCCGGCGCCGGTGAGGATCGCCACGTGGCAGTCCTTCGACTCGCGGAACTCCCGCCAGGCCTCGGCGAGCCGCACCAGCATCTGGGGGCTCAGGGAGTTCCGGGCCTCGGGGCGGTTCATGGTGAGAATCAGGACACCGTCGCGCTTCTCGACGAGCAGGTGGGGGGCGTCGGGGGTCACGTGTCCTCCTGGGTCTCCGAATTCTCAGCCCGCGGACCGCGCAGGAACTCCTCGCGTTCTTTCGGGGTGCGCTTCACCAGATTCTCCGGGCGTTCCTGATCCAGGTCGTCGTAGCTGCGCGCCGTCAGGTCGATCAGCTCGTCCTCGAGCTCGAGCTGGAAGCGTCGCAGCCCCGCCTCTTCCGAGGCGTCCGCAGGCACCGGGTGGGGGCCGGAGAGGTAGTAGCGGATCTCGTTCCAGGGGAGCGGAATCGCGGTCCGGTCCCAGGTCGGCAGGCGGAGGGTGCGGCGGTACCAGGTGCGCGCCAGGACGACCGGCTTCTTGCACTCCCGCGCGATCACGACGCCTCCGCGCTTGAGCCGGTAGGCGGGGCCCTGGGAGCCGTCGACGGTGATGCCGTAGATCACCTCGGGCGTGCTGCGCATGTGGTCGACCATGTCCTCGACCACGCGGGGCCGCCGCCTCGACTTGTGGGAGCTCGATCCACCCCGGAACACCACGAAGCCGCAGAGCTGGAGCATTCGGGTGATGATCTCTCCTGACGTGCCCAGGCTCGCCAGGGTGTGGGGATGGAATCCCAGGTGCTGGTAGCCGTAGGCCACCGTGAAGACCTCTTCGTGCCAGAGCAGCCCGACCGCGCCGTCGTGCTCCCGGATGAGGTCGTGGAGCCGCGGAAAGTCGCCCGGGTGGATGCGGCTCGTCGCGAACACGAGCCGCAGGTAGAGCATGTAGAACCGGGGCACGACGACGAGCCCGATGGCGGTGAGCGGTCGGACGACCGAATTTCGCAGAGCCCGGCGGATTCGACGGGTGAGCGGGCGTTTCCTCGGTGCGTCCGGCATGCCGCCGCGGGATCCTAGGTCAAGCGCCCGAAGGGCGCGCGGAGCGGGGGCGCAGCCCGCGCGGAGATCGGACGGTCAAGCGCCCAAAGGGCGCGCGGAACGGGGGCGCAGCCCGAACGGAGATCGAGCCCCCGAGCGCGCTGCCGGAGCCGGCTCCAGATGCCCCTCCCGGCCCGGGTTTCCGGGCCCGATCGGCGCCCCGAGGGGTGGCCGTGGACAGCGGGCCTTCTGCGGCGCAATCTTGCGCGTCCGGAGGTGCTGCATGGAACTGGGTCTGAGGGGGCGACGAGCCCTGGTTACGGGAGCGTCGCGAGGAACCGGGGAGGGCATCGCCCGCGTCCTCGCGGCAGAAGGGGCGACGGTCTGGGTCCACGGCTTTGCGCGGGATCCGGCCGAGGACGTCGCCGCAGACATCCGCCTCGAAGGCGGAGAAGCGCGCGCCATCAAGGGAGACATCCGCACGGACTCCGGAGCCGCCGCGGTGGTTCGTGCGACCGGCGAGATCGACATCCTCGTCAACAACTACGGCGTCGCCAAGGGGGGGGGCTGGGACAGCTCCTCTCGCGAGTGGATCGAGCTCTACGAGGACAACGTTCTCTCCGGGGTGCGGCTGGTGCGGGCTCTCACGCCCGGTATGCGGGCGCGCGGCTGGGGTCGCGTGATCTTCGTCAGCACGATCGGGTCGGTGCGACCGCGCTCGCGCATGCCCCACTACTACGCAGCGAAGGCGACCCTCGCGAACGTCACCCTGTCCCTCGCGAAGGAGCTCGCCCATACGGGCGTCACCGTGAACTGCGTGAGTCCGGGAATCGTCGCGACCGGTGAGGTGCTCGAGAGCTTCACCCAGCTCGCGGAGAGCAGGGATCTGGCGACGGACCGCGCCTCCCTCGAGCGGCTCATCTTCGACGAGTTCATGCCGATCCCGGCGGGCATCGTGGGCGATCCGGTCGACATCGGTCACATGATCGCCTTCCTGGCCAGCGAGCGGGCGCGCTACGTGAACGCGGCGGATCTGCGCATCGACGGGGGCGCCGCCGACTGCGTGTGAGGGGGGTGCCGACGCCCGGGGTGGGAGCGGCGCTCCTGACCGTCGGGGCCTTTGCAGCGCTCACCTTTCCCCTGGTCACGGACCCCCTCGGCTCGGTCGTCTCCCACTGGGACGCCGACATCGAGCACAGCCTGTGGCTCGAATGGTGGTTCGGTCGGATCCTCGAAACGCCGGGCGGCGACCTCTTCCGGACCGACATGGTCACCTACCCCCAGGTGGTCGACCTCCACCTGGCCGATCTGAACCTCGCGGTGAACGGGGTCTCCGCAGCGCTGGCCCGGATCCTGGGGCTCGCCGGCGCGTACAACGCCCTGCTCCTTGGGTCATTCGCTCTGAGCGCGTTCTTCGCGGCGCGCCTCGCCCTGCGGCTCGACGGCGAGCCCCTCGCCGCGGGGCTGGCCGGGCTGGCGTTCGCGGCGTCGGCCTACTGGCAGAGCAGTGTGCTGAACGGCTGGGGCTACCTGGTCCACATCTGGGTGTTCCCGCTGGCCTTCCTCACGCTCCTCCGGGCTCGAAGCGATCCGGGCCCCCGCCGCTTCGCCGGACTCGGCCTCTCCCTCGCCCTCGCGTTCCACGTCACGCCCTACTACTTCGTCTACCTGGGCGTCCTGATGGGGCTCTTCCTCGTGCCGGATGCGCCGCGTCTCCTGCGCGGGCTCCGCAGCCAAGGGGGGCTCGCCGCGCTCGCCGCTTTCGCGCTTCCCCTGGCATTGCTCGTCTTGCCGCGTGCGATTCCGATGGTGTGGGCCGCCGCGGAGCCGCTCTCGGTCCACCACGGTCCCCAGAATACGGAGCTGGCCGCGTCCCTCGTCGAGCTGGTCGTGCCCTCGGCGAGGGTCGTCGCGGAGCGCGCCGACCGGGTCGGCTTCCTGGTCGTCTTCGTCGGCTACGTCACGACGGCAACGATCTTCGTCGGCTGGAGCGTGAGCCGGCGGCGGCGCCTCTACGCTCGCTGGGGAATCCCCGGCCTCCTCATGCTTCTTCTGGCCCTGGGACCCGAGTTGAAGCTCGTCGATGGGGCACCGATCGGGGTTCCGCTGCCGGCGCGGTGGCTCCAGGAGCTTCCGGTCTTCGCGCTGATGACGAATCACTGGCGCTGGATGCTTCCCGCGACCTTCTGCTTCACCACGCTGTTCGGCGTGGCCCTGACCGACGGGGCGCGCGTCGCCCGGGAGCGCCGCCTGCCCGGACGCGCCTGGCTCCTGCCCGGTGTGGGCCTGGCCCTCGTCCTCGAGACCGCACTCCTGCTTCCGCTGCCCCGGGTGAAGCCCCTCTGGCCGGTGCGCCCGAGCCCCATCGCCTCGAAGCTCGGCGAGCACCCGGAGATCCGGGCGGTCGTGGACCGCACCCGCCATCCGAAGCTCAATCAGACGGTTCACGGCAGGCCCCTGGCCCTGGGCTGGCTGCCGCGCCTGCCCGCGTCCGTACGGGCTGCGAACGAGCGATTCGCCGCCGACTGTCGCGACCTCGAGCCCCAGTGCCTGGAACGCCATGGCGTCGACGCCGTGATCCTCGACGACGAGCGAGCCCTGCGGATCGTCCGTTCTGCAGCCGGCCCCCAGGCGGTGCTCCTGCGCGTGGCTCCCCAACCCTGACGCAGCGCCCGGGGCTGCAGTCGTGAGCCGGGCCCGGCGCCGAGGGGGCGACACGGGATGTCCGCTGCCGCACAGCGAATGGCCGTACCCCCCCGCCGGCAGCTCTGCGGAAACTTCTCAACGACTCGATCTCATTGGGATTTTCCGAGGGTCGACACCGGCACGCCGTTTGCGATGGAAGGGGCGAACCCCATTCGGAGCCAGGTCATGTCGCCCCCCTCGACCCGATCCCTCCCCCGATCCCCGCTGCGCGGGCTCGCTGATCTCCTCTCCGCCGCGAATCTCCTCTGCGGCGGGGTGGGCATCGTCTGCGCTCTGGCGGCGCGTTTCGAGCTCGCGCTCTTCTTCCTGCTGCTGGGTGCGGTCTTCGACGGACTGGACGGGGCGGCGGCGCGACGCTTCGGAGGCACGCGATTCGGGGTCCTCGCCGACGACGTCGCCGATGGCGTGAGCTACGGGGTTGCTCCCGGCGTCGCACTGGCGGTCGCCCTCGGCGGTCGAGAGGGTCTGGCGGTCGGTGCCTGCTTCACGCTCTTCACCGTGGGCCGGCTCGACGCGCGATATACGGGGGTCGACTCGGAGGCCGCTGGGGAAACGAACGAGTACGACCCGGCAATGGCCGACTGGAATGGGGCGTTCACCACCTCAATCAATCGGTACCTGCGCGAAGAGCTCGGCTACGACCCCGATCTGGAATACAACATCTTCGGCAATGTCTACCCGTGGGAACGCGGCTCCAGCGTGCCCGTCGGCGAGATGCTGCGGCAGGCGATGACCGAGAACCCGTACCTGAAGGTCTTGATCCAGGGCGGCTACTACGACATGGCGACCGATTACTACAGCGCCATGTACACAATCGGCCATCTGCAGCCAGGCGGCGAGCTCAGGGACCGCTTCCGATTCTCACTGTACGAGAGCGGCCACATGATGTACCTGCGGGACGAGGATCTGGAGAATTCCAACAACGACCTCAGGGAGTTCGTGCGCTGGGCGCTGGAGGACCTCCCGGACTACCCGCGCCAGCACTAGAGATGCCTGCGGGGGGTCTTCCCGCACCAGCGCTAGAGAAGCCTGTGGGGGGTCTGCCCGCACCGGAGCTAGAGATGCCTGTGGGGGGTCCGCGCCTGCGCTAGAGATGCCGGTGG
>CALDCK010000205.1 GCA_937937315.1 uncultured bacterium
CGATCTCCTTCCCCTTGCGGTGTTCCTGTTCCTGACCGGTCTTCTCGCCGGAGGGGTCGCGGGTCTGCTCGGCGTGGGCGGGGGCATCGTGATCGTGCCGGTGCTCTTCCACGTCTTCACGGAGCTCGGGATCGATCCGGCGGTGCGCATGCATCTCGCGGTCGGCACCTCGCTCGCGACGATCGTGGTGACCGCGTGGCGGTCGTCGCGCAGCCACCACGCTCGGGGCGCCGTCGACGTCGCGCTGCTGCGGGCCTGGATCGGGCCCGTCCTCCTCGGCGTCCTGCTGGGGAGCGCGACTGCCCGCTACGCGAGCGGCCCCGCCCTGAGCGCCGTGTTCGCGACGGTCGCGCTCTGCGTGGCCGTCCACCTGGCCTTCTCCCGCGAGAGCTGGCGGATCGCTGACGGGCTGCCCCGGGGTCCCGGGCGCGTCGCGCTCGGCAGTGGCATCGGCTTCTTCTCCGTGCTCATGGGTCTCGGCGGAGGGACGCTCGGGGTGCCGATCCTCACCCTCTTCGGCTCACCGATCCATCGCGCGGTGGGGACCGCGGCGGGCCTCGGGCTCGTGATCGGAGTTCCCGGCGCGATCTCCTTCGCGGCTTCGGGCTGGGACGTGCCGGGGCTGCCCCAGGGCTCCCTTGGCTACGTGAACCTGCTGGGCTTCGCCCTGATCGTTCCGGCCACCTGGCTGTCGGCTCCCTGGGGCGCCCGCCTCGCACACGTCGCACCGCAGCGCACATTGCGCCGCGCGTTCGCGCTCTTCCTCGCCCTCACTTCCCTGCGCATGTTCATCGGTCTGACGTGAAGGCGGAGGGACGCGCACTCTCGGCACCCTGCGCGCCCTCGGGTAGCATCGCGTTCCTGCTCCGATGGAGGGTCCGATGAGCGAGAGCGAAGGCGCGGCGACGGATCACGCCGACGTGGTCGCCCTGCCGCCCGTCATCTACGGGGTGGCGCTGGTCGCCGGTGTCGTCGTGAAGCTCGCTCTCGGCGGCTCGATCGCGGTGGACACCTGGCTTCGCGTCGGGGTCGGGATCGCCGCCCTCGTCCTGGGCGCGATCGGGTCCTTGCGCTTTGCAGGGATCTTCAAGGCAGCGGGGCAGGACAAGGACCCACGGACCCCGACGCCAGCGCTGGTCACCGACGGCATCTACGCCCGCTCGCGCAACCCCGCCTACGTCTCCCTCACCCTGCTCCAGGTCGGCCTCGCCTGCGTGCTGGACAACGTCTGGATCCTCGTCTTCCTGTTCCCCGTTCTGGTACTGATTCACTTCGGGGTCATCCTCCGCGAGGAGGCTTATCTCGAGCGGAAGTTCGGCGACGAGTACCGCTCCTACAAGGCGCGCGTGCGCCGCTGGATCTAGCGGGCGGAGTCAGCTCTCGGAGAGGCCGATCAGGGGTGACGGCGTGCCCAGGCAGGTCACCCAGAGCTGATGGACGGCGCGCGTGGCGCCGACGTGCAGAAGCCGCCGCGCCTCGTCACGCCGTGGGTAGCGGTCGGCTGACACGTCCACCAGGATCACGTAGTCGAACTCGAGCCCCTTCGCCTGCTCGATCTCCGTCACCTCGACGCCGGGAGAGAAGGTGAAGTCCTGCCGCTCCACGCGACGCAGGTTCGGCAGATCGACCCGGTCGAGCCCCTGGTGATAGGCGGCGCTCGACTCGGGCGAGGGAGTGAGCACGGCGACCGAGGCCAGGGGCTCGGCGGTGATCAGCTCCCGCAGGGCGTCGGCCAGGAAGGCCACGCAGGCGCCACGGTCGGTGAAGCGGAAGAGCTCGACAGGGGGCCCGCTGCGCGGCGCATCGAGGCTGCCCGCGTCCTCCCGCAGGTCTCCGAGGAGGGATGCGGCGAACTCGGCGATCTCGCGGGTAGAGCGGTAGCTCACCCGGAGCGTTTCCAGCGCGGCGCCGGGGATCGCCAGATGCGAGAGGAATCCACTCCAGGAGGTGAACCCGCTGTGCTCCATCACGTGCTGCTGGGTGTCGCCTGCGAGGGTGAGGCTGCGACGCGAATCGAGGCACTCGATCAGGCTGCGGACCTCGATCGGCGCGAAGTCCTGCACCTCGTCGATCGCGAGATGCCGATAGCGGAGCGGGCGGTCGCGGCGCCCCGGGATGCGCCCGACCCGGAGCTGCCAGGCCCGCAGGAGCAGCGCGTCGTCTTCCGGCTCGAGGGCCGCGGCCGACTCGGGCTCTCTGGCGAGCCAGGCGAAGAGCTCCTCGCCGCGCCGGCGATTCCATTCCACGAACTGATCGATCTCGGCTTCGCGGAAGGCGTCGGGGGCGATCGCCTCGCAGCAGCGTCGGATCAGCTCACCCCGCGTGAGCACGCTCGCCCAGTCGTCGAGGGCCTGGTCGACGTTCTTCGGTCCGGGGGTCTCGGCCACGTGGCGCTCCAGGGCCTCGGCCAGGGCCGGGTGCAGCTTCAGGCGCTGAATCACGGCGGGCGCGTCGTGGCGATCCTCCGTTGGGAGCCTCGGAAAGAGCCGGCGCCGCTGCTCTCTCGCCCAGTCGCGATAGGTGGTGATACGGACCCGGTGGACGCCGAGGGACGGCAGTACGTGGTCCACGTAGCGGGCGAGGGCGGGAGAGAAGACCACGAAGAGGGTTTGCTCCGAGTCGACCTCCGGTTCCTCGTAGGCGAGGTAGGCGATGCGATGGAGGGCGACGGTGGTCTTCCCCGATCCGGCGCTTCCGCGAATGGCCAGGTAGCCGACCGAGGGCCGGGTGATCAGGTCGAACTGGGTCGGATCGATCAGGCTCGTGATCTCCGGCAGCCGCTTGTCGGCGCGGCGGCGGTCGCCCTCGAGGTCCGTGCCGAGGCGTCGCGATCCGCCACCGTCCACGTCGTGGGCTCGCAGGGCGCTGCCCTCGCCGCCGCGGAGCTGGGGGGCGCGCTCTGCCAGGCGGCGCCATGCCCCTTCCAGGGCGGCGTCGGCTGCGAAGGTGCCTTCCGGGGCTTCGATCCGGTCGAGCCTGCCGTCGTGGATCCTCAAGGTCCGGCGTGCGAGGACGACCCCTTCGCGCCGATTTCCGCCGAACTCCTCTTCGTAGTCCTCGCCCTGCCGGTAGCGGTAGAAGACCCTCGACACCGGTGCGTTTCGCCAGTCGACGATGCGGATGCCTCGCTCGATCCGGGTCGCCCTGCCGAGACAGAGATCGCGCTCCCGATCGCCTTCGCGCAGCCGGAGATGGGCGAAGTAGGGAGAGCGGGGGTCGACCTCGGGCGCCTCGCGAGACTCGCGGAGCTGGCGGAGCAGCGCCGTCTGCCGATGCCACTGCTCGGTGAGCGCCATCTCGTCCTTGCTCTCGCGGCCCGAGACGAGCTGCTCCCGGATGCGTTCGAGATCACGGACGATCGGCGCTTCACTGGGCGTGGGTTGGCTCGGCGCGGCTTCGAGCACCTCGCTCACGCGTGCAAGGAGCGCCAGCTCCTCGTCGACGATCGGGTGCGGCAAGAGCTCTCCTCGAAGGCGTAGCGCTGCGGGGGCCCGGCAGGGTAGGGCGTCATGCCGGGGCTTGCCGCTTTGAAGTCGCGGGCCACCACCGCACCTGGGAGGGCCGAGCTCAGGCCCGGAGGGCCTCCAGCATTCCCCGCTCGTCCCCGGCGATGTCCGCCGGGAAGGTGCAAAGGACCCGGTCGATGGCGTCGCCGCAGCGGGCCTTGAGGGCGGGCACCACGCGTTCGGGTTCGGCTACCACCGCAAAGGCGTCGAGGATCTCGTCGTCGATGAGCGTCCCCATCTCGTCCCACTGGCCCAGCTTCGAGAGCCGGTTCAGCTCGGACTGGAGCTCGCCCCAGCCGTGGGTCTCGAGGACGCCCCGGTACGCCGGCGTGGATCCGTAGAACGCGATCTGCTTCGTGACCGCGCTTCGGCTGGCCTCGAAGCTTCGCTCGTTCGCACCGGTGACCACGAAGACGGGGCAGGTCACGGCGAAGTCCTGGCGGGAACGGCCTGCCTTCGTGAGCCCCCGCTCGATCGCGGGCAGGGTCACCTCGCGGAAATACTTGTCCGTGGTGAAGCCGTGGGCGATCAGACCGTCGGCGACCTCGCCGGCCACCTCGGTCATGCGCGGGCCCACCGCCGCCAGATAGACCCGGGGCGCGCCGAAGCGCGGGTCGCTGGGGGTGAACATCGGGGTCATCAGGGTGTGGGTGTAGAACTCGCCCCGGAACTCCAGGGGCTTGCCCGTGTACCAGGTGTCCCAGATGGCTCGCATCGCGAGGATGAACTCGCGCATTCGCGCCGCCGGCGCGCTCCAGGGCATGCTGAAGCGTTTCGTGATGTGGGGCCGGATCTGGGAGCCGAGGCCCAGGATGAAGCGGCCCTCGGAGAAGGCGTTCAGGTCGTGAGCGGTCTGGGCCAGGGTCATGGGGTTGCGCGAGAACGCGACGGCGATCGACGTCATCAGCTCGATCCGCTGGCTGTGCTCAGCGGCCAGGGTGAGCGAGAGGAAGGGATCGTTGGCGATCTCGGCGCTGACCGCACCGTCGTAGCCCGCGGCCTCGAGCTCCCGGACGCGCTCCGGCACCCGGGCGAGGTCGGTGATCATCAATCCGGAGTCGATCTTCATGGAGGGTCTCCCTGGGGCGAGCCGGGTCCTCGGACCCGGACCGTGGACCGTAGCGAAGCCCGGTGGCCCGCGGCGCTTTCACTGGCGCCGGGATTCGCGGAGAATGGCTCCTGAACGCGGCGTGACGCGGCCGCGCACTACGGACCGACCCATGTTCGACTACGAAGCCCACGGACTGGCGCCGCCCTCGGCCGCTCCGGAGATTCCCGGCGGCCCCCAGACCGTCGCCGCGGTGCTCGAACACGGTCTGTCCCGGAATCCGGACGTCACCGCCCTCGTGGGTCGCCACGGTCGCCTGTCCTATGCCGAGCTCGACCGCGAGGTCGACCGCACGGCCTGCGCACTCGCTGGGCTGGGCGTGGGGGCCTGGGACCGGGTGGCCGCCTGTCTTCCGAACGACGTCCCCATCGTCGTCGCCTTCCTCGCCGTGATGCGGCTGGGCGCCATCTGGGTGGGGGTCAACCGGGCGCTGGCGGCACCGGAGAAGGCAACCGTGCTGCACGACGCGGGCGCGTCCCTGCTGTTGGCGACTCCGGAGGTCGTGGAAGAGCTCGCTGCGCATCGTTCCGGACTCCCGGATCTGCGCGAGGTGCAGAGGGTCGATCCGTACGCGCCGGCCGAGGGATGGCTGGCCCGGGTGGCCGCGTCGCCGCCGGAGGCGCCTCGGGTGGAGATCGACCCCTGGGCGCCGGCGGCGATCGCCTACACGAGCGGTACGACCGGCCTACCGAAGGGGGCCGTTCACAGCCAACACAATCTGCTGCTCCCGGGCGCCGTTGCCCGGGCCATGGGCAGCTACCCGCCGGGGGCTCCCCAGGGCGTGGTGCTGCCCCTCACGATCCTCAACCTCGTGGTGCTCGGTCCCCTGATCGCGTTCCAGTACGGCACCTGCTGCGTCGCCATGGATCGGATCGACGCCACGGGCCTCGCCGCGTGGGTTCGCGACGAGGGCGTCGCGAGCTTTGCCGCGGTGCCGACGGTGATCCACGACCTGCTCACCCACCCGGACGTCGGTGCCGAAGACCTGCGTTCGCTGGTGGCGCCGCTGGTGGGAGGCGCCGAGTGCCCCGAGGAGTTTCGCGCGCTCTACCGCGAGCGCTTCGGGTGCGACGTTGCGATCGGCTACGGGATGACCGAGGCGCCCACGGCGGTGACCCGGGCGGAGGGCGCACCCTCGCCGCGGCCGGGCCTCTGTGGTGTGGCGCTTCCCCAGGTGGAGATCCGCATCTGCGACGAAGCGGGGCGTGCGCTTCCCGCCGGAGAAGAGGGCGAGATCTGTGTCGCGCCCGCTTCCGAGGGGGAGTGGGCGGGCGTCTACACGCCCATGCTCGGCTACTGGCGAAGGCCCGAGGAAACCGGCCGGGCCCTACGCGGAGGCGTCTACCACTCCGGCGACGTCGGCGTGCTCGAGGCCGACGGCACACTCTACATCCGGGGCCGGAGGAGCGAGCTGATCCTGCGCGGCGGAGCGAATGTCTACCCCGCCGAGGTCGAACGCGCGTTGCAGGACGATCCCCGGGTGGCCGAGGCGGCGGTCTTCGGGATCCCGGACGAGCGCCTGGGTCAACGCGTCGTGGCGGCGGTCACCCTGGAGCCCGACGCCTCGGCGTCGCCCGAGGCCCTGCGCGCGCACTGTCTCGAGCAGCTCGCGCGGTACAAGGTTCCGGAACGGATCGCGATCGTCGACGAGATGCCGCGCAACGCGATGTCGAAGATCGTGAAACTTCGCCTGCTGCCGCTCCTCGCCGCGGCCCCGCCTCGCGGGTCCGATCCCGCCTGAGCTAGCGTCGCCTCGGGCCCGGCGCGCCCCGACAGAAAGGACCCTCCATGGCGAGCACGATCCAGAACTGGAGCGAGATCCTCCGCACGCAGAACCTGTCCTCCGACAAGGCGATGGACACGGTTTCTCGCTGGCTGCTGATCACGCGGGCCAGCGTCTTTCCCATGACCATCATCTCCGGACTCATCGGTGGCCTTCTCGCCGCGGGTGCGCCCACCGCGAACTGGCTCTACTTCGCGCTGGCCTTCGTCGGACTCGTCTCTGCTCACGCCGCCAACAACATGATCAACGACTACTTCGATCTCGAGGGAGGCGTCGACAGCGAGGACTACGTTCGCGCGCAGTACGCGCCCCACCCGGTGCTCTCGGGTCTGGTTTCGAAGAAGGGTCTGCTGCTCGCGATCGCGGCGGTGAACCTGCTGGACCTCGGGATCCTGCTCCTGCTCACCGAGGCCCGCGGCTGGCCCGTCGCGGCCTTCGCCCTGATGGGTCTGTTCATCAGCGTCTTCTACGTCGCGCCCCCGGTGAAGCTCAAGCATCACGGGCTGGGAGAGCCGGGCGTCTTCCTCGTCTGGGGGCCGCTGATGATCGGCGGGACCTACTA
>CALDCK010000206.1 GCA_937937315.1 uncultured bacterium
CCCGGGTGCAGACTCTGCCCGCCCCACAGGCGTGCATCGACGAGGGGCCGATCGACGATCTGCTGGATCGGCACGGTGGAGCCGGCCACGACGACCATCCGGCCGGGCTGGGTCGCACCGGCGCCGAGCAGGGCGCACTGGGTGTCGGCGCCGCCGACGGCCACGGGCAGGTCCGGCGGCAGATCCAGCTCCTGGGCGATTTCGGGCCGGAGGCTTCCCAGCCGGCTGCCCGGCTCCCGCACCGTCGGGAAGATCGCCTCGGGCAGGGAGAGTCGGCCCATCAGGTCCGGTGCCCAGGCGCGGGTCGCGAGGTCGAAGACGAGGGTCTCGCCGGCCTGGCTCGGGTCGGTGGCGCGCTCCCCGCACAGCCTCGAGGCGACCCAGTCCGACGCGCTCAAGTGGGCGACGGTGGCGTCGAGCAGGTCCGGGCGCTCGGCGGCCAGCCACTGGAGTCGACCCGCCGGTAGAATGGGGTGGGGCCAGCGACCGGTACGGGCCAGGAACGCCTCTCCGTCCTCGGCGCCGAGGCCGAGCATCGCGCCGGCGCCGCGTGCGTCGCGATTGGTGGTGGCGAGCAGCACCGCCCCCGAGGCGTCCACGAGCACGCTGGCGTGGCGCATGCTCGAGCAGGCGATTCCCCGGATGCCGTCGGGTGTCGCGCCTGCGCGCCGACCCGCCTCGCGGACCGCTTCGGCCAGCAGGCTCCAGGTGGCTTCCGGGTCGAAGCGCGCTCCGGCCGGTACGTCGGGATCGGGCCGACCGCGAAATCTCCGGGCCGCGACGGTAAGGGCACCGGAATCCACGTCGAGGAATGCACAACGCAGGCTCTCGCCGCCGAGGTCGAGGCCTACCAGCCATGTCGGGCTCACGGGAACCTCCGGCCTCCCACTCCAGCAGAGCTGACGAGGCATCCAATTCTAGGCAGGCCGCGCCCTCCAGGCCATGCGCGGGCGAGGTCGTGGGAGCCGGGGTGCAGTGCCGCAGCGGCTCGGCCGAAGAGAAGGATGGGCGTGAGAGCGGCTGCGGGGGCTCGGGCACGCCCCGGAGCGGAGGACCGAGGACGTGTGGTTGGATCTGCTGGCGCTCGCGCTGCTCACCGTGTTCGCGGTGATGGGTGCGGTTCGCGGTGCCTTCGCCACGGGCATGGGCCTGCTCACGCTGCTGGTCGGCTACTGCGCCGCGGTGCTGCTCGCGCCGGTGCTGGCGCCGCCGATCGAAGCCTGGCTCGACGTCCCCGAGCTGATCGCGCTGCCCCTGGCCGGGTCCGCAGGCTTCTTCGGAGCCTACGCGGTCATGCTCTTCGTCACGGCGCTGCTGCGGCGGATCACCGAACGTCGCGACGACGAGGTCGAGCGCAGTCCCCGCGACCGCTTCCTCGGCGGGGTCTTCGGAACCGTCCGGGGCGGGCTGATCGTGCTTCTCCTGAGCTGGCTTGCGCTGTGGGTCGATGCGTTGCGCGTGACCGGTACGGAGACGCCGATTCCAGAGCTTGGTCGCTCTGCCGCGGCCGCCGTGACCGGGAAGATGGTCGAGAAGGGGCTCTCGGCCGCCCTCGCGGACGCCGGCGCGCACGGTCGGGTGATCGCGCGCATCGCTGCGCGTCCGGCGGCGGCCGTCGAAGAGCTCCAGGGGGTGCTCGATAGCCGGAACGTGGCCAGCCTGCGCGAGGACCCGCTCTTCTGGACCTACGTGGAACACGGCAACGTGGATGCCGCAATGAATCGAGGGGCTTTTCAGCGCGTACTGCGCGACCGCGAGCTGCGAACCCGTCTGGCCGACCTTGGACTCGTCGCGCCGGAGGCGGCCGATGACCCGGCGGTCTTCCGCGACGATGTCGGCGAGGTGTTGCGCCAGGTGGGTCCGCGCCTGCGGGGTCTGCGTGACGATCCGGAGCTGCACGCGCTGCTCGAGGATCCCCAGGTGGTCGCGATGCTCCAATCCGGCGACACCATCGGTCTGCTGCGGCACCCCGGGTTCCGCGGCCTGGTCGATCGGGTCACTGCCCGGTCGGTAGAGTCCGGGCCTCCGCCTCGCTGAACGCCGCCACCTGGGGAATCGGGTTGGTCTGCCGGTCCGGTGTCACCAGGCCGGCAGACATCACCAGCTTGAAGGCCTCCTCCACGTTGAGGTCGATGTCGATCAGGTCGGCCTCGGGCAAGAGCAGGTAGTAGCCGCTGGTGGGGTTTGGCGTGGTCGGCAGGAAGCAATTGATCATGGACTTGCCCGCGATCTTGGCCACGGCGCCGCGGGCCGGACCGGTGGTGAAGGCGATGGCGTAGATGCCCTTGCGCGGGTACTCGATCAGGACGACGCGGTTGAAGCGGCTCCGCTCGTCCGAGCGGAATATCGCCTCGAAGAGCTGCTTCACGCCGGCGTAGATGTTCCGGGCCACCGGCACCCGGGCGAAGAGCCGCTCCCAGGCCCGGACGAACTCTCCTCCGAACAGGTGTCGGGCGATCACACCCAGCAGCAGGATCACGAAGAGGGTGAAGAGGGCGCCGACCAGGGGCAGTCGCGGCGGCTCTTCCAGCCCGGGCAGAACCAGGGCCAGGATGCGCGGCAGGAGCAGGTTGTCCAGGCGCTCGATGATCCAGGCGATCGACCAGATCGTGATCGCCAGGGGCGCGAAGGCCAGGATGCCCGCTACGAAGTAGCGGCGTAGCGCCGCGCGAAACCGTGTCATCCAGCGACCCTTCACGGTCCGAACCTCCTACCGGATCGACTCACCGCATCGATCCCTTCGGGATCGGCATGTCGGCGCGGCGAGTGAACCCGATCCGCGGTCGCCGCTCGGAGCATCGCGAGCCTCGCCGCGAGTCCGTAGACGCCGCCGAACCAGGCCCGAACCCGCGTCGAGACCTAGAAGAGCGGCGTGTCTCCATCCGGCGCGTAGGCGGAGATCTCGCAGGCGAGACAGATGATTTCGTAGGTCGGAGGCTCGTAGCGGTCGCGCATGTCGACTTCCGACAGCGAGCCGCCGACCTCGACAGAGGGGCCAAAACTCATGCTGTCGGTATAGCACCTCACCCGATCTGCTGCCGCCGGCGAGAGCGTGGGGTCCCCCGGACGCCCCCCCGCGGGCTCCGCGGCTCAGCGCAGCAGGACGTCGCAGACGCGGCGCACGCGCCGGACGAGACGCCCCAGGGCGTTGTGGTGGATGTTGCGCCGGAGCCTCACCAGCAGCCGCCGCTCCAGGGCGTATCGGGTGAGCGGTCGACCCTGGCGCGCGGCGCCGGCGCGGTCGATCGCGTCCAGCTCCGCCGCGATTCGGGCTCGGTCGAAGCCCCAGGTGGCGAGGTCCTCGTCCAGCAGCCGCGCCAGGATCTCCTCGGCCTGATCGATGGCCGGGGCGTTGCCCGCGAAGTCCTGGGTCCAGCGGCTCACCTGGTCCGTGGTGGGTCGCTGCTCCCGCGCCACCGTCACCGGGTCGCCGAGCCCCCGGACCGACTCGGCCCGACCCGAGGCGCTGCGGCCGTACTCGATCATGCCTTCCTCGAAGGCGATGTCGAGGAAGTCGCAGAGGCCCTCCATGCTCTCCCGCGGCGCCGAGACGAGCTCCTCGTAGCGCAGGTGGTGGAGCGGCACGGGCGCCTCGCGCAGAAAGCGCGCGACGGCCGGCACGTAGCGCTCCAGGACCGGATTGTGGGCGTGGGCCGCGGCGTGGTCGCCGTCGAAGAACGAGCCCACGACCGACGACCATACGGCCAGAGGGTGGCGGGTGAGCACCACGTAGCGCGCCTTCGGGTAGAGCCGGGCGACGAAGTCGAGGACGAGGGCGTAGGCGGGGGTCTTGTCGAGCAGCAGATGCGCACCCGAACCCGAGAGCAGGCGTTCGTAGATCATGTCGGTGTAGGCGCGCAGGGCGTCGAGGTAGTCGGCCTCGCCCCGGGGCAGGGTCGCGACCAGCTCGCGAATGCCCGCCTCGGAGATGACCGGGTCGTAGGGCGCCTCGCCGACTCGCTCGTAGAAGCCGAGGTGGGCGATGGGCGTCAGCAGGTGAGGCTCCGGCGGTGCGACGATCGCCGAGTGTGCTCCGAGCATGCGGGTGAGCAGGGTCGAGCCGGATCGCGGCGGTCCGATCAAGAAGACGAGCTGTGATTCCAAACCTTGCCTCGGGGGTGGGGGCGGATCAGGTGTCGAAGCCGTTCGCCGCGGCAACCTCGCCGTACCAGTGTCCGGAGTCCTTGAGAGTGCGGTCGGCCGCGGGGAAGGTTACGTGGGCCAGACCGAAGCGCTGGCGGAAGCCCTCGGACCACTCGAAGTTGTCGAGCAGGGTCCAGGCGTGGTAGCTGCGCACGTCGGCGCCCGCTTCGATGGCCCCGGCGAGCTGCTCGAGCTGACCGCGGTGGAAGTCGATCCGCCGCGCGTCGCGGATGCGGCCGTCGGTCCCGGGTCCATCACCGTAGGAGCAGCCGTTCTCGGTGATCTCGAGCACCGGTCGGTCGTAGTCGCGAGTCAGACGCAGGACCATGTCCGAGAGCGCCCGGGGCCAGATCTCCCAGCCGAAGTCGGTGCGCGGCCCGTCGCTGCCGCCGATGCCCGCAGGACGAGCCTGCACGCCCAGGGCGTCGTCGGGTACGTGGCGGATACAGGCGCGCATGTAGAGATTGACACCAATGAAGTCGAAAGGTGCCCGAAGCGCCTCGAGGTCGTCGGGGCGCACGCCCATGCGGTCGAAGGGCACCCCGTCGACGAAGGCCTCCGGGTAGCGTCCGTGGAGGGCGGGCTCGAGGTACCAGGCGTTGGTGAAGCGGTGAAATCTCTCTGCGGCGGCCGCATCGGCTTCGTCGTCTCCGGCCGGCTCGCAGGGGGAGAAGGCCATCGCGCTGCCGATCCGGGCGTCGGAGCGGGCGGCTCGCACGGCGGCGAAGCCCGCGGCCTGGGCGAGGTTCACCACGTGGGTCGCGCGCAGGAACGCATCCGGATCGGCGATGCCCGGCGCGTGGATGCCGACCCAGTAGCCCATGGTGGTGAAGATGCTGGGCTCGTTGAGCAGGATCCAATCCTTCACCCGGTCGCCGAGGGCGCGCACGACGACATCGGCGTAGTCGGCGAAGCGGCCCGCCGTGTCCCGCTCCGGCCATCCGCCCCGATCCTGGAGGGCCTGGGGCAGGTCCCAGTGATAGAGGGTCGGGAAGGGCTCGATGCCGGCCTCGAGCAGGGCATCCACCAGGCGTCGGTAGTAGTCGAGGCCGGCCGCCAGGGTGGGGCCGTGGCCGGTCGGCTGAATGCGCGGCCACGAGATCGAGAAGCGGTAGCTGGTGCAGTTCATCTCACGCAGCAGCGCCACGTCTTCGGGGAAGCGGTGATAGGAGTCGCAGGCCACATCGCCGCTGTCGCCCCCGGCGATCCGCCCGCTTCGGTGACAGAAGCGATCCCAGATCGACTCGCCCTTGCCATCCTCGGCCCACGCCCCCTCGATCTGGTAGGCGGCGGTGGCGGCTCCCCAGCGAAACCCCTGCGGAAAGCGCACTCGTCCCACGGCGTGTCTCCTCCGTCTCGCAGCGTCGCGAGCTTCAGGCGGTGCGCAGGATACCCGCTCCCGGTCCGGCACTGGCCCGGGAAACGCGTCGCGTGGCGGGTCGAGGAGGGGCGCGGGTGCGTTCGCTTGACCCCCTTCCGGTGAGCCCATACGGTGCCCGGGTGGGATCACGGGGAGGGCATCGGGCGGGGGAGGATGGACCGTCATCCCTCACGGATCGCGTGAAGTCCCTGGCATTGGCCGTCGGCTTCGATCTGGCGGGCGTCGCCGCCGCGGAGCCGACTCCCGAGACCCGGTTCCTGCGCGAGTGGCTCGACCGCGGCTATGCGGCCGACATGCACTACATCGGGCGACGCGTCGAGGAGCGGGTGGACCCGCGCCGCGTCCTCGAGGGCGCTCGTAGCGTGATCGCCGTGGGCTTCGTCTACGACCCGGGCGCCCGGGGGCCGCGACCCTCCGGCGTGGCCGAGATCGCCCGCTACGCCGGCGGCGACGACTACCACGATGTGCTGATCGATCGGATTCGCGCACTCGAGGCCGGCCTGGCTGTCCTCGCGGAGGTACCGGTCCGTACGCGCGGCTACGTGGACACGGGGCCGGTGCTCGAGCGTGTGTTCGCGGCCCGGGCAGGGCTCGGCTGGATCGGCAAGAACACCTGCCTGATCGATCCGCGTCTGGGCTCCTATCTCTTCCTTGGCGTCGTGCTCACCGATCTCCCGCTCGAGCCGGATGCTCCGGAGGTCGACCACTGCGGAACTTGTCGCGCCTGCCTCGACGTCTGCCCCACCGACGCCTTCCCCGAGCCCTACGTTCTCGATGCCTCGCGCTGCATCTCCTACACGACCATCGAGTCTCGGGGACCCATCCCCGAGGCGCTGCGGGCGTCGCAGGGCACCCTGGCATTCGGGTGTGATCTCTGTCAGGAGGTCTGTCCCTGGAATCTGCGCGAGCGCCGAGAAGTTCCCACCGATCGCGAGGGCCTGCGCGAGCGGATCCGTCCACGCCCCGAGTGGGTGCGGCCTGCGATCGCCTGGCTCCTCGAGCTCGATGAGACCCGCTGGCGGGAGGCCACGCGTCGCAGCGCCCTGCGGCGAACGCGCTACCAGGGGCTCCTGCGCAATGCCCTGGTGGCCGCGGGCAACAGTGGAGACCCGGCCCTCGCGTCGCTGGTGCGCCGCCACGCCGAGGGCTCCGATCCCCTGCTCGCCGAGCATGCGCGTTGGGCCCTGGCCCGTCTCGGCGTCGCCGCTTCCTGACGCGCTCTCCTCAGCGACTCAGGCGCTGCGTCGGGCAACCAGCTGCGCCACGGCCGTGGGCCGCGCCCCCTCGAGGGTCCCCTCCCAGTGGTGGAGGATCCGGAGCTCCGGAAAGAGCTTCGGCAGCTCTCCATCGCGAAGAAGAAACGCTTCATTACCAGGCCCATGGCCCAGCTCCCTCTGGCGAAGGGTGAAGGTCTCGTAGAGCAGCAGTCCGCCCGGGCCGAGGGCCTCGGCGAGCTGGGGGCAGAGGGGGCGGTGGAGGTAGCGGAAGACCGCGATGGCCCCGCACCTACCCGGCGCGAGGGGCAGGAGGTCGCGCTCGAGGTCCGCCCGGATGAGCCGAATCGGGAGCCTCTCGCGGCGGGCGCTCTCTGCAAGGGTCTCGAGGAAGGTCGCGTTGCGATCGATCCCCACGACGGGAATCCCGGATCGGGCCATCGCCAGGGCGTTGCGGCCGCGCCCGCAGGCCACGTCGACGACGGGTCCGCGTTGGGCGGCGCTCCGCAGGTCGTCGAGATGGCGCTGCACGAGGGCAGACGCCGGCGAAGGCTTCGCGGCGTTCACGGTCGCTGTTCGAGCAGGTGCACCATGCGGGCGGGAAAGTCGGTGACGATGCCGTCCACTCCGAGGTCGAGGAGTGCGGTCATCTCTTCGGGCTCGTCGATCGTCCACACGTGGATCTGCACGCCGTGGGCGTGGGCGTGTCCGATGAGCTCCGGGGTCACGAGGGGCTGCCCGGCGAACTCGGTGGGGATCTGGAGCGCCATCGGTCCATCCGGAGGGGGCCTTCCGTGGACGGCGGAGATCGCGAAGCCGGCCACCTCTCCCGTGCAGGCGCCGAGGGCCACTGGCACGTCCTCCCGGGCGACGTGGGCCCGCAGGGTCCGCATCATGGCGTCGTCGGCGGTGGTGAGCAGGCAGGAGGCGGCGCGGTCGGCAGAGGCCACGACCTCGACCGTTCGCTCCACGAGCCCCGCGACGTCCTCCTTGAGCTCCAGGTTGAGACGAGCCCCCGGAAATGCCTCGAGTACTTCTTGAAGGGTGGGGATCCGGTGTCCTCGTCCGCGCTCCGGAAAGCTCTTTCCGCCGTTCCGTGTGAAGTGGTGGCCGGCGTCGAGCTTCTGGAGGGCGTCGAGGTCGAGCTCCGAGACGCGACCGACTCCCTCCGTGCAGCGGCCCACCTCGTCGTCGTGGATCAGGACCGGAACCCGGTCGCGAGTGAGGTGCACGTCGGACTCGAGCACCGTCGCGCCCGCGGCGAGGCCCGCCTCGAAGGAGGCCAGGGTGTTCTCGGGCCGCTCCCCGGCGCAGCCGCGATG
>CALDCK010000207.1 GCA_937937315.1 uncultured bacterium
CGCAGCGGCTCCACGACCTCGATCGAGAGGGGTCCGATCCGGGTGTCGCGGCGCTCGCGGGGTGCGCGGCACGAGGTGTGGAAGGCGTGCTGCACCCCGTCGATTACGAAGCTCAGGTGGCCGTCCATGACGAAGCGGTTCGGGTAGAGGCCGACGCCCACCTCGAACACGAAGTCGCCGTCGCGGTCGAAGCCGTTGAACCAGTAGCGGTCGTAGAAGTTGCGATCCGAGGGCCCCGGCTGGTTGATGGGCTCGGAGGTCTGGTGGATGGCGTAGTCGTCGAACTCGGAGATCAAGGGGGGCCTCGGAAAGTAGGGGGCTGGTTCGCCGGGTTGAGCCGGCGCAGCATACCACCCGGGATTCGACGTCCCGGGGCTCCCCGGGGGCCCTCGGGGGGCGGCGCCGCGTCCGATCCACCCGGCGGAGCGGGCGCGGCCCGGCGCGATCTGCTTTCGTGTCGCTCTCGGGCCCCGATGCTGGAACTGGTAGACAGGGCGGCCTTAGAAGCCGCTGCCCGTAGGGCGTGCAGGTTCGAGTCCTGCTCGGGGCACCGCCTCCTCCTGCGCCGGCTCCGGCGGGCACCCTCACCGGCTTGCCCTCGAAGAGCCGGAGCGCCATTCTCACGCGACCCCGCAGCCGGGAGCCCTACCGGGCGCCTCCGTGCGGCCCCTCCACGCGAGATCCGCTTCCGGAGCTCGCCCGAACCCGTCGAGGCGTCATGACCGGCGAACCCGATTCCCAGGCCGAAACCCGATCCGAGTCGAAGGCCTCCGATGGCCTCTCCGCCGTTGCGACCGAGGAGAGCCCGGTCCGTCGGAGGGTGGAGGTGCGCGTGCCCGCGAGCCGGGTTCGCAAGGCCTTCGACCGCGCCTATCGGGACCTCGGCAAGCAGGTGCGGATCAAGGGCTTCCGCCCCGGCAAGGCGCCCCGCGCCGTGCTCGAGCGGCTCTACGGCGCCTCCATCGCCGAGGAGATCGAGCGGAGCCTGGTCCAGGAGACCCTGCCCGACGCGATCGAGCAGGTGGCGATCGAGCCCGTGGTTCCCCCGGCGATCGATGCGGCACCGCCGGAGCCCGGCGTCGACTTCACCTACGCGGCACTGGTCGAGGTCAAGCCCGCGATCGAGCTGCCCGAGCTCGAGGGGCTGCCGGCGACCCGCCCCCGGGTCGAGGTGAAGGACGAGGAGATCGAGGCGGAGCTCGAGCGTCTGCGCGAGCGCAACGCTCCGGTGGTCGAGGAGCCCGAGGAGACCGAGGCCGAGACGGGTCACATCCTCGGGATCGACTTCGTCGGCCGTGTCGACGGCGAGCCCTTCGAGGGGGGGACCGGGCGGGGCATCGATCTCGAGATCGGCACGGGTCGCTTCATCCCGGGCTTCGAGGAGCAGCTCGTCGGCGTCCGCGCTGGCGAGGATCGGGGGGTCGAGGTGACCTTCCCCGAGGACTACGGCGAGGCGAGCCTCGCCGGCAAGGCTGCTCACTTCGACGTGCACGTGGCCGAGGTGAAGCGCAAGCAGCTTCCGGAGCTCGACGACGAGTTCGCGAAGGACCTGGGCGACTTCGACGGTCTCGACGCGCTCCGCGAACGCATCCGCACGGACCTGTTCGAGATGCGCGACAACCAGGCGCGCGGCGACCTCAACAAGTCGCTGGTCGATGCGCTGATCGAGCGCACGCCCTTCGACGTTCCCCCGGGCCTCGTCGAGCAGCAGCTGGAGCGACAGCTGCGCTCGGCGCACCAGCGGTTGGAGGGGCAGCTCGAGCACGCGGCGCTCCACGGCCAGCTCGACCGCTGGCGCGAGGAGTGGCGACCCGCGGCAGAGCGCGAGGTGCGGGAGCAGCTGCTGCTCGAGGCCGTGGCGACCCAGCGCGAGATCGCGGTCGAGGACGCCGAGGTGGAGGCCCAGGTGGAGAAGCTCGCCGCGTCCCAGGGCGCCACGGTGGAGCAGCTTCGCCAGGCCGTGGGCCAGGAGACGCTCGAGTCGGTCTCGCGGCGGCAGCTGGCCGACGAAAAGGCGCTTGAATTCCTCGCCGCTGCGGCTAAAGTCGAAGAGACGTCAGATAGTTAGAGCGTTCGCGGCACGTCGGCTGCGGGGTCGCCGCCCCTCAGAGTCCTCCTCCTCCCCCTCGACTGCGACGCTCGGCGGATCGGTGCAAGAGCTGGCCGTGGCGGCCGGAGACCATGGAGGGGGCGGATCGGACGTCGCGCGACCGGTTGGGAAGTCGAAGGCGATCTCGCCTGCGGCTCCGCTGCCGGTCAAAGTGTGGCGCCCCCCCCACGATTGGCGGGGCAGGCCGATCAAGAGGTGTAATCTGTGAGAGGTGAGTGCCGGCGGCACGGCGTGCCGCATCTGGAGAGCCTCGGGAGAATTCGATGCCGCTGATTCCGATGGTGATCGAGCAGAGCCAGCGAGGCGAGCGCTCGTTCGACATCTACTCCCGCTTGCTGCGGGATCGAATCGTGTTCCTCGGCCACGCCGTGGACGACGACGTCGCCAACCTGGTGATCGCGCAGCTGCTCTTCCTCGAGGCAGAGGACCCCGAGAAGGAGATATTCCTGTACATCAACTCCCCCGGCGGCTCCGTGACCTCGGGCCTCGCCATCTACGACACGATGCAGTACGTGCGGCCGGCGGTCTCGACGATCTGCCTGGGGCAGGCCGCCTCGATGGGCGCCTTCCTGCTGGCGGCGGGAGAGAATGGCAAGCGCATGGCGCTCCCGAACTCCCGCATCATGATCCACCAGCTCGCGGGCGGCGTGCAGGGGCAGGCGACCGACATCGACATCCAGGCCCGGGAGATCCTCCGTCTGCGCGAGCGCATGAACGAGATCCTCGCCTCCCACACGGGCAGGCCCCTCGAGGAAATCGCACGGGATACGGAACGCGACTACCATATGACCGGTGAAGAGGCGGTGGCCTACGGCCTCATCGATCGGGTGGTGAGCCACCACGAGCTCGGGGTGGCGCGGGCCAATGGCGGCTCGCCCGAGGGGTCGGGAAACGGGAGCGGAGGGTAGGAATGAAGAAGCGCGACGACGACGCCAATCTCTCGTGCTCGTTCTGCGGCAAGAGCCAGCGCGAGGTCAAGAAGCTCATTGCCGGGCCCACGGTCTACATCTGTGATGAGTGCATCGAGCTCTGCAACGACATCATCGCCGAGGAGTACGGTCAGGAGGACGCGACCCCGACCACGTCGCGGGTGCCGAAGCCCCAGGAGATCAAGGCCTCCCTCGACGAGTACGTGATCGGCCAGGACCCGGCGAAGAAGATCCTCGCCGTGGCCGTCCACAATCACTATCGCCGGATCGAGAGCCAGACCTTCGTGGGAGATGTCGAGCTCCAGAAGGCGAACATCCTGCTGCTCGGCCCGACCGGCTCGGGCAAGACCCTGCTGGCGCAGACCCTGGCTCGGATCCTCGACGTTCCCTTCACCATCGCCGACGCCACGACCCTCACCGAGGCGGGCTACGTCGGCGAAGACGTCGAGAACATCATCCTGAACCTGCTCCAGGCCTCGAACTACGACGTCGAGCGCGCCCAGCGCGGGATCATCTACATCGACGAGATCGACAAGATCGCGCGCAAGAGCGAGAACCCCTCGATCACGCGCGACGTGTCCGGCGAGGGCGTGCAGCAGGCGCTCCTCAAGATCATCGAGGGCACCATGGCGAGCGTGCCCCCGAAGGGGGGGCGCAAGCACCCGCAGCAGGAGTTCCTGCAGATCGACACGTCGAACATCCTCTTCATCTGCGGCGGCGCCTTCTGCGACCTCGAGAGCATCATCGAGCGCCGAATCGGCGTGAAGGGAATGGGCTTTGGTGCCGATATGGAGAAGAGGGTCAAGCGCACCCAGGGAGAGATCTTGAAGCAGGCCCAGGCCGAGGACCTTCTGCGCTTCGGGCTGATTCCCGAATTCGTCGGGCGGCTGCCCGTCGTGGCGACCCTCGCCGAGCTCTCCGAGGACGCGCTGGTAGACATCCTCACCCAGCCGAGGAACGCCCTGATCAAGCAGTATCAGAAGCTCTTCGAGTTCGAGGATGTGCGGCTGCGCTTCTCTGAGGGGGCTCTGCGGGCCGTCGCCCGCCAGGCCATCGCCCGCAAGTCGGGTGCGCGCGGCCTGCGCTCGATCCTCGAGACGGTGATGCTCGACCTGATGTACGACATCCCCTCGCGTGACGACGTCGAGGAGTGCGTGATCAACGAAGAAGTGATCGAGCAGGGCAGCAAGCCGCTGCTCGTGCTCAAGCAGGAGGCCGAGTCGGCCTGAATCGACCGGCGCTCCCGCCGATCAGGAGTGAGGATGGGAATCTTCCGGAACGACGACGATCCCGAGCGCCCCGATGACCCGACGGCGGGGCCGGAGGGCTCCCAAGCGGGGAACGTGATCCCGCTGCTGCCGCTGCGCGACATCGTCGTCTTCCCGAACATGGTGGTGCCGCTCTTCGTGGGGCGCGCGAGGTCGATTCGTGCGCTCGAAGAGGCGATGGGCGCCGACCGCAGCCTGATGCTCTGCGCCCAGCGCGAGGCAGCGGAGGACGAGCCCGCCCAGAGCGATATCTACGAGGTCGGCACCCTGGGATCGATCATCCAGCTGCTGCGCCTGCCCGACGGCACGGTGAAGGTGCTGGTGGAGGGCAAGAGCCGCGCGCGGGTGAGCCGCTTCGCAGGCAACGAGCCCTTCTTCTCCTGCGAGGTCGAGGTCGTCTCCGAGGGTGACAGCCCCGGAGTCGAGATCGAGGCGCTGGTGCGGACGGTGCACAGCACCTTCGAGACCTACGTCAAGCTCAACAAGAAGGTACCGCCGGAGACGCTCAACACCGTCGCCGCGATCGAAGACGCCGGGCGCCTCGCCGACACCATCGTCGCCCACCTCAACCTGAAGCTCGAAGAGCGACAGGAGCTGCTCGAGACCTTCGCGCCGGGGAAGCGCCTCGAAGAGGTCTACTCGCGCATGCAGGCCGAGATCGAGGTGCTCGAGGTCGAGCGCAAGATCCGCGGGCGCGTGAAGAAGCAGATGGAGCGCTCCCAGAAGGAGTACTACCTGAACGAGCAGATGCGGGCGATCCAGAAGGAGCTCGGAGATCGCGACGAATTCAAGAACGAGATCCAGGAGCTCGAGGAGCAGCTCGAGGCGAAGAAGATGCCCGAGGAGGCGCGCGAGCGGGCAGACAAGGAGCTGAAGAAGCTCCGCATGATGTCGCCGATGTCCGCCGAGGCAACGGTCGTTCGCAACTACATCGACTGGATCCTCTCGCTGCCCTGGGGTGACTACAAGGAAGACAAGAAGGACATCCACGAGGCCGAGGAGGTTCTCAACGCGGACCACTACGGGCTCGAGAAGCCGAAGGAGCGCATCCTCGAGTTCCTCGCAGTGCAGGCCCTGGTGAAGAGGATCAAGGGGCCGATCCTGTGTCTGGTGGGGCCGCCCGGCGTGGGCAAGACCTCCCTGGGCAAGTCGATCGCCCGGGCGACGGGGCGCGACTTCGTTCGCATCAGCCTGGGCGGCGTGCGCGATGAGGCGGAGATTCGCGGCCACCGGCGCACCTACATCGGCGCGCTGCCGGGCAAGATCCTCCAGAGCCTGAAGAAGGCGGGCACCGGCAACCCGGTCTTCCTGCTCGACGAGGTCGACAAGATGTCGATGGACTTCCGGGGCGACCCCTCGTCGGCCCTGCTCGAGGTCCTCGATCCGGAGCAGAACCACACCTTCAACGACCACTATCTCGATCTCGACTACGATCTCTCG
>CALDCK010000208.1 GCA_937937315.1 uncultured bacterium
ACGAGATCGAAGTCACTGCCGGCGGTCTCTTCGACGGCGCGGCTGCCATCGGCCACCGCAACGACGCGACAGCCGAGTGCGTGGAGCATCGCCGTAGCGACCTCCTGGTTCACCTCGTTGTCCTCGGCGAGCAGGACCCGAGGCGAGCTCGTCCGCGATCGCGCGGCACCGGCCTCGGGCGGTCCCACGACGGCCTCCAGGAGCTCGATCACGCGGGGCGGCTTCGACAGCCGCCGCGAGATCGCCGCGCCGTCCGGGCTGGCCCCGGCGGGGTCGAGCGCGACGACGTGGAGCCCGGCGGGCGCCCCGTGCCGCTCGAGCTCCGCCACGAGGCCCGGAGCGCCTGCGCTGTCGAAGACCAGGGTATCGACCCCATCGTCGCTCTCGGGCTTTCCGGCGAGTCGAGCCAGGGCGACATCCTCCATCCGATCCTCGATCACCTCGGCGCCGGCGCGCCGCAGGTGATGGGCGAGGATCCGACGGCTCGTCTCGTGCGGGTCGACCACCAGCACCCGACGCTCGGCCAGTCGACACGCCAAGCCCGGCGTGTCGAGTGCGGCCTCTCCGGCGACCCCCTCCAGCGGCAGGCGCAGCCAGAAGTGCGAGCCCGTCCCCTCCCGGGCATCGAAACCGATCTCCCCATCCATGAGCTCTGCGAGCTGCCGACAGATCGCGAGACCGAGCCCCGTGCCTCCGAAGCGACGGGCCATCGATCCGTCGGCCTGGGAGAAGGACTCGAAGATCCGGTGGCGAGCGCTCTCGGGAATCCCGATGCCCGTGTCCGTCACAGACAGCTCGATGCGGGCCGTACCGGACTCCTCGTCGTTCGACAGCCGCACGGCCCGGACCACCACCTCGCCCTGCTCGGTGAACTTCACCGCGTTGCCGACGAGATTGGTCAGGATCTGACGGAGACGGACCGGGTCGCCCAGGACGCTCCGCGGCAGGTCTTCCTCGATGAAGCAGGCCAGCTCCAGCCCCTTGCGCTGGGCCTGCTCCGCCATCAGCTCGGCCACATCCTCCACGACTCCAGGGAGATCGAAGCGCGAGTGGTCCAGGTCCAGACGACCCGCCTCTGCCCGCGAGAAGTCGAGCAGATCGTCGATCAACGCGAGCAGCATGCGCGCCGAGTCGTGGACCGTTCGCGTAAAGCGACGCTGGGTCGGGCTCTGCACCGTGTCCAGGAGCAGCTCCGTCATTCCGAGGACGCCGTTCATCGGGGTCCGGATCTCGTGGCTGATGTTGGCGAGGAACTCCGACTTCGCGCGGCTGGCTTCCTGGGCCTGGCGCGCCAGCTCGATCGCCTCGTCGGTCCGCCGCGAGAGCTCGAGGGTTCGCTCGGCCACCTGCGCCTCGAGCGTGCGATGGTGGTCCTCGACCTGTCCCCGGTAGGCGCGCAAACGCTCGAGAGTTCCGTCGAGTCCCCGCGCGAGGTCCCCGACCTCATCGCGGCTGTTGATGCCGACGGACTGATCGAAATCGCCCTCGGACATGTCGCGGGTGACCTCGGCCAGTCGCCGGATGGGACGAGCGATCTGGCGGGTCAGAAGCACCGCACAGCACGTTCCGAGCAGGGCCAACGCGAAGGTGACCAGGCTGCTGGAGATGACGAGGTTCCGGACCAGCGCCCGATGACGTGCATCTCCCAGACCGAGCTGAAGGGTCCCGACGACGCGGGGCACCTTGGCGCCGAGGGGAAGGCGCGCGACCAGCCCTCCGGATTCATTCACTGCCAACACCGGAAGCTGCACGTCGACGAAGTGACCGGAGCCGTCGGGCAGAGACAGCCGGCGGGTGGCCGCTGGGCCCCCGGAGGTCGCGTCATCCCGAAGAGACGGCGGCGGGAGGTCCAGCCCCTCGGAAGCCTGGGCTGCCAGGGCGCGTCCCTCGGCATCCAGCACCCGGGCGTACAGCACGTCGGGATCTCCGGACAGACGCGCGACCACCTCGCGCGCGTACTCGACGTCACCGGCGTAGAGCGCGACGGCCGTGCCCGGCTCGAACATTTCGACCAGCTCGATCGCGTGGTGGACCATTCCCTCGCGATGGGAGGCGATCACCCGCGCGCACAGCACGCCACCGACTCCCACCACCGTAAAGAGCAGCAGGGGCACGAAGACGAGGTTGAATTTTGCAGTCAGGCTGAAACGCAGGCCCCGGGGAATGCGACCGGCAGCCCACGAGCGCACCGCTCCCATGCGGGACGCTCTCTGCACCTCGGCGACGTCTCGATCCTTCGGTTCCAACGCGCCTCGTATCGGTGGGGTGAGACAGCCGCCTGAGCCAAAAGCTCTCGCCCCGCGCCGAGTTGCGTGAGGCGATCGCCCTAAAGCGGAGGACCCTACAGCGCCGATCAGCTCTCGGGGTTGGTGCGAGCGCCCCACCGCCGGAGGTCCGCCAATCATGCTCGGGGAGATCGAACCCGATTCCCACAAGGAGCCGTCCAGCCCGCTCGGAGGGTCCGCTGATGCCCTCGAGTGGGTCATCCTGGTGCTACAGAGCGATGGCTACCGAGGCGCGGCCCTCACCCTCACGACGGAGCTGGCCCTGCGCTTCGGGTGCACCCGTGTATCCCTCGGTTTCGAGCGACGCGGACGCATCCGGGTCGAAGCCCTCTCCCACACCGCCAGCTTCGATGCTCGGGCTGCCCTCGGTCGCAATCTCGCAGAGGCCATGCACGAGGCCTGCGACCAGGACGCGACCCTCGTTCACCCGTCCGGCGGGGATCGCGTCACGCGGGCACACGCTCACCTCTCGGAGGTTCATGGCGCCGCAGCGGCTTGTACGGTTCCCCTCGTCTACCGGGGACGGCCCGTCGGCGGACTCACCTTCGAACGCCACGAGGGCGACGCCTTCGATCCGGACACGATCCGCCGCTTCGAGGCGATCGCTCGCGGAGTCGGTCCGGGCCTGGCCCTCCAGCGCGTCGTCGATCGCGGCGGGATCGAGCGCCTCCGACTCTGGCTTCACGAGCTGTCGAAGCGACTTCTCGGCCCCGACCATCCCCAGGCGAAGATCGCGGCCGCCTGCGCCGCGATTCTCCTGCTCCTGGCTACGGGGATGCCAGGGACCCACCGGATCATCGCCGACGCAACCCTCGAAGGACGGGTCCAACGCGCAGTCGTGGCGGGCCTCGACGGCTACATCTCCGAGGCGAGTGCGCGAGCCGGCGACGTCGTCCGCGCCGGCCAGGTCCTCGGGCGCCTCGACGAGCGCGACCTCCAGCTCGAGCGCCGCAAATGGTCGGCGCGGGAGAGACAGCTGCGTAGGGAATACCGGGAGGCCCTCGCCGAGCATGATCGCGCCGAGCGCAGCATCCTCCAGGCGCGACTCGACGAGGCCCGCGCCCAGGTCGCCCTGTTGGACGAGCAGCTCGCACGAACGCAGCTCCTCGCTCCCTTCGATGGCGTGGTCGTCCGCGGCGACCTCAGCCAGTCCCTAGGCTCGCCGGTCGAGCGCGGCGAGGTCCTCTACGAGATCGCGCCCCTCGAGGGCTACCGGATCATCCTCGAGGTAGACGAGCGAGACGTCGCCGACGTGGAGGTGGGGCACACGGGCCAGCTCGCCCTCTCCGCCCTCCCGAACGAGCCCCTGGCCCTTCGCGTCGAGAACATCACGCCGGTCGCGACCGCCGAAGACGGCCACAACTTCTTCCGGGTCGAGGCAAGCCTCGAGCAGCCCCTGGCCATCCTGAGGCCCGGGATGGCGGGAGTGGCCCGGATCGAGGCCGGTCGTCGGCGGCTGGCCTGGATCTGGACCCATGACCTGGTCGACTGGCTCCGGCTCCTCGCCTGGTCGTGGCTTCCCTGAGGCTGCCATGACGGATCCCTTCTTCAGCTCCTCCTGGTATCGGGTGGCGCATCTCGTGCCGAGCCTGCGCCCCCACGTGGTGTTCCATCGCCACGTCTACCGGGGTGAGATCTGGCACGTGCTCCAGGACCACGCCACACGACGCTGCCACCGTCTGACACCGGCGGCCTACCACTTCGCCGGCGCGATCGACGGACGCAGAACGGTGCAGGAGATCTGGGAGGCGACGACCGAGGCCCTGGGCGACGAGGCTCCGTCTCAGGACGAGGCCATCCGCGTGCTGGGCCTGCTCCACCTCGCCGACGTCCTTCAATGTGACGTCACGCCCGACACGCTGGAGATCCTGCGCCGCTGCCAGCGGAGGGAGCGCGCAGACGGCTGGCAGCGATTCGCGAACCCCTTGTCGGTGAGGGTGCCCCTCGTCGACCCGAACGCGTGGCTCGATCGGCTGACACCCTTCCTTCGCCCCCTCTTCTCCGGGCCGGCGGCCATCGCAGCAGCGATCGTCATCACCGTGGGCGCGGTGATCGCGGGTCGGCACTGGACCGCGCTCACCGCCGACGCAGCCGAGCGCCTGCTCGATCCCGGCAATCTGCTGCTCCTATGGATCGCGTATCCGGTGATGAAGACGCTCCACGAGCTCGGTCACGCCGCCGCCGTGAAGGCCTTCGGCGGATCCGTCCACGAGATGGGCATCCAGTTCCTCGTGATGATGCCCATCCCCTACGTC
>CALDCK010000209.1 GCA_937937315.1 uncultured bacterium
TTCGACGGCCTCGGAGAACACTCCTTCGAAGACGACCGGGAGCAGGCGAAGGGAGACCACCCCTTCGACGCCGAGCGCTTCGAGGGCGCGAAGATCCTCGTCGTGGGCGGGAACTTCGGCTGCGGCTCCTCGCGCGAGCACGCCCCCCAGGCCCTGATGAGATGGGGCTTCGAGGCCTTCGTGGGCGGATCCTTCGCGGAGATCTTCTTCGGCAACTGCACGGCCCTGGGCCTGCCCTGCGCCACCCTCGAACCCGAGGATCTGTCCTGGGTGATGGACGCGATCGAGGCGGATCCGGAGCAGGAGCTGGTGCTCGACCTGGCCGCGGGGACCCTGCGCTGCCGCGACCGGAGCATCACGGCGACGATCCCCGAAGGCACGCGTGACCAGCTGTGCGAAGGCACCTGGAACGCGACGGCGGTCCTCCTCGACGCCGGCGACACCATCGAGGCCTGCGCCGCCGGGCTCCCCTACATCGACGGCTTCGCCGGATAGACCGGGAACGACCGGGCCTGACCTAGAATCGAAGCCGTGGCGGCGCCCTCTTCCGCGGCGAGCTCTCGATGGCTCTACGGTCCCGGCCCGGATCTCCTCTTCGGATGCGGCGGCGCCTACGCGCTGATCTTCCTGGCGATGGTCTTCGCCGGGGACCTCGTGCAGGACCTCGCGCCCCACGGGCTGCTCCCCCTGGCGATCCTCGTCACCAGCATCCCCCACTACGGCGCCACCCTGCTCCGGGTCTACGAGCAGCGCGCGGACCGCCGCGCCTACCAGCTCTTCGCGGTCTGGGCGACGCTCGCCATCACCGCCTGGTTCGTCGTCGGCGTCTACGACCTGGGGGTGGGGAGCTGGCTCGTCACGCTCTACCTCACCTGGAGCCCCTGGCACTACAGCGGTCAGAACTACGGCATCGCCCTGCTCTTCCTCGGCCGCCGCGGCGTCGCCGTCGACGCGACCACGAAGCGCCTGCTCTACGCCTCCTTCCTGCTCTCCTACGCGATCGTCTTCCTGGGCACCCACGCCGTCGGGCAGACGGCGGCCTATGCGCCCGCCTCCCTCGAGGGAGCGACCTACCGCCTCGTGCGCCTGGGGATTCCCGATGCGCTCTTCGCCAGCGGGGGCCTCCTGGCGACCGGCGCCTACGTCGCCTGCGTCGGCGCCGTCGTCGCGCGACTCCGAAGGCGCGGATCCTGGCGGGATCTCGGACCCGCGCTCTCGATCGTGGCCCTCCAGGCCTTCTGGTTCTCGATCCCGGTGCTCGCCCGGATGTCCGGGGTCCTGGGCGAGCTGACGCCCTTCGACCCCTCCCTCGGGGAGTACACCTTCCTGTGGATCGCGATGGGGCACGCCATCCAGTACCTCTGGGTCACTCGCTACTACGCCTCGACGGCGAATCCGACGGAGCGGGCCGGGACCTACTACGGGAAGACCCTCCTCGCGGGCGGAGCGATCTGGGGCGCGCCCATGATCCTCTTCGGCCCCGACCTGCTGGGCGTCCGTGCCGTGGACGCGGGGCTCGCACTGCTCGTCGCCGCGGGCGTGAACGTGCACCACTTCGTCCTCGACGGAGCGATCTGGAAGCTGCGCGACGGTCGCATCGCGCGGGTGCTGCTGCGCGCGCAGGAATCACGGGGTGCCGGTGCGGGCACCGACGTCGAAGGCGCATCCATCCCGAGGGCCGTGCGCGCGGCCGTCGCCGTGGCGGGCATCGCCTACGCCGTCACGACGGTCGCCGGCACCCTCGAGTTCGAGTTCGGCGTGCGCCGCGCCACGGAGCCCCTCGACGCGGAGCGCCTGCGTACCGCCGCGAGTCGCCTGCGCTGGATCGGCCGGGACCATCCGGACCTGCACTACAACCTCGCCATGCACGCGTTCCGGGAAGGCGACGCCGACAAGGCGCGCCACGAGCTCGCACGCAGCCTCGATCTCCGCGAGAACGCCCTCTCCTGGCTGGCGCTCGGCCTGGTGGAGCGCCGTGCCGGACGTCCCCGGAAGGCGCTGGCCGCCTACGACGCGGCCCTGGCCATCGACCCGAGAAGTGTTCCCGCCCTCGTTCAGTCGGCGCGCACCCTCGAGGAGCTGGGCGAGGTCGATGCCGCACGCGCTCGCCTCGAGCGTGCCGCCGCGCTCGAGCCCGAGCGCGAAGACCTCCGTCGGGCCCTCGAAGACCTCTGACCGGTCGCCGACGAGGCCGGTCCGCCGAGGATTCACGCTCGGCGGTGGGGAGGCGCCGTCGGCCTCCTGCCGGGTCGGTCTCAGCGGCCCTCGAAGGCAGGATCGCGTTTCTCGAGAAAGGCCGTCATGCCCTCCTCGCGATCGCGGGTCGAGAAGACCAGGCCGAAGGTCGCCTGCTCGAGGGCGTTCGCCACGCGCCCATCGGCGTCCTGCCCTTCGAGCAGGAGTCGCTTCGCCTGGGCGACGGCCACCGGCCCCTTCTCGGCGATCGTCTGGGCCGTCGCGAGCGCGCCCTCCATCAACGCCTCGGGGGCGAACACCCGATTCGCGAGACCGATACGCAGGGCCTCGTCCGCCTTGATCGGTGCGCCGGTCAGGACGAGCTCCCGGGCCCAGCCGATGCCCACCCGCCGCACGAGCCGACTCGTCCCGCCGAAGCCCGGCAGGATCCCCAGGTTCACCTCGGGCTGTCCGAAGCGGGCCTTCTCCGACGCGTAGATCCAGTCGCAGGCACAGGCCAGCTCGCAGCCCCCGCCGAGGGCGTAGCCGTTCACCGCGGCGATCGTCGGGACGGCCAGGGACTCGAGCGCCGCGAAGGCCTCGTGCCCGAGGCGGCTGAAGGACTCGGCCTGCGTGGGGGTGAGCCCGCGCATCTCGGCGATGTCCGCACCGGCCGCGAAGGCGCGTCCCTCTCCGGTGACCACGACGGCGCGCAGGGCGGCATCTTCCGCCAGCTGGGCGGCCCGCGCGCGCAGCGCCTCGAGGGTGGCGCGGTCGAGCGCGTTGAGGGCATCGGGTCGATCGAGGGTGAGGATGGCCACCGCGCCGCGGCGTTCCAGTCGGACGAGTTCCACGCGCTTCCCCGGGGTTCAGGAGGCGCGCAGTCTATCACAGCGAATCCGGTACGCGTGTTATGCTCCGGCGCCACTTCGTGGGAGGGGGAAACGTGGAGACATCTCGCGTCGCGGCGACAGCGCGCGGCATCGGCATCCTGGCGGTCGTGCTCTTCGTCGGAGCACCGACGGCGATCCAGCTCGGGCTGGTCGGGCCGGGGCCCGGCTTCAGCTTCTTCGCGGGCAGCGCCCTGCTCGGGCTCCTCGCCTTCTTCCTCGGCCTGATCGGCATCGTGCGCACTCGCGTGGGAACCGGTCGCGACGGGCGCAGCCGCGCCGTCCTCGGTGCCATGCTCGGGGGCGCGGTGGTGCTCGTGATCTTCGGGCTCACCGTCCGCAGTGGCGATCTACCGAGGATCAACGACATCACCACCAACCTCGACGACCCGCCGGCCTTCGTCGCCGTGCTCGAGCTTCCGGAGAATCTCGACCGCGACATGGCCTACCCGGCCGAGTTCCGCGAGCACCAGCGTCGGGGCTATCCGGATCTCGGCCCGATCCAGGTCGCGACGCCCCCGGCCGCCACCCTGAACCGGATCGCCGACATCGCCCAGGAGCTCGGCTGGACCGTCGTCGCCCGGGACGATGCGGCGGGGACCCTCGAAGCCACCGAGACCTCCCGGGTCTTTCTCTTCGTGGACGACGTGGTCGTCCGGGTCCGCGCCTCCGAGGGCGGATCCGTCGTCGACGTCCGCTCGAAGTCCAGGGTGGGTCGCAGCGACCTGGGCGCGAACGCCGCCCGCATCCAGCGCCTGGCGGACGCGCTCTAGCAGGTCGAACCGCTAGGACGAAGACCGGAGGGTGCCGTCCTCCTCGAGGGCGCGGGCCTTCGCCCAGCGGTAGTCGGCCTTGCCGCTGGGGGAGCGGGCGATCTCGTCCACGAAGACGAAGCGTCGAGGCAGCTTGTAGGGAGCAACGTGGGCGCGGGCGACGGCCAGGAGCGCATCCTCCGACGCAGCCTCCCCGCCGCGCAGGCGCACCAGCGCCGTCACCTGCTGGCCCCAGCGCTCGTGGGACGTGCCCACCACCACCGCGTCGTAGACCGCCGGGTGGTGCTTGAGTGCGTGCTCGACCTCCTCCGCGAAGACCTTCTCGCCGCCGGTATTGATCGTGACCGAGTCACGACCGAGGAGATGGAGCCGACCGTCGGCCTCGATCCGCGCGCGATCACCGGGCACCGCGTAGCGCAACCCGTCGATCACCGGGAAGGTCTTCGCCGTCTTCTCCGGATCCCCCTGGTAGCCGAGGGGCACCCGGCCCGAGCGCGCGAGCCAGCCCTGCTCTCCGGAGCCGGCGGTGACGGGCCCCGAGAGGTCCGCCTTGAGGACCGTGTTCTCCGGAGCCATCTCGAAGTCTCCGGTCGTGATCCGGTCCCCGCCGTGCACCACCTGGGACGCCTGAGAGCCGCTCTCCGAGGAGCCGAGGGCATCGCGCAGGCGGATTCCGGGCAGGCGCTCGAGGAACTCGCGCTTCAGGGCCGCCGTGAGGATTGCGCCCCCGGACGTCAGCAGCCGCAGCGAGGAGAGGTCGTACTCGCGCTCTCGTAGCCGATCGAGCAGCGGCCGCCCGAAGGCGTCGCCCACGATCGTCAGGACACTCACGCGCTCCCGCTCCACCGTCGACCAGATGTCGTGGGGATCGAGGCGTCGAGGCTCCGACTGTACGATGATGGTCCCGCCCATGGCCCACATGTTGAACGCCGCCCAGTGGGCAGCGCCGTGCATGAAGGGCGGCGCGGGCAGCGCGCGGAGGTCGGCGCGGTCGGCGCCCTCCGCCACCTCTCGTGCCGACGCCACTGGCCTCGTGTAGAGCGCGGCGCGAAAGATGTCCTCCTGGCGCCAGAGCACGCCCTTCGGCATCCCGGTCGTGCCCCCGGTGTAGAGCACGTAGAGATCGTCGGGGGAGAGGTCGCGTGGCGGGGCCGGCTCGGCGGCTGCGAGGGCCTGCTCGTAGTCGAGGGCGCCGTCGAGCAGCGGCGCTTCACTCTCGTCGGATACCTGGAGCCAGAGCCGCACCTCCGGGAGGCGATCGCGAATACGCGCGAGCGTGGGCGCGAAGTGGGCGTGGAAGACGATGGCCTTCGCCTTCGCGTCGGTGAGGAGATAGACGAGCTCCTCCTCGACGTAGCGGTAGTTCACGTTCACGGGAACCGCCCGCGCCTTGAAGGCGCCGAGCATCCCCTCCAGGTACTCGTTCCCGTTGTATAGGTAGAGCGCGACGGCGTCCTGCCCCGACTCCCAGTTCGCGAGGGACGACCGGTCGGCGTGACAGCCGAGCCCGTGTCCCCGCAGCACGTCGGCCAGGCGCCGCGTCCGGTCGGTCACCCCGGCCCAGTCGAGGCGTCGGTCCCGGAAGATCAGGCACTCGCGCTCGGGAGCGCGCTCGGCGATCGCCTCGTGGATGGAGGCAAGATTGAACACGCACTTCCTCCCGGATTCACCCCGACCGGGCCATTGCCTATCGCGACCCGCGCCGCCTGTCCAGCCGGCGGCTCCTCCCCGTGGCCTCAGGCCAGCCGGACCAGACCGCTCAGCGCTTCCAGGCTGCGCTCGACCCGCCGATTCATCAGCTCTTCGGGAGAGACCCGCTCACTCGTCGGGTCCTCGGGAGCGCTGAATCCGCCATCGGGAGCCTGCTCGTCGTCGAGGGCGCGGAGCAGCTCTTCCCGCTCGAGCCGGGCACCGGGAAGCGCGTGGGCATCGCAGAGCACGAGGACCCGCGCCGTCCTCGCGGCATCGAAGACGCCGGCCCGGAAGCCGCGCTCGAGCTCGCGACCGCACCACTGGAGAATCCCGTCGCCGGCGTCGTGGTCCGCGTTGGCAAAGAAGTGGGCGTAGCTCGCCAGGTTCTCCCAGCGCGCCCCCTTCACCCGCTCCGGTGACCAGAGCTCGGCGAGGAAGTCGCCGAGCGCCGCCAGCGCCGCCGGACGAACGTAGGGCGAGCGGGCGAGGTATCCCCCGAGTGTGCCGGAGAGCTGGAGCCGAGCGTCCTCCTCTCCCCCGGCGTCGAAGCCCCCGTCCTCGGCCTGGACGCGCGCGAGGGCAACGCAGGCGCGCTCGACCCGGGGATCCCGCATGGCGCGGACGTCCGCGCAGAAGGCGAGGGTCGGCAGCCAGGCGGACGCGGGGGCATCCTCCTCCGGCTCCGGAAGCGCGGCGAGGGCCTCGGATCCGGGCAGCTCTCCGCACAGCGCACGGGCCCGGGCCCGCGTCGGCGCATCGCCGTGGGCGACCACGAACGCCAGGGCACGCTCCCGACTCGAAGCGCCGTCGCTCACGCGCGCAGCAGTAGCCCGGTGAGATAGCTGCCCTCGAGGTGATCGATCGAGGCCGGGTGATCGATCGGCGCCCCGAGCACTGCGAGGACCTGGGCCGTCCGATTCGCGTCGAGGGACGCCCCGAACGCGATCTTCCGGAACAGCCCGGGTCCCACGTGGTGGGAGCAGGCGAAGGCCAGGATGTAGGCGCCCGGGGCCGCACGACGCAGGCCGAACATCAGGAGATCCTTGTAGGCGCGGCTCGCCCGATCGACGTCGCGGCGGGTGCGCGCCATGGGCGGCGGATCGATCACGATCAGGTCGTAGTCCCGGTCGACGCCGCGAAGGAACTTGAAGGCGTCGGCGCGCTGGAGATCGAGATCTGCGTTCCGCCCGTTGGCCGCGAGGTTCTCGCCGGCCAGGGCCAGAGCGCGCTCCGAGGACTCGACCGCCGTCACGTGGGCAGCGCCACCGCAGGCAGCAGCCACGGCAAAGCCACCGGTGTACGCGAAGAGATCTAGCGTGCGTCGTCCCGGCGCGAGGCGCTGGACCAGGTCCCGGGCGTCGCGCTGATCGAGGTAGAAGCCCGTCTTCTGGCCCCCGCGAACATCGACGCCGTAGCGCCGCTCTCCTTCCCGAATCTCCAGCCGCTCCGCCGGCTCGGCGCCCCACAGCACCCCCGTACGCGCCTCGAATCCCTCCCGGCGCGCGGCCACGGGATCGGCCCGCTCGAAGCCCGAAGCGGCGCCGGTCGCCTCGCGCAGGGCGTCGGCGATCGCGTCGCGCCGCGCGATCATCCCCGACGCGGTGATCCGCACGCAGACGACGTCCCCATAGCGGTCCGCGACGAGCCCGGGCAGGCCGTCGCCCTCGGCATTCACGAGCCGCACCGCGTCGGTGCCGGCGAGGGCCGGGTCCGCCTCGCGGCGGGTGACAGCCGTTGCGATGCGCTGGGCGACGAGGTCGTCCGCAGGTGCGTCCTTGCCGAAGCTGAGCAGGCGGACCCGCAGCTTCGAGCCCGGGGCGTAGTGACCGAAGCCGAGGACCTCTCCCTCGGAGGAGACGACCCGCACCAACGCTCCGACCGGGATGCCGTCGGCCACCCGGGCAACGGCGCTGGCGAGCAGCCATGGATGGCGTCGCCGCACCGAGCGGTCGCGCCCGGCCGCGAGCACGACCTCGAAGCTCTCGTCGTGGAAATCCGTCATGAAGTTCCTTCGATTCTCGCCCCGGGAGGTCGCGGACGGTTTGTTAGTGTAGGGCGCTTCGACGCTCCGCGGAGGCCCCCTTGTCCGAACGACCCGCGAATCGCCTCGCCGACGAGACGAGCGCGTACCTGCGCCAGCACATGCACAACCCCGTGGACTGGCATCCCTGGGGACGCGAGGCCCTCGAGCGCGCGCGCGCCGAGGACAAGCCCCTCCTCGTCTCCATCGGCTACAGCGCGTGCCACTGGTGCCACGTGATGGAGCACGAGAGCTTCGAAGACGACGAGACCGCCGCCCTGATGAACCGCCTCTTCGTCTGCATCAAGGTCGACCGCGAGGAGCGTCCCGACGTCGACCAGATCTACATGGACACGGTCACGGGACTCACGGGTCACGGCGGCTGGCCGCTCACCGTGTTCTGCATGCCCGACGGCCGCCCCTTCTACGGAGGGACCTACTACCCGAAGGAGCCCCGGCAGGGGATGCCCTCCTTTCGGCAGGTCCTGATGGGGATCGATCAGGCCTACAGGGAGCGCCGGGGCGAGGTGACCCGAAGCGCGGACCAGATCACCGAGGCCCTGGGGCGCCGCCGCGACGACAGTGCCGAATCGGAGCCCGGAGCCCACACCCTGGCCCAGGCCGGAACCCGGCTGCTCCAGCGCGCGGATCCGCGCCACGGGGGCTTCGGCGGAGCGCCGAAGTTCCCCACACCCACCTCCCTCGATGCACTGCTCGCCGCCGTGGACGTCCTGCCGGAGCGCAAGGCGCGCGAGGCCCTCGATCACGTGGTCCTCACCTGTCGCGAGATGTCGCGGGGGGGGCTCTTCGACCATCTGGGAGGGGGCTTCCACCGCTACACCGTCGACGCCCACTGGTGCGTCCCCCACTTCGAGAAGATGCTCTACGACGAGGGACAGCTACTCCGGACCTACGCCGAAGCCTGGCGCCGAAGCGGGGAGGAGGACGACGACCTGCTGTGGCCGATTCGCGAGACCGTCGCGTTCCTCTCCCGCGAGATGCGCGCCGAGGACGGCGGCTGGTTCGCGAGCCAGGACGCCGACAGCGAGGGCGAGGAGGGGCTCTTCTACGTCTGGACCCCCGAGTCCATCGAGGCCGAGCTCGGACCCGAGCGCGGCGCCGCGTTCTGCCAGACCTACAGCGTGACCGAGCGCGGAAACTTCGAGAACGGCACGACCGTCCTCTACGACGGCGCTCGCGCCCCCCGGGCCGAGCTCGCGGAGGAGCGCGACGTACTCTTCCGCGCTCGCGCGGCGCGCATCGCGCCGGGAACCGACCGCAAGCGCGTCGTCTCGTGGAACGCCCTCACGATCTCGGGACTGGCCCACGCCGGCAGCCTGCTCGGCGAGGGCGCCTGGATCGCCGAGGCGGCCCGCGCCGCCGACTTCCTCCTCGCGCAGATGCGCGACGAGCAGGGCCGGCTGCTTCGCGTCTACGACGGGGGGCGGGCCCACGTCGGCGCCTTCCTCGACGACCACGCCACCCTGCTCGAGGCCTGTCTCGATCTCCATCGCGCCGGCGCCGGCGACCGATTCTGGTCGGCGGCGGCCGCCGTCGCCGATGCGGTGGTCGCGCGCTTCTTCGACGAGGAAGAGGGTGACCTCTATCTCACGCCCTCGGACGGCGAGCCCCTGGTCCAGCGCCCCCGCTCCGACCACGACGGTGCCACGCCCCATTCGACCGGCGTGGCCGTGCACGCGCTCCTGCGCGCCGCAGCCCTGGCCGGTAGCGCAACCTGGCGAAGTGTCGCCGAGCGGACCCTCACCAGCCACGCCTTCGCCCTCGAGCGGGCTCCCGAGGCCTTCCCCACCCTCGCCCGCGCCGCGCGACTCCTGGAGCACGGAACCTCCGTGGCCGTGGTGGTCGGAGATCCGTCGGCGGTAGAAACCCGGGCCCTCGCCGCCCGGGCGCGGAGCGTCCTCGGCCCGGCGGATGCGGTACTCGTCTGCGCCCCCGGCACACCCGCTCCGGAACGCATCGACCCGACCTGGCTCACCGGACGCGAGCCCCAGGACGGACGCCCCACCGCCTACGTCTGCCGTGGCGCGGACTGCTCACTTCCGATCACCGAACCCGAAGCGCTGGCCCCCCTCGGACCCGGCGCCGCGACCCTGGAGACCTGAAGACATGCCGGACCCCCGAGACGAGAGTCGCTACGGCACCGGCCACGACGACGGCCTCGAGCCCCTGACCCCCCTCGACCCGAGTCAGACCGGGAGCGTCGACGCCCTGGTCCGGGCCATGGCGCAGACCGCCTTCGGCGGGCGACGACTCGGCGAAGCCGCCGACGTGCTCGAGACGATGGTGCGCGATCCGGGCTGCTTCCGGGTCGTCACCATCTCCGGCGCCATGACCGTGGCGAAGCAGGGTCTGCTCCTGTGCGAGATGATCGAGCGCGGGTGGGTCCAGGCCATCGTCACGACCGGCGCGCTGATGACCCACGGCCTGTCCGAGGGCGCGGGGAAGCTCCACTTCAAGCACCGCAGCTCCATGCGTGACGAGGACCTCTACGCCCGCGGTTACAACCGGGTCTACGACACGATCGAGCTGGAGAAGAACCTCGACGACGTGGAGCTCATCCTCGGGCGAGCCCTCGAGGATGTCGACGACGACACCGTGCTCTCCAGCCGATTGCTGTGCGAGATCCTGGGCCGCGACCTCGAGCGACACGTGGAGGGGCGCGCGATCCTCAAGAGCGCCCTCGCCCGGGAGGTGCCCATCTACGTGCCCGCCTTCACGGACTCGGAGCTCGGTCTCGACTTCGCCATCCACAACGCACTGCGCGGCGAGGCGGGCAGGCCTCCCCTGCGCTTCGACCCCTTCCTCGACCTCGACCACTTCGCGAATCGCGTCCGGCAGAGCGAACGGATGGGCATCTTCACCATCGGCGGCGGCGTCCCGCGCAACTGGGCGCAGCAGGTGGGCCCCTACCTGGAGATCCAGCGTGTACGCGTGGGGCGACCGGAGCCGGTCCGCCGCTACCGCTACGCCGTGCGTATCTGCCCGGAGCCGGAGCACTGGGGTGGGCTGTCGGGTTGTAGCTACAGCGAGGGCGTGTCCTGGGGGAAGTTCGTGCCCGAGGAGGAGGGCGGGCGCTTCGCCGAGGTCTTCGCCGACGCGACCATCGCCTGGCCGCTGGTCGTGCGCGCGGTCATGGAACGGATCGATGGGACCAGCGACGCGGATACGCCGCGATGAGCGCAACCTCGATGCGTGCCGCGGTCATGCGGGGCGGGCGCCTCGTCACCGAACGCCTCGAGCGCCGGTCGCCGGCCCCCGGCGAGGTGCGGGTCCGTCTGCGCGTCTGCGGAATCTGCGGCACGGATCTCAGCTTCCACGGCGCCGGGCTGTTCGCCGACGGCCACGTCCCGGGCCACGAGATGTTCGGCGAGATCGATCTCGTCGGCGACGGCGTCGAGCACCTGGCTCCGGGAGACCCGGTGGCCATCGAGCCCCTCTCGGCCTGCGGCGTCTGCGACGTCTGCCTGGGCGGGCGCCCCAACATCTGCCGCGACGTTCAGCTCTTCGGAATCCACCGGGCCGGGGGATTCGCCGAATCGATCTGCGTGCCCGCCGAGCGCGCGTTCCCCGTGCCCCGCGACCTCGACCCGGCCCTCGCCGCCCTGTGCGAGCCGACGGCGGTGGCGATCCACGGGATCCGCCGCGGCGGGCTCGAGCCGGGACAGCGGGTGCTGGTCCTGGGCGCCGGGACCATCGGGCTGCTCGGTGTGGTCGCGGCGCGCCGCGCCGGTGCGGGCGAGGTGTGGCTCACGGCGCGCCACCCCCACCAGGCCGAGCTGGGTCGCGCCCTCGGGGCCACCCGCATCCTGTCCGATGCCGACGCCACACCCGAGGGACTGGACGCACTCGGGCGTGAGGCCCCCATCGACCTCGCCCTCGAAACCGTCGGCGGAGCTGCCGACACGCTTCACGTCGCGACGGCGGCCATCCGCCCGGGCGGCACGGTCTCGGTGCTCGGCGTCTTCGAGGGCGACGTGTCGGTCCCGTCCTTTGCCCTCCTCCTGAAGGAGGGCACCCTCGCCTGGTCGAACTGCTACGAGCGCCGCGGCCCCCGGCCGGACTTCGACGACGCCGTGGCCCTGCTCGACGCCGAGCGCACCGCTCTCGCCGCCCTCGAGACCCACGCGGTCTCCCTCGACGAGGCCGAGCGGGGCATCGCCATTGCGAAGGACAAGACCAGCGGCGCCGTCAAGGTGACGATCCGCTGCGACGCCTGATCCGGCGGCTCAGACCTCTCCGGCCTCGAGCTTCTTCTTGCGGTCGAGCCAGCCGCCGACCATGTCCTTGAAGTGGGCCGGGTTGTAGACGTCCTCTTCGTAGGACCACTTCAGGTCTCCCGCGTACTTGAGCAACGTCAGGTTGTAGGCCTGATGAAGGCTGCCGTCTCCCGGGTCCACCATCCGGTTCCAGACCTGGGCCACGACCCAGCCCCGGTCCTCGTCGATCATGTACCACTCGATCGGGAAGTACTTCATGTCCCGATTGATGGGCCGGGACATGGTGTCGCTGATCCAGCGCCGGATCGCCTCACGCCCGCCGAGGGTGCCATAGAGATGCTCGATGTAGGTGGCATCCTCGGTGAACTGATCCGCCCAGGCGTCCCAGCTGCCCGAGGTCCCCGCCTCGAGGGCCAGCCGCTGGTAGTTCGCGAAGGCCTCCTCGAGCTCGGCCCGACTCCACTTGCCCATGTCTTCGCTCCTCTGTCGACGCGGCCGCGCCCACGCGACACGCCCGCGCACGATACGCGAAATCGCACCTAGCGAGGGACTCGATCTCGCGACGGCCCATCGGCTTCAATCCGGCGCCTCGACCCGCGCCAGAAAGTGGGCCAGGTCGATGCCGTCGGTCGGGTCGAAGCGCTGGTCGAGGATCTCGACGCCCTCCATCCGATCCGGTCGGAAGCTGCGGTAGTCCCGGCGCAGCTCGCACCAGGCGGCGAGGGTCCACTTGTTGCCCCAGAAGTGCAGGGCCAACGGCCGCACGCTCCGCTCCGTGTGCTCACCGTCGGCGCGGGTGTAGGCGAAGGCCAGGAGGCGGTGCTCGCCGATCGCGCGCCGCATCACGTCCACGTCTCGCGACATCTTCTGGGTGCGCGGAAAGTCCGGGGCGAAGAGCGCCGTCTCGAGCACGACCCGCCGCAGCCCCTCGGGCAGCACGGCCTCCACCTTGATCATGGCGCTGCGCACGGCCTCGGCGAGCTCGGGATCGGCCCAGGTCGACACCATGCGCGCTCCGAGCACCAGCCCCTCGAGCTCGGCCTCACTGAAGGTGAGCGGCGGAAGCTCGTAGCCCCGATCGAGGCGGTAGCCGACGCCGGCCTCGCCGCGGATCGGCACCCCGGAGGCCTCGAGGTCGCGAATGTCCCGGTACAGGGTCCGGAGCGAGACGCCGAGGACGTCGGCCAGCTCGCGGCCCGTCGCAGCCCGGCGCAGGCGCAGCAGCTGGACCAGCTGGAAGAGGCGATCGGCGCGACGCATGGCTCCTCGGGGTGAGGCGGGCGGCGGAGCCGGCTCGGGCCCCGCCGCCAGCCGACGCTCAGCGGACCGGGTCGGCGCAGAGGCCCACCGGGTGACCCTCGGGATCCGTCACGACCGCGATGCGGGTGTCGGGCAGCTCCTGGATCTCGAGCAGCACGCTGATGCCCAGGGCGGTGGCCTGCGACATGGCGCGCTCGAGGTCGGGCACCTTCGTATAGAAGGTGGTCCAGCCGCGGGCCCCGTCCGGAGCCTGGCCCACCCCGCCGGCGATCCCGCCCTCTCCCGCCGCCACCATCCCGTAGTTCATGGGGTTGGCGGTGTCGAACTCCCAGCCCAGGAGCTCGCCGTAGAAGTCACGAATTTTGTCAGCATCCTGTCCCATGATCTCGAACCAGACTACCGGATTCGCCATCTCGTAGAACCTCGATTCTTGTTCAATACTTTATTATTGTTGGATTTAATGCCGATCTACCGATCGACGCGAAGAGCAGCCTACTCCACTCCTACTGCCATCTTTATGTCAGCATTCCAGCTCTGGACCTCGGATCGGGACACTCTGCTGACAGGGGGTGACAGCAGCCGCCCGCGGCGGGCCGGCCGGCTCGA
>CALDCK010000210.1 GCA_937937315.1 uncultured bacterium
GTGGCCATACCACCACTGGATGTTGGCGTCGTAGACTCCCGCATAGACCGAGTAGGACTTCATCCAGGACACCGGCCAGGCGGCGCTGTTCACCAGGTGGAGCATCGCGATCGTGATGACGGTGGCGATCCAGAACCAGATCGCCGCATACATGCTCTTCTCGCGTCGCTTGGCGAGGGTTCCGAACACGTTGATCGCGTAGACGACCCACACCACGGTGATGGCGATGTCGATCGGCCACTCGAGCTCCGCGTACTCCTTCGCGGTGGAGTGGCCCAGGAGCAGCGAGACTGCGGCGGCGACGATGATCGCGTTCCAGCCCCAGAGATTGATGCGCGACAGCGTGTCCGAGAACATGCGCACCCGGCACAGGCGCTGGATCCCGTAGTAGGTACCGGCGAAGACCACGCCCAGGGTAAAGCCGAAGATCACCGCGTTCGTGTGCACGGGCCGGACGCGGCCGAAGTGGAGGTAGGGCCCCCAGTTCGCCTCGGGCCAGGCCAGCTGGATGGCGGCCAGCAGGCCCACGAGCATGCCGACTCCACCCCAGAGGAGGGAGGAGATGGCAAACCCGCGCACCACGGCCATGTCGTAGGTCGCCGCGCCGGAGTCGCTTCGTTGGGACAAGATGGAATCCTCCGCCCGGCCCCAGGAGCAAGAGGGATGCCGGCTCTCGGAAGCGCCTGGAAGCGCCTAGAGAGCTTCGGAGGGTCCATTTTCACCCCCGAGGGTGAGCGCCTGGGGCGATTCGCCCCAAGAGGCGGCGGCTCCCGTGGGCGGGCCGGAAGGCTACGTTGTGCGCCGCGAATCCGGCCACGAGGAAGCCATGCGAGACCTCACCCCTTCGCGGCTTCGCCGCGCCGCCGGCTGCGCCCTCGGAACGGCTCTAGCCCTCGCCGCGGTCACGGTGTCCGCCGCTGCGGACGATCCCCCGGTCACCGCACCCGCCGGGGCGGATGGTTCTGCGCCGGTCTCCGCACCCCACGCGGTGGATGGCTCCGCGCTGGTCGCCGCGATCGACGGGCGGCGTGTCGCGGCCGCCGACGAGGAGCCCGGGAGCTGGCTCGCCCACGGCCGCACCTACGACGAGCAGCGCTTCAGCCCTCTGAGCGACATCGACCGGGAGAACGTGAGCGAGCTGGGGCTCGCCTGGTCCTACGAGACCGGGACCACCCGCGGGCTCGAGGCCACGCCCATCGTCATAGACGGCGTGCTCTACGCCACCGGAAACTGGGGAATCGTCTTCGCGCTCGATGCGGCGACCGGTCGAGAGCGATGGCGCTTCGATCCCCAGGTCGCGGGGCAGAAGGCGCGCGACGCCTGCTGCGACATCGTGAATCGCGGGGTTGCCGTCTGGCAGGGCCGCGTCTACGTGGGCGCCCTCGACGGCCGCCTGATCGCCCTCGACGCAGCGACGGGAGAGCCCATCTGGCAGGTCCAGACCACGGATCCCTCCCTGCCCTATACGATCACCGGCGCGCCCCGGATCGTGAAGGGTCGCGTCCTGATCGGGAACGGCGGCGCCGAGTTCGGGGTGCGCGGCTACTTCAGTGCCTACGACGCCGAGACCGGCGAGCTCGAGTGGCGCTTCTACACCGTGCCCGCCAGCAAGGCAGGCCCCCACGAGCATCCGGAGCTCGCTTTCGCGGCCACGACCTGGCCCGCCAACGCCCTGTGGGAGTCGGGGCTCGGCGGCACGGTCTGGGACGCGATGGCCTACGACCCGGAGCTCGACCTCCTCTACGTAGGCGTGGGCAACAGTTCGGTCTACGAGCGCAGCACGCGCAGTCCCGGCGGCGGCGACAACCTCTTCCTCGCCTCGATCCTCGCCCTGAAGCCCGAGAGTGGTCGCCTGGTGTGGCACTACCAGACGACCCCGGGCGAGTCCTGGGATTACACGGCCACCCAGCACATCGTGCTCGCGGATCTCGAGATCGAGGGACGACTTCGCAAGGTCCTCATGCAGGCCCCGAAGAACGGGTTCTTCTACGTACTCGACCGGGCCACCGGCGAGCTCCTCTCCGCGGATCCCTACGTCACTACGAGCTGGGCCACCGGGGTCGACCTCGAGACCGGGCGTCCCATCGAGCGTCCCGAGGCCCAATGGAACGCCGAGGAGCGGATCGTGACGCCCAGCATCCTGGGCGGGCACAACTGGCACCCGATGACCTTCAGCCCGGAGACCGGCTGGGTCTACATCCCGAGCATCACCGCGGCCTACCTGTTCCGCCCCGATCCGGATTTCCGCTTCACCCCTGGCCGATTCAACACGGCCGAGGACATCCCCGCGCTGATGGCGGAGTACGAGGGTCTCGAGCGCACGGTCCGCTTCTGCGATCCCACCCACATCACCGCCTGGGACCCGGTCGCGCGCAAGCAGGTCTGGCGTGTGAACCACCGCACCCCGGTGCCCGGGGGACTCCTCTCCACCGCCGGCGGCCTGCTCTTCCAGGGCCGAGGCGAGGGCACGCTCGTGGCCTACGACGTGCGCAGCGGTGACGTGCTCTGGAAGACCTCTACACCCTCCGGCGTGATGGCGCCTCCGATCACCTACCGCGCCGGCGGAGAGCAGTACGTGGCGGTCCTCGCCGGCATCGGCGGATCTCACGGGGGCCACTTCACCGAGCTGGAGAATGGCAACGAAGGACACGTCCTCGCCTTCAAGCGCGGCGGCGGCGCCCCGATGCCCCCCACCACGCCGCGACCCACCCGGAGCGTGCAGACGCCGAGCCTGGACCTCAGCGAGGACTCCGTGTCCCGCGGCCGTGACCTCTACGCGGTCCACTGCATGCGCTGCCACGGATCGGGCACGAAGGGCAGCGGCCTGCTGCCGGATCTCCGCTACGCGAGCCCGGAGGTCCACGCCTCCTGGAACGAGATCGTCCTGGGAGGCACCCGGCAGGAACGCGGCATGGCGAGCTTCGCCGACGTGCTGCTCCCCGCCGACGCCGAAGCGATCCACGCCTACGTCGTGGACCGCGCCCACCACGCCTCGGACCTGGTCGAGCGCGCCGCCGACTGGTTCGGTCGCACCTCCTGCATCCCGGTCACCTGGATGGTGGACTGAGACGGGGGCCCGGCGCCGCCCGGCCACTCAGGACGGCGACGGAGCGCTATCTTTCGGAATCGTGCCGATCGACACGGCCGGCCATCGGGCGGGACCGGGAGACTTCTTCCTGCCCCGCACCGAGCGCTACGAGATTCGCGACCGCCTCGGAATCGGGTCGCTGGGCGCGGTCTTTCGCGCACTCGACCGGGAGACCGGGCGCGAGGTCGCGCTGAAGACGCTGATCACCCGCGACCCGGATGATCTCTATCTCCTGAAGCGCGAATTTCGCGCCCTCGCCGACATCTCCCATCCGAACCTCGTGCAGCTCTACGACCTCGAGGCCGACGGCGAGCAGTGCTTCTTCACGATGCAGCTCGTGCGGGGAACCGATCTCCTCGAGCACCTCTGCGGATCCGGACCGCGCCCTGCGAGAGACTACGAGCGGCTTCGGCGCTGCTTCGAGCAGCTGGCCGCGGGACTCGACGCGCTGCACGGACTGGGGAAGCTGCACCGCGACGTGAAGCCGCAGAACGTTCTGGTCGACGAGGACGGGCAGGTCATCCTCCTCGACTTCGGCCTCGTGATCGGGATGGACAGCGCCCTCTCGATCGCCAGCCAGCGCGACGGGTTCGCCGGGACCCTCCTCTACACCTCGCCGGAGCAGGCCTGGGGCAACCCGATCTCGCCGGCAGCGGACTGGTACAGCGCCGGCGTCATGCTCTACGAGTGCTTGACCGGGCAGGCGCCCTTCGACGGGCCCGGTCTCGGCGCTCTGCTCGACCGCCAGCACCGGGCGCCCGAGCCCCCCCGAGCCCGGGTCCCGTCCATCCCGGAAGACCTGGACCTACTGACCCTCGACCTGCTTCGCTACGAGCCCGACACCCGTCCCGGGTTCGACGAGATCGTGAAGCGCCTCGGAGGCGCCGACCTCCCGCCCGCCCCCGACGCGCCCCGGCGGCTCCCGGATCGGGGGATCGTCGGTCGCGAGGTGGAGCTCCGAAAGCTTCGGGAGGCCATGGATGCCGCCCGCACCGGATCCGGGGCCTGTATCCGGGTGGAAGGACCGTCGGGCATCGGGAAGTCCGCCCTGGTGGAGCACTTCCTCACCGCCCTCGAACGCGACCACGACGGCGTGGTCCTGCGTGCCCGCTGTCATCCCAACGAGTCGGTCCGCTTCGAGGCAGTGGATGGGCTGGTCGACGACCTCAGTCGCTTCCTGAGCCGCCTGCCCGAGGAAGAGCTCGAAGCCGTCCGGCCGCGGGGTCTCAGGGCCCTGCTGCGGATGTTCCCCGTCCTCGGCCGTGTCCCCTTCGCGGACCTCGAGGACGCGCCGGATCTGGCCGACGTCGACCCCGGCGAGATCCGGCGGCGCGGCTTCGGTGCGCTCCGCGAGCTGCTGGCGCGCATCGCCGACCGTCGCCCCCTCGCCCTCTGGAGCGACGATCTCCACTGGGGCGATCTCGACAGCGCCGACTTCCTGCGATCTCTACTGCGACCGCCCGATCCTCCGCCGCTGCTGATGATCCTCTCCTATCGCAGCGACGACCGCAGGCAGAGCCCGCTCCTGAGAGCGCTCGACGAGGAGCCCGAAGCGGATCGTGCGAATCTCCTCGAGGTCGGCCCCCTGTCGCCGGACGAAGCCCGGGAGCTCGTAGGCGACCTCCTGCCCCTTGCACCGCCGATGGCGATCGACCGCATTCGCGCCCTGGTCCAGGAAGCGGGCGGCTCCCCCTTCTTCATCGGGGAGCTGGCCCGCTTCGCCAACCAGCCGACGGCGACGGGTGATGCACCGGGTGATCTCGGCGCCGTCATTCGTGCGCGCCTGGAGGCGCTTCCGAGCGAAGCGCTGGAGATCCTCGAGCTGGTCGCCGTATCGGGCGCGCCCATCGACACCCAGCTCGTCCTCGAGCTCTCGGGAGTCGCCGGCCGCGGACGACCGAGGGTCTACGAGCTCTGCAACGGATCGCTATTGCGCGCGAGCTCGTCGGGGCGGGAAGTCGAGACGTATCACGGCCGGATTCGCGACGCGATTCTCGACGGCCTCGACGATCCAGACCGAAGAAGACGCCACCGTCAGCTCGCCGACGGTCTGGCGGAACGACCCGAGACGAGAGCGGCGACGCTGTTGGAGCACACCCTCGGCGCCGGTGACGAGGCCGGCGCAGTTCCGATCGCCCGGGCCGCCGCGGAGGAAGCAGACCGGGGCCTCGCCTTCGACCGGGCCGCCGAGCTCTACGACCTGGCCTGGAATCTCGGCGGTTGCCGCGACGACGCCTGGGATCTCCTTTCCCAGCGCGCACGAGTGCTGGCGGCCGCGGGGCGAAGCGCGGCGGCGGCGGATAGCTGGGAAACCGCATCCGCGGCGGCGGGGCGGGCCGACGCCGAGGGACACGTGCCCGCCACGCTCCGCGGGCGAGCCGCCGAGCAGCACTTCTACGCCGGGGAGCTGGACGAAGGCATGGAAGCCCTGCGCGCAGCCCTGCGCGACCACCGCATCCGCCTTCCCCGCAACCCCGCCGCCGCAACCCGCTCAGCGCTGCGATCGCGGCTCTACTTCCTGATGCGCGGTGACGGCTTCACGGAGCGCCCGGCGGCGGATCTGCCCGAGGCGACCGTGGCCCGCCTCGACACGCTCCAGGGAGCCGCCCGCGGCACGTCGATGCTGGACCACACGCTCTCGGACGCCCTCGCCGTTCGGCACCTCCTCGCCGTCCTCGACGCGGGAGAGCCCTCTCGGGTGGTACGCGCCCTCGGACTCGAGGCGGGGATCGAAGCCAACGCCGGCGGCGCCTGGCTTCGACGGCGCAGCCTCCGCCTCCTCGATCGCATCGACGACCTGGCGAAGCGGACGGGCGATCCCTTCGATCGAGCCTGGGTAGAGCTCTCGCGATCGGTGGTCGGGTGGTATCACGGCCTCTGGCGCGAGTGCGTCGAGCGCTGCGACCGAGCCGTCTCCCTCATGCGCGCCGAGTGCATCGGCATCAGCTGGGACCTCGCGGCGAACCGGGCCTTCGCGCTCTCGGCCCTCGTCCAGCTGGGGCGAATCCGCGAGCTGGCCGAGCGCCTGCCCGCGCTGCTCGACGAGGCGCGCGAGCGGGGAGACCACTACGCCCTCGGGATCTACCTCACCGGCGACAGCGTCTTCGTTCCCCTCGCCGCCGACGATCCGGACCGCGCCCGTCAGGACCTCGAGCACATCGACCACACCTGGCAGAACGGTCTCTTCACGTCCCAGCACTTCCGGGGCTTCTACAGCGCCGTCCACATCGCGCTCTACGAAGACGAGGCGGAGACCGCGTGGCAGCGCGTCGAGCACGACTGGAGAGCCCTGCGCGATGCGGGCTTCCTACGCCTCGACTGTGTGGGCAACGGGCTGCGGCATCTGCGAGCGCGAGCCGCGCTGGCTGCAGCGGCTCGGGGGGCGGGTCCGACCGAGCGCCTGGCACGGGTCGCCGAGGGCGAGCGCCGGCACATCGCGCGCTCCAGCCTGCCCCACGCCAGCGCGAACGCTGCAGCCATCGCCGCCGGCATCGCCAGCCTTCGCGGCGATCTCGCGGCCTGCAAGCGGGAGCTCGCCGCAGCAGCCGACGCATACGACGCCGCGGAGATGGGCCTCTGCGCTCGATCCGCGCGCTGGCAGCTCGCCGTCGCGACCGGCGACTCCGAAGATGGACGCCGCGCAGCAGAGGAGATGACGGGCGAGGGAATCCTCGATCCCGCCCGCTTCGCGCGCATGGCACTCCCCCTCCCGGCTACGGGCAGCGCCTGAGCGAGTTCGGCGGACAGCTGGCCTAGGAGGGATCGAACTTCAGGAATGCATCGAGCAGGGAGCGCAGGGTCTTCACGAACTCGTCGCCCTCGGTGAAGCCAAGCTCCTCGTCGAGCCGTCCCAGGACGTGGCCCCAGAGCTTGCTGATCTGCCCGGGGAACTCGTCCTTCATCAGGTCCCCGGGAAGCCCTGCGACCCACTCGCCCAGGCGGAGGATCTCGAAGGCGTGGGGGAGCGGCACACCCCCGGACTTCGTGTCGTACACGGCGCCGTCCAGGCGACGAAGGATCGCGAGGTCGTCGAACTCGTGAGCTTCCGGATCCCAGAAATCCGGATAGTCGCCGAAGAAGGTTCCCTGGCCGTTGTAGGTGGGCGGATCGGTCGGAGGGGCAAGGAGCGCGTGCAGGATCGAAGCGACTGCGTGACGCGCCGACTCATTCGCCGACTCCATGGTCGAGAGTCGGGTGAGAGTCGCCATCTGGTTGCCCGCCATGAGCCACCGACGACGGGTGAGGTGGTAGTAGATCCTCGATTTCGGGTTCCAGAACAGGTTCATCGGGACCGGGGTGGTTTCGAGCAGGGAAAGGAGGCCGGGGCGCTCCTTCCAGACCTCCGGCCCGTTGATGAGGAAGGGCGTGGCGTTGCGAACCGGTGTCGCCTCGTCATTCTCCAGCGAGAGCGTCGCGGATACGGGTCGGATGCGCAGTGAAGAGCCGGACTCGATCCGGAGGCGATGGGTGAGCGAATCCAGCGCCAGGACACTGAGCATCGTGTCGGGGGACGCGAAATCCACGTGCAGCCGGGCGCCCTCGACCGCGCGGGCGATGGCGCCGGGAACGTGATCGTTGATGCCGTCCACGAAAGCATCGCGGATCTCGTCCTCGCTCTCTCCGGACGGCGTCATCTCGATCACTGGCGTGCTCCCGATCCGAATCCGGTAGGGGACCGGCGCGACACCGGCCACACGGATCACCGCCGACGCACCCCACGCCGATGCGGCCACGAGCAGGCGGTGCGCCGGGCCGTCACCGGTGTTCACGGGCAGCGGAGCCGCCAGGAATGGGCGCGGGCCGGCGTCGATCTTCGCCGCGAGCAGGCGCGGAACGTCGCTCGCATCCTCGCCGCTCGTCAGAGTGATCGCGTAGGTCTGCCCCTCGATCGCCAGGGCATGGTCCGCAGCGCCTTCATCCGCGACACCCACCACCGCGCCGTCGGGGCCGAGCTTTCGCTCACCAACCTCGCCCTCGAACTCGATGGCCTGGTCGAGGTGGTAGTAGGCCGGGCGTGACAGCTTCCCGGAGAGAACGCCGTCGAGGCCCGCAGTGATCTGCCGCCAGACCTCCTCCGCGAGACCCTGCTTGGACGTATGCCAGGCCGGAGCGGGCGACCCATCGTCGCGATCGGGTGCTCGGGCGTAGAAGCGACCGATGTCCACGGAGAGCTGGCCGAGGAAGGCACTCCTGCGCGACATGCGCTCGCGCCAGTAGGCGACCTGAGAGATCGAGGACAGGCCCCAGGGCGCCCGCGGATAGTAGGTGTGGCCGCGCCCGATCCGGACCTGGTGGCTGAAGTAGTACTGGATGCCAGACAGGTCGCGGAGCGGATACCTGGCGGGAGTGGGGCGACCGAGGACATCCCGCACGAGCGGGAGCTCGACACCGGCATCGGTGCGACGAGCCGTGGCCTTCTCGAAGCCCATCATCTGCGCAAAGCAGCCGTCGAGCTGCTGCGGCGAGTCGAGGGCGGCACCGTCCTCGTGAGCCTGCCAGACCAGACGCGATACCTCGTCGAAGGGCAGGGCCATGACGTAGAAGTCCGGGCCGCCGCCCGCGCTGGACGGGCTCGGGTCTCCGCCTCCCGGATCGATCTCCACGTAGACCTCGTCGGGAATCTCCGGCGACGCACCGACGATGCCGACTGCCGGATCGTCGGTAACGATCCGTAGTGAGTCGCCGCGCAGAACGTCGAGCTGTGGAAACGCCTCTCGATCGACGCGCAGGTCCACACCGCGGCCGACACGGCCCCGCCAGCGCTTAACGTCCACGTGAACGATCTCTCCCTCGGCCTCGCTGGCGAGGCGGATCCCCGTCTCGCCGGCTCGGTTCGGCTGGAGATGGCGCACGCGATCGGCGATCTCCACGAGCAGCCGATCGCGAATGTCCTCCGTCGAAAGCGGCGCTTCCTCCTCCTCCACCTCGATCTCGACTCTCCTCCCGTCGATCTCGGCGCCGTACCGCCCCGCGGCCCGGCTCCGGATCCAGAGCAGGGCCTCCCCCGGACGGGGGGAGACGAGGAAGGAGCCCCGAAGCACCTGCACCGCGACATCCTCGAGCGGCTCCCTTGCGGAGAGCAGGCTGAGATCCGGGCCGATCGGAACCTCGAGGCCGAAGAGCTGTATGCGCAGGTCGATGGCGGGACGCCGGATCCGCAGCAGGACGTCGTCTTCCGTGTGCCGCGGCGTGAGCCGCATCCGGCCTGCCCGGAGGTCTGCCTCACTCATCTGGACCGCGATCCCCAGATCCAGGTCCTCATCGATCTGCCTTGCCAGCCGCTTCGTCGCCTCCGCGAGGGAAACCCCTGCTTCGAGGGCCATCGAAGTTCGCAGGCCGTTGAGCTCGAGCTCGAGCGTACCCGGGTCGACGAGGATGATCTGGAGCGACGCGTCGCCACAATCATGGGTCTTCCGCGTCACGATCGGCAGCAGCTCGTCGCCGTGCCACTCGAGCTTCGAGAGCTCGCCGACGAAGAAGCGCACGCCCTGGCGCTGGAGGTAGCGCTTCCAGTGCCCTAGCCAGGCCTCGGAAGTCGGTCCGTTCAGCGTGCGATTCGCTTCGGACCCGTCTCGCATGACGTCGGTGAGGAGCTGGGCATAAACGGCGCCCTGGGTGCGCGCATCGGTCTCGTCGGCGCCCATCGCCACCAACGCCTCGGGCGTGGTGCGAAGGAGGTCGGCCATCTCGGCAGAATAGTGATAGCGAGCGTTTCCGTTCTCATCCTTCCCGACGAGGAAGTCCCACCAGCTCTGTTCTTCGTACTCTCCCCGGCGCCTCTCGGCGGAGGAGGTGAGGAACTGCATCATGCGCAGGGAGAAGAGGAGGAGGTCCCGCACGGTGAGATCCAGGAGCTCCCCGCCCAGGTGCATGCGCATGAGCTCTCGCAGCTCCTCGAGGGAGCGCGCTCCTCGCACCGGCACGCGATGGGGGCGGCGCTGGTCCTCGAGCGCCACATCGACCACTTCGACCGCCTCGAGCTGATCGAAGGCGGTCCGACCCGTCTCGCGGCCCTGGGCGTCGAGGATCGGCGTTCGCTTCATCGTGTCGAAGAGGTGGCGGTAGAAGCCGGGGAAGAAGCGGTAGCCGTGTTCCCCGGGGATGTGGTGCTCGACGATGCGCAGCTCCACCCGGTTCGCCCGACGGCGCCCGATTCTTCGCCGCGGATTCCCGAGGCGCTCGGCGCCCCCGACGCCGACCAGCAGGATTCGCTTCTCCAGGTCGGGGATCGGGCCCCCCGCAGCTTCGTTGCGCGCCACGAGCTCCTGGCGCACCAGATCCGCCCACTCGAGGCTGAGCTCGCGGTCCTTCCCGGGCGCGCCATCTCCATCGGTATGTCCGCGGATCTCGAGCAGGAACTCCTCGCGGCGGCGCATCCGTTCGCTCAGCCCATCCGAGTCGAAGCCGCCCTTGTCCGTCTTCTTCTCGATGTTGGAGGCAACGTCCGCGGTATAGGACTGATACGCCTTCAGAAGAGCGGCCCAGATCTCGTCGAGCTTCTGGGAGTTCTTCGTGCAGTGCTCGTCCTCGATCTCCCGCCAGTCGCCGTCAGACATCGGTCGCTCGAACTGCAGACGCTGAGGCAGGGGGATGCGCGGATGGACCGGCTCCATCACAGAGGCACGCAGATGGGCGAGGGTGGAGAGGCCCTCGTAGCGGATGATCGGATTCGAGGGGTCCGCCACTTCGACCGATATGCGCGCCACCTCGCCCGGGGTCTTCGACGTCACCAGCACCGCGGCACTTCCGTGGAGCTCCGCGTCGAAGCCGGCGCCGATCGCTCCGTCCCGGATCCTCTCCGCAGTCTTCTCCATGCTCGATGGGTGGGTCGTGATCTCGAACTCGCCGTCACCGACCCGGACCTTCACCTGTTCCTCCCCCAGGTGGTCCACCCAGATCTGGATGCTTCGCGGGTCCGGATCCACGGCGTCCTCGCCGGCTTTGTCCTCCTCGCTGAAGAGATAGGGGTGCACCCGCTCGATCTCCGCGGGAACGCGGCCGACCTGGTTCGCCGCGAGTCCGCCGACTTCGCAGGAGTACTCGTCGTCCGGATCCGGCCGCGCCTCCACCACCTGCACCCCGAACCCGCGCTCCACCAGCTCGTGGGCCAGAGAGAGGCCGGTCACCCCTGCACCGAAGATGGTGACGATGGGGGCATGCCGGGTCTCCTTCTCTCGTGCGAGATCCACGTCGATCCAGGCGTCGATGGTCATTGGGGGGCCTCTGCTGCGGGTTTCGGTGCGGCTGCGAGTCGGCTCACACGGAGCTCGGCGAGGAGCGCGGGAAGGGACGGGCAGCGGATTGCGCCGCCGAGGTAGCAGACGAGGGCCTCGTCGAAGCGCGTCACGGCGTCGGCGCTCCCCGTGAGCCACAGCCTCTCCTCGAGAAGGGCTTCCAGGAGCGACAGCTCCCCGTCCACCAGGTCGAGGATCGTGGTCCAGTCGGTGCGCAGGAACATCTCCTCTCGATGATCCGGCTCCCGAAGCGCATGACGGGAGCCCTCGAAGCGAAGCGCGACGGTCGGCCCGTCCACCTCGCAGCGCAGACCTCGGCGCCCCAGGGTCGAGGCCAGCTCAGCGTGGTGATCGGGCGCTTCGACCCGGAGGATCGTGAGGGAGCGGTCCAGGAATGCGGGGAAGTCAGGCTGCCGCACGATTCATCTCCACCAGTCCCGGGCCCTCGAAGCACACCGGCTCTCCCCGGACCTGGCCCTCGACCCGGACCTCGGATCGCACCTCGGAGACGATCGTGGCACCGCGACCGACGTCGTTGGGAATCGCGACCTGGGCGAGATCCCCGAGCTCGAACTCGATGTCGAGGGCGTCCGCACCCCGCCGCGCCTCGACCCGAATGCGAGCCGGCAGATCCGCCGCTCGCCCCGGCGAAACGAGGGACATGATCCGCGGCACCCGCAGCGCCCCACGCGTGGAGGTCCGACCCTCGGAGTGAACCGACAGCTCCGATCCGTGGAGCGTGCGGAGATGGCGATCGCCGCGCCAGAGCAGGACGCCCTGGGAGAGGGTGCGCAGGCGGCCGCGATCGGAGATGCGCTGGAATACCAGGGTCCACGGCACCGCCTCGTCGGCGAGCCCGATGCCCCACTCCCAGGAGAAGTCGCCGCCCCAGCGGAAGCTTCCCCAATCGTGATCGTGATAGGCGGGCGCCCGAACGAGCTCCCGGCGGCCCCCCCGCCAGACGACGGTCCCCGAGGCCTCGAGCCTCGGCACCACGAACCAGCGCATGCCGGGCCCGTCGGCGAGAGGGACGCTGGTCGTGAGCGCCGGTCGCGAGGCCAGCTCGAGCCGAAGCCTGGCGCGCAGCGCCTGGCGCCTCAGGGCCAGGTCGAGCTCGTAGGCGCCGTCCCGAAAGCGCAATCGGTTCGGGCCCAGGCGCAGGTCGACGCCCCCTTCGTCGATCTCGAGCGCCGAGGATGCGTAGGCGTCGACGTCGCCGGTCCAGTCGCCGCCCGGCTCACGCATCAGCACGGTGAGGCGCGGGGTCTCGATCGCGCCGAAAGCATCCATCAGGCTGAAGTTGATCAGCAGGTCGAGGTCCCGCCCGAAGATGCAGAAGTGGGACCACTCCTTGTGTCCCGCCGGCCCCCCGACCGACGCCGGCGAGCGCCGCCAGTGATCCGCCTGAAGCACCAGGGCTCCGAGGGTCGCCGGGTCGATGGCGCGATGAGCGTGGAGATTCATGGGAGCGGGTCCCGCTGGGGGTGGAGACTCATCGGAGCAGATCCAGGCGGGCCGACGGCTCGCGTCGTGCCGCTTCGTCGACGGCTTCCTCCGGCTGGGGCGACCGGGCGAGCCAGACATCGACCCTCGCTCCGAGGGCGAGCAGTCCGAGCCAGGCGGCGATCTCCGGGGGCACCTGCGCGCCGTCGGCGGACACCGCCGACGGCCGCTCCTCCCGCGCCGATTCGCCGGGTGCCTCGCGCTCGATCCATTCGCGAATCCGCCGGGCCAGTGCCAGGGCGCCGAGGGCGAGGAGCAGCACCTCGTCCTCCTGGGGCGCCGGTCCATGCTGCTCATTCAGCATCGCCCTCGCCTCCGGGTCCGCCGAAGAGGCGGTCGAGGATCGCGTCCGGATCGTCCGAGGACGCCGCCATGAAAAGCCCGTCCAGGTAGGCGGAGGGCAGGGGGCCATCGTCGCCCGCCTCCATCGAGCCGAGGGAGGCGATCTGCCAGACGATGCGCAGGTGGTGCAGGAGATCCGAGCCCTCCAGTCGACGCCTCCACGCCTGCCCGTCTTCGGTCTCCGCATAGCGTCGCCCCTCGGCCACGAGGGCCCGCACCGCGGACTGGGCGGCGGCGGGGTGGCGCAGGATCGTGCGCTGGAGCGCCCGAAGCATGGCGACGGTCTCATCGTCGCCCTCCCCGCTGTCGGGAAGCGGGGGCAGGAGCTCGTCCGCGATCCGATCTCCCATCTCAGCCTGAGCGGCGAGCCTCGACATCCGATCGAAGAACACCCGACGCGCTCCCTCGTAGCCCGGGCGCGCGCCGCTCCCGGAGCTCTCGACCCGATTGCGCTCATGCCGCTTGCGGAGCTCACCCACGAGGCGTTCGAGGGAGTCTCCGGCCTCCCGATCCGCACCTCGAAGCTCACGAAGCGCGCGCTGCAGCGTCCCCTCCTTCATCGGTCGCGTGCCACCACGAAGTCCACGAGACCCTCCAGGAAGTCCCGGTGGACGGAGCCGGGAAGGCTTCCTCCGATCGCCTCGAAGGACCGCCGCGCGCGATCGGCGTGCCGACGCGCCACGACGCGTGCGTGGTCCACGCCACCGCTGCGAAGGACCAGGTCTCGCAGGAAGGCCACGTCCTCCCGGGACTTCACATCGGCCGATTTCCGGTCCTGTCGGTTCACCTCGCAGGGCCGCGAGCGCCCGAGGATGCGGAGCGCCTCGCGACGCGCCGCGGGGCTCGCCTGGCGGATTGCGTGGATCAGCAGGAGGGTGTGCTTCCCCTCCCAGAGATCACCGTCGATCTCCTTTCCGTAGCGAGATGCCTCGCCCACCAGGTTGAGCACGTCGTCCTGGATCTGGAAGGCGATGCCCAGGGGCGTCACGCACCGGGCGAGGACGGCGAGCTCCGGATCTCGAGCTCCCGCCGCGATGCCGCCGACCAGCACGGGAGCGAGGAACGTGTACCAGCACGTCTTCTTGTAGACCATGCGCAGATAGGCGCGATCCGTTGGGGACCAATCCGCGCGACGCACCCAGTCGAGCTCCATCATCTGGCCCTCGGCGGATTCCCGGGCCATGCGCGCAACGACGCGCAGGATCCGCAGGGCTCGACCCAGCCCGACGAGCTCGATGTTCTCGAGCAGCGGCTCCATGGTGAGGGCGAGCATCCCGTCGCCCACGTTCACCGCGATGGGAACGCCGTGGAGCTGGTGCAGGGTCCGTTCGTTGCGCCGCAGGTCGGAGCCGTCCTCGACGTCGTCGTGGATCAGGAAGGCGTTGTGGTAGAGCTCGAGCACGGCAGAGGAGCGCAGCACCGACTCGAGATGTCCGCCCAGGGCTCGGCAGGTGGCGATGCAGAGGGCCGGCCGCAGGGCCTTCCCTCCCCGCATCGGGTAGTCGAGCATCAGCTCGTAGAGGAGCCCCCCGGCCCGCGCGTCCCGGGGCACGATCTCGCGGATCTCGTCGACGACGCGACCGCGACAATCCTCCATGTAGGCGAGGAGTCGGTCCGGATCTTCGGCTGGCGTATCGCCAATCAGGGGGGGCTGCAGCATCGGGTCCCTCGCTGCTCGACCCATCTTATCCTGAACTAGCCCAGACGGGGGATCGAGTTCGCTTCGATCTCAGACGCGACGTAGAGCGTGAGGGGATCCGCCAGTCCTCGCACCGACACCCCGTCGCGTCGCGCGAAGTGCCGCGCCGCGTCACCGCTGGCGCTCCAGGTCGCCTCGTCGAGCGCGATCGGAACCCGAAGCTCTCGAGTCAGCGTCTGGAGCCTGGAGGCGAGGTTCGTGGTGCTCCCCACCGCGCTCCAGATCAGGCGATCCTCTGCCGCGATGTCGCCCACATATCCCCGACCGCTCGCCACGCCGACCCCGATCGAAGGGGTGTCGGGCAGCTCCGACTCCAGCCGCCGGACCAGCGGCGGAACGGCGAGGGCCAGCTTCAGGGCGGCCCGGGCCGCCGCGCCCTCTTTCGCCTCCAGCGGATCCGGAGCGCCGAAGACCGCCATCATGCCGTCGCCGTTGAACTCGACGATCGTTCCGCCGTGGCGCCGGATGATCGACGAAGCGCTTCGCACGTAGCGGTTCAGCAGACGGAAGACCTGGGAGCAGCGCAGCATCGACGCGGTGGTGGTGTAGCCACGAACGTCCAGGAAGAGCACGGTGATATCCCGCTCTCCAGAGTCTTGACCGCGATCGGCCTGGATGCGATCGGAGATGGGCCCCGGCACGTACCGGCTGAGCTGCTCCACGTGCTGGTGCTCGTGTCGGGCGACCGCCTCGATCCGAAGTCGCTCCAGCTCCGCGGCGGCTGCATGCGCTGCGATCGTCAGCCAGCGCCGGTGCTCCAGGGACACGCGCGTGATGCCGCCGATACGCAGGACCCCGAGAGAGCGCTCGCCGCGCCGCAGTGGCACGAGCATTTCGCGACGGTCCAGGCACGCGTCCTCCCCATCGTCACCTCGGCAGGGGGCGCACTCGAGATAGGGGCCGACGCGGACCTCGGCCGAGCAGCCCTGCGCGGCGAGGAGATCCTCGGCGAACCCGACGAGGACCTCCCCCACCTCAGCCGCATGGCTGCACGCCGCCAGCGCGAGGAGCACGCTCGCGGGGTCCGCGCCGACCCGGGGCGGCGAAGGCACCGAACGCTGGGACGTCCGCTCGAACGTTCCGAGGATCTCGCTCTGCGGGTCCAGCATGATCGATCTCCTCCACTTCCCCGAGATGTGGAGTAGAGCAATCGCCATGCCATGCGCCTCTGGCGTCCTGAAGAGGCGACAGCCCCCCGGGCGTCCTCCGGAGAGGACGGTCGACCGGATCGGTGTCCGGCCTGGAGGACGGATCTGGCGGTGCGCAGGCCTCTCACGGAGCCATCGAGGCGGCGCGGCGCTTGCACTCCGCTCCATCGCAATGGCAAGCTCGATCTCCATCTGGAAGAGGTCTCGCTTCATGGGCGGGGACGGCGAGCATCGACTACGGCAGGAGCGGGATCTCTATCACCGGCTCCTCGACCTCGGCACCCAGCAGCTCATCGAGCCCTTTCTCGCCGAGGCCCTGGCCCTTGTGGTCGAGGTGACCGGAGCCCAGCGCGGCTACCTCGAGCTGCGAGACGAGCTGGCCGACTCCGAAGACGCGCCGTGGTGGATGGCCCAGGGCTGCTCTTCCGACGACCTCGGCACGATTCGCGATGCGATCTCGCGAGGCATCATTGCCGAGGCGATCGCGACGGGGCAGACCGTCGTCACCTCGTCAGCCCTCCTGGACCCGCGCTTCCGGAAGCGCGAGAGCGTTCGCTCCCGCCAGATCCAGGCCGTGCTGTGTGCACCCGTGGGAGGCCCCCCACCCATCGGGGTCTTCTACCTCGAAGGCGCCGAGGGCACCGGGCCCTGGTCCGACGAAGACCGGGAGCGCGCCGAGACCTTCGCCCGGCACCTCGCCCCGCTGGCCGACCGCCTACTCGACCGCCATCGGACCCGAGAGCGGGAGGACGCGACCCGCGGGCCGCGCCAGACGCTCCGGCTCGCGGGAGTGGTGGGACGCAGCGCCGCCCTGGCGAGCGTGCTCGAGCAGGCCGCCATGGTCGCCCCCCTCGACGTGAACGTTCTCCTCACCGGAGACTCGGGGACGGGGAAGAGTCAGCTCGCCCGGGTGATCCACGAGAACGGCGGACGCGCCGGCGGCCCCTTCGTGGAGGTGAACTGCGCCGCGCTGCCCGAGAGCCTGATCGAGTCCGAGCTCTTCGGCGCCGCGCGGGGAGCACACTCCACCGCGCACCAGGCCGCCGCCGGGAAGGTGGAGGCAGCCTCCCGGGGCACGCTCTTCCTCGACGAGGTCGGTGAGCTCCCGATCTCCGCCCAGGCAAAGCTCCTCCAGCTCCTCCAGTCGAAGCAGTACTACCCGCTCGGATCCAACGAGGCCGTGAGCGCCGACGTCCGCCTGATCGCGGCGACGAACACCGATCTGGAGGTCGCGGTGAGCGACAAGCGCTTCCGGGAGGATCTCTACTACCGACTCTGTGTGCTCCCGATCCGCATGCCGACCCTGGCGGAGCGTCCGGAGGACGTCGGGGAGCTCGCCGCCTTCTTCTGTGCCCAAACCTCCGAACGACACCGGCTTCCGCGCCTCGAGCTGTCCGAAGGGGCGCGGCGGGCGATCGAGGCTGCCGAGTGGCCCGGCAACGTGCGCCAGCTCGCGCACACCCTGGAGGCCGCGACGATCCGAGCCGCCGGGAAGCACGCAGCTCGGGTGGAGCGGCGCCACGTCTTTCCGGACCAGCCCGGCGAAGACGTTGGAGAAGCGGAAGAGCACCTGACCTATCAGGAGGCGACTCGGCGCTTCCAGCGCAGGCTCCTACACGAGACGCTGGTCGAGACCGGCTGGAACGTGAGCGAGGCCGCGCGACGCCTCGACCTGGCCCGCTCCCACGTCTACAAGCTGATCCACGGCTTCGGGATGGACCGCGAGGACACAGTCGAGCCGAGTCGAGACGCGGAGCGCTGAGGAAGCGACGATGCCCGAGGTCCAGCGCGCAGACGCATCGATCCACTACGAGGTCTACGGCGACGGCCCCGCCCTGGTGCTGGCCCACGGTGCCGGCGGCAACCGCCTGTCCTGGTGGCAGCAGATCCCGATCCTCTCCCGGACGCACCGCGTCCTGGCCTTCGACCACCGCGGCTTCGGGCGCTCGACCTGCGAGGACTTCCACCCGAGACACTTCGCCGACGACCTCACCGCGGTGCTCGATACCGCGGGAATCGAGCGGACCGCCCTGGTGTGCCAGTCGATGGGAGGCTGGAGCGGTCTCCCCTTTGCGCTTCGCAAGCCGGAGCGCGTGTCGTGTCTCGTCCTCGCCTGCACCCCCGGCGGCTACGCCAACGACGAGGTGCTCGCCTCTGCCGCTTCCGTGGGCGAGCGGATCGAGGCGGCGGGAATCGATCACACCCCCGCGCTGGGCGCAGACTTCGTACGCCGGCGCCCGGACCTGCGCTTCCTCTACGACCGGATCGGAGAGCTGAACACCGGAGTCGGCCTGTCCGCGGTGTCGAAGCTCTTCGACCCTGCCGCACGGATCTCCGCCGACGAGCTGGAGACCCTGCAGGTCCCGGTCCTGATGCTGAGCGGCAGCGATGACCTGCTCTTCCCCCCGGCGACGCTCCGCAGCGTCGCCCGGGACGTCCCCGGCGCGCGCTTCGAGGAGATCCGCGGCGCCGGCCACTCGATCTACTTCGAGATGCCCGATCGTTTCAACGCCCTCGTGGGGAAGTTCGCGGCCGGCCACGCAGACGGCTGAGGCCCATTGCCGGGGGCGCTCCCCCAGGTCGACGCTCAGGGCTCGGGGAAGCGCGCCTCCGCGAGCCCGTCGAGCACACCGCGAAACAGGCGGGCGACGAAGAACCGAAAGATCGGACCGAGCCCCGGGACCTTCGACTCGAACTCGCAGCGCCACAGGATCCGCGTGCCCTCACCTTCCGGCTCGAGGGTCACCTCCCCGAGGTGCTTCCGGATCGGCAGGCCTCCACCGAGGACGCGGTAGGTCATGCGCTTCGGCGCATCGAAGGAGAGGATCTCTTCCCGCGCAGCGAAACCGGGCGGACCGAGGACCCGCACGCAGCCGACTCCGTTCGGCGCCGGAACACCCTCGCGCTCGAGGCGCGCCCACCCCACGCCGCCCCACTCGGCCCAGCCCCGGTGATCGGTGTAGGCGTCCCAGACGGCCTGGGGCGATCCGAGGATGAGACGCGAGACTTCGATCCGTTCCATGACGGGACCCGATCAGAACGAGACGGGCAGGGCCTGGGGGCCCCGCAGCAGCGGATTCGGTCGGTACTCCACCTCGTCCCGGATGAGCGCGAGGTCGGGAGCGTGCTCGAGCAACGCGTCGAGCACGACCCGCGCCTCCAGCCGCGCCAGACCGGCTCCGAGGCAGAAGTGTTGTCCGAAGCCGAAGGACAGGTGTTGGACCCGCTCGCGGGTCACGTCGAGCCGATCTGGCTCGTCGTAGGCCGCGGGATCGCGATTCGCGGCGCCGATCAGACAGACGACGAGCGCACCCAGGGGCAGGACCTCGTCTCCCAGCGGGATGTCCTCGGTCGGCACACGCACCGTCGCCTGCACCGGGCTGTCGTATCGGAGCAGCTCCTCGATCCCGTTCGGCAGCAGGGACCGGTCGGCGCGCAGGCGCTCCCACTGCTCCCGGTTCCGCAGCAGGGCCACGACCCCGTTCCCGACCAGGTTCGTCGTGGTCTCGTGCCCGGCCACGAGCAGGAGGAAGCTGTTGGCCAGAAGCTCGGCGTCGCTCAACGCGTCCCGGTCCTCCTGGGCGGCGATCATCCCGCTGATCAGATCCTCTCGCGGCGAGGCGCGCCGCTCTTCGATGACACCGCGCAGGTAGCCCAGGAGCGCCTCGAAGGCCGCCTCGAACTCCGGCCCGCGGGTCAGTGGTCCGCCCGTGCCCAACGCATTCACGAGATCCGCCGCCCACTGCTTGAACCGGCGATGGTCCTCCGCCGGCACGCCGAGGAGCTCAGCGATCACGATTGCGGGCAGGGGCTCCGCCAGGTCGTGCATCAGATCCATGACGCCAGCGGACCGCACCCCGTCGATGAGGTCGCCCACGATCCCGCGGATCCGCCCTTCGAGAGCTGCAACCCGGCGCGGCGTGAAGGCCTTGTTCACCAGACCGCGCACCCGGGTGTGGTCGACTCCGTCGAGCATGAGCATGCTGCGGGTCGGGCCCCCTTCGCCCAGGAACTGTGGGGGGAGGAAGGCCCGGAAGCGCTGGGCGACGTCGGCGCGCAGGCGATCCACCGAGACCCGCCCCTCGCGAAGCACCGACTCGACGTCGGCCTGACGGCTCAGGATCACCACGCCGGGGCCCTCGAAGGGCAGGGGCACGCGAAAGACCGGGTTCGAGGAGCGCAGCATCGCGTAGAGGGGATAGGGGTTCGCACGCAGCGCCGGATCCTGGAACGGGTTCGGGAACGAGCCGGGCAGGGGACCCGAAGGCGCTGCCATGGGGACCTCCTCGGGGCGCGCAGGTCTCGGCGAAGCGGGCGACGACGAGCCGCCACTCGAGCCAGGATGACCGACCCGCGACGCACTTTCCACCCGCCCGGGAATGACGCAGACCGCTCGCCTCGCGGCCATCGGCCGGTGTAGAGTGGCCCGCCCCATGGCCCCCGCAGACGTCGCGACGGAGTCCGCTCCGACCGATCGAGTCGCCCACACCGCCTTCGCCCTGCTCTGGGCGGTCGTGGGGGGCGTCGCCTGTGCGACCGTGATCGGTCTCGAACCCAACCTCGTCGAAGAGGGCCTGGTCATCCACGTGGCCCAGCGCCTCGTCGCGGGTGAGCATCTCTACCGCGACATCGTCTTCTTCACCGGGCCCCTGCCCTTCGAGCTGCTCGGAGCGCTCTTCCGGATCTTCGGCGAGGAGATCCTGGTGGGGCGCAGCGCGACCGCTGTGGTCCAGGGCGTCAATGCGGCCCTCGCCTACGGACTGCTGCGGCGAGCCGGCGGTGGCGCGCTCGCCCACGCCGCCGGGGCTCTCGTCGCGGCTCTACCGCTGCTTCTCTTCCCCCTGTTCTCGATCTTCTACTACACGCCCCTCGCCTTCAGCTTCGGCCTGTGGACGGCCTACGCGGCGACGCGCAGCGGGGAGAGCGCGCGCTGGGCCGTCGCCGCGGGCGTGGGCGTCGCCGCGGTCGCGCTCTGCAAACAGACCCTCGGGATGGTGCTCGCCGTGGGAATGCTGACCGCCCTCTTCGCCACCGCGGCACCGGGACAGCGGATGCGGATCCTCCGCTCCTTCGTGCTAGGCGGAGTGGCAGCCACCCTCGTCACGCTTGCGTTCTATGGCTTGCGCGGCGACCTCCAGCACCTGTGGCGATGTCTCGTCACGGTGCCGCTCTCCCTCGGTGAGACCTTCTCCTCCCGCTACCTGAACCTCTGGCCCCCAGGTGTGCTCGACCCGGAGCTCCACCCCCACAAGGTCGTGTACTTCCCGAATCTCTACTTCCTGAAGTACGGGATCTACGCGCCTCTACAGCGCGACATCATCCTCGGCGTCCAGCTCCTCTACGCACTTCCGATCCTGGCACTTCTCGCGACACCCCTGGCCCGGATCGCCGGGCCGCTCCCCCGCGCCGCCTGGATCAACGCCGCCTACCTGATCGCCATGGCGACGAATCTCTTCCCCCGGTCGGACTGGGGACACCTCGTCTTCTCCCTCGCGCCGGCTGTGATGCAGCTCATGATCCTGATCGCGCCGGTCCTGGCACGCGTCCCCTTCCTGCGACCGGCCTCGGCCGTCGCCATCGCCGCTGCGGCCGGCTGGTACTCCCTCGTCGTCGGCACCTGGGTGCACGAAGAAGCGGGCCCGGCGCGTTGGGGACCACGGGTCCCCCTGCGGCCGGTGAGCGCGATCTATCGCGTGGTCACGATTCCCCGGGTCATCCGCTACATCCAGTCCCGGGTAGAGCCGGGCGACCCCATCTTCGTCGCGCGCTCCGAGCCCCTGCTCTACTTCGCCACCGACACGACGAACCCCACACCCTACGGCGGCGTGCTCACCGGGATCTACGAGGAACAGCAGCGCAACATCCTCGCCGCTCTCGAAGACGTGCACCTCGTCGTGATCAGCGATCTCGACCAGCCGATGTGGACCTACTACTCCGACGAGCTGCCCGCGGTGCAGACCTACCTCGAGCGCTTCTTCCGGATCGCCGACGGCTATCCCCTCGACGACGCCAGCTGGATCGTGGTGCTCGAGCGGGGCCCGGATCGCGGCGAGAGCTGGCTCGATCTGATCGAGGAGAGACCGAACGCCCGGGCCTGGACCCGGGACGAGGATCGGGTGGAGCATCCCGACGAGCTGCCGCCGCCCCGACTCGTCGCCCGGCACAACCGACGTTCGATGCCGATGCGCCTCGGACATTGGGGCGGGGGAATCGACTACGAGCTCACGGTGCCCGCGGAAGGGGGGCGCTTCGAGTCCGGCGTGGGCTACCGGGGCATGGTCTCCCTCGAGGATCTCCACGTCCATCCGCGCAGCAGCGACATGGTGGTCGAGGTGGGACGCGACGGCGTCTTCGAGGAGATCGCGCGCCAGAAGGTGAGCGACGTCGGCGGGGCAGGGCGTCGCTGGACTCCGATCGCCGGCGATCTCACGCCCTACGCAGGGGAGCGCATCACCCTGCGTCTGACCATCGACCTGCGCGTTCCAGTGGCGGAGCGGGATCTGACCTGGTGGGCCAGCCCCCGGGTGGTTCGCGGCCCGGGCGCCGAACCCGCCGACGGCCCCTGAAGGCCCCGCACCGCCGGGTCCGGAGCGCGTCAAGCCTCGCGGCGAATGGGCTCGAGCTCGCGGAAGAGATCTCCGGTCATCAGGCGGATGAAGCGCTCGGAGGCGAAGACGCGTTCTCCGCCCAGCTTCTCTCCCTCCGCGTAGAGGATCCCAAGAACCCGATGCGTCTCGACGGCGTCCTCGACCCGGAGCGACACGTCGTACTCCTGGGCGACCGATTGCTCGTTCGCCCACTCGCCGAGGAGCACATAGGAGTGCCGCATCGGCAGGAAACGCTCGCAGAACTGGGTGTAGAAGCGACGCACCCGATCGCCTCCGCGCATGCACAGGCCGATGGGGTGAAACTCGTAGAGCGGATCCGCCACCAGGGTCGCGAGCAGAGGTTCGAGCTCGCCCCGCGCCTCGAGGGTCGAGTGGCGCGTCCCCAGCTCGATCATGCGCTCGACGCTCCAGGCTCCCGTCATCGGGCAGACCCATAGCACGCGCGTCCGTGCATCCAGGGCTCCAGCCGGTAGATTGGACACGCCGACCCCCGGACCCCGGCGGTCGCCCCGGCTGCGCCGGCTCTCGTCGACGGAGAACCGGTGACCACTGCGAAGACTCTCGGGCTCGCCTGCGTCCTCTGGATCTCGACAGCGACCGGCGCCCTGGGCGCGAGCCGGCTCCTCGAAGGGATCGACTACGGGGCGGGTGCGGCCGGAGCCGACCCTGGTTCTCCTCGCGGCCCAGAGCGACGCACCCGGAGCGCGCGAGTCCGCCGAGGCCCTCGCCGCGGCCCTGCGCGCCGCGGGCCATCCCGCCGCCGAGGCCCTCTTCATTGGAGGGCGCGACCACTGGACCCAGCTCGACCTTCGCGACGAGACCAACCCGATGCGGCGGCACCTCCTGGGCATGCTCGAGATCGACGAGACCTACGGCTCGATCGAAGACGTGATCGAGACGCGGCGCTTCTGGCGCAACCCCGCCTTCTCGACCGCCGGCTTCTGGGAGAGCGGCCTGGAGGTGGCGAGCTACGAAGCGGACGAGCGCTTCCTGCACACGCTCAATCTGCTCTTCGCGAAGCCGAGCCGCCCCCGGCCCCTCAGGCCCGGGCGCTATCACGCCATCGATCTGCTCGACTTCGTCGAGCGCCGGGCGACGGAGACCGGAGCCTCGGGCGACTACCTCACCCTGACCAACGTGCGCGGCGAGCAGGTGGTCTGGCGGATCTCCGAGCTGCGTCCCTTCGCACCGGTGATCGTGATCGGACTCGACGACGAGCGGGAGCTGTTTCGCCTGACCGACGTGTACCACACCCTGCGCCGCTACACGTGGAAGGACCCGGAGCCCGTGCCCTGGGTGCTGGCGCGGCCCCTCGGCGCCTTCATCCAATTCCGGGAGCAGCCGCCGCCCGAGCTCGACCCGAACCTCTTCGGGCGCGTCGCCCTGCTGCCCGAGAGCTTCGCGCTCACCCGAGACGATCCCCTCGAGCCGCTGCGCTCGCTCCCGGAGCCGGTCCGGGCAATGGTGACCGAGGAGTTCCGCTGCGTGAGCTGCCACCAGCTGCGGGGTGTCGGCGCCGCTGCCGGGCACCTCCGCGCGACGGATGCCGCGCGCGTGGGCGGCGTCGCGTTGGCCCTCGAAACCTATCCGCCGGAGGTCTGGCGGCGCTACTGCTTCGAGCAGGGGGACGTGGCCGCCGAGATCGGCGCCAGTGTGGTGAACCTGGGAGACCGTGCCGGTCTGCTCTTCGAGCTGGTCGAGACGGAGCGGCGACGAAGCGGCGAACCGACCCCCACCGGCTCGACTCCGCCCGGCCCCTGAAGCTCGGTGGCCCGACAGCCTTCCAGTCGATAGGGTGCCGCCTGCCCGGGGAGTCCCCCCGGTGACCGAACGGAGACCGGAGGAACCCCCGATGCCCGCGTTGCTCGCCGAGAAGGACGGCCATGTACTGACCGTCACCATCAATCGTCCGGAGAAGAAGAACGCCGTTAACGCCGAAGTCCTGTGCGGGCTGTCCGACGCCTGGCACCGCCTCGACGAGGACGACGACCTCCGGGTGGCCATCCTCACCGGGGCGGGAGGTGTCTTCTGCGCGGGCATGGACCTGTCGGTGATCCCGAAGCTCCGGGCCGGTCGGGCCGACGACGACTACGAGAAGCGCCTGCTCACCGACGGCGCCGTCATCTTCGACGGCTGGCTCAAGACCTACCGTCCGACGAAGCCCGTGATCGCCGCCGTCGAGGGCTTCGCCCTGGCGGGCGGCACCGAGATCCTCCAGGGGACCGACATCCGCGTCGCCGCCGAGGGTGCTCAGTTCGGCGTGACCGAGGTGCAGCGCAGCCTCTTCCCCATGGCGGGATCCTGCGTGCGTCTCCCCCGTCAGATGCCCTACACCGTGGCGGTCGAAATGCTCGTCACGGGCGAGCCGATCTCAGCGCGGCGTGCCGCCGAGCTCGGCCTGGTGGGACGGGTCGTGGCGGACGGCGAGGCACTCTCGGAGGCGCGACGGATCGCGCAGCGCATCGCCGACAACGGCCCTCTCGCAGTTCGGGCGATTCTCGCGACGATCCGCGAGACGTCGACCCTCCCCGAGCCCGAAGCCTTCGCCGTGGAGATGGCCCAGGGCATGAAGGTCATGACGTCGGAGGATGCGGCAGAGGGGCCGCGGGCCTTCCTGGAGAAGCGAAGGCCGGTCTACCAGGGGCGGTGAGAGTGCATCCGGGGGGCCCGGGTCGTGCCCGGACCCCCCATCTGCACTAGCTCCGCCGCGGTCGGGCGCTATCGCTCGAGCGCCGTGATCTCGGTGCGCCGGTTGCCAGCGCGACCTTCTTCACTCTCGTTCGTGTAGGCCGGAGCCTCTTCACCGAAGCCCTTCGCCGTGAGGCGGCTGGCGTCGATGCCGTTGCTCGTGAGGTAGCTCTTCACGGCCATCGCGCGCCGCTCCGAGAGGCCCTGGTTGTACTCTTCGGCACCGATCGAGTCGGTGTGCCCATCGATGCGCACGCGCATCGTCGGGTTCTCCCGCAGGACCCGCACCATCTCGGCGAGCCGATCGTAGTAGCTGGGCTTGATCTCGTCCTTGTCGAAGGCGAAGCGAAGGCCCGGAACCACCCAGCAACCGCGACCGTCGGGGGTCACCCCGTTCGGCGTACCCGGGCACTGATCGCGATCGTTGGGAATGCCGTCGCCATCCGTATCCGGACCGGGCAGCGCGATGTCACGCGCCGCCTCGCCGAGGAAGATCTCCCGCTGGAAGTTCTGGAGACCGGCCACGTTCTGGATGCCAACCGAGGCACGAGTGCTGCCGCAGCTGGTGGCCTCGGAGAGCCGCTTCAGGAACGCGGCACCCTGCGGGTCGTCGCCCACCTGGACCGTGTGGAAGCAGAGCTCGCCGACCCAGCCTTCCCGCAGCGTCTTCGCAGCCGCGAGCACCGCCTCCTCGTCGAGGTCGCGTCCGACCGGGTCGGTCGGGCGTCCGTCACTGAAGACGATGACGAGTCCGCGGCCGAAGGTGTCCTCGGTCACGGGCTTGAGCTCGGCGAGAACGCGGTCGAGGGGCGTTCCCTCGCCCAGGTGCATGAGGTTGTCCGCACCCTCACGCAGATGGGCCCGGTCGAAGGGCCGAAGGTCTTCGGTCTGGCGCTTGTAGCCACCGAAGGAGATCGCGGCGACCTCGTAGCTGCCCTCGGGCATTCCCTGGACGAAGGACTGAGTCAGAGCCTTCACGCCCGGGAACTGCTCGGTGACAGATGCCGAGGCGTCGACCACGACATAGAGGTGGCTCACGTTGACCCGCTGGTCCGGGCCAGGTGCGATCGGGCTGACGTTCATCGGTGCCACAGTCTTGGGAGCGGCACAGGCCAGCCCCCCCAGCAAACAGAAAGTAATCGCTACGCGGCGAAGCATTGTGTTCCTCCTCGGACCGACAGCGCGCGCTGAATCAGGTCTCGAACCCGCTTGGTTGAATCGACGTTTTGCCCGGGTCCACCCCGGGGCACGTCTGCGCGCTGCAAGCCAACGTTCTGGATCGCCCATGCTAACAGGCGTCCGGGTCGGTTTATAGAGATGTGTTGAAATTACAACGCCATGGGACACGACTTTTGCCGGCAAGGGAGCCGCAGGAAGTGCGCACCGGGGTGCCCCAAGAGACCTCGGAACTATAGCAATCAGCAGGTGCGCAGGGCGACCGACCCGCAGGCCCGGATCCGCGCCCCGCTGCGTGGCGGGGGTCGATCCCCGGGCCCGCACCCCGCCACGAGGCATTCTGCCGCACGCCCGGATGCCGTGGCCTAGAGCCAGCTCGGGGCGGGGAGCCCCTTCTCCCGAAGGAAGACGGGGTCGAAGAGCTTCGACTGATAGCGCGTGCCGTAGTCGCAGAGCACGGTCACGATCGTGTGTCCCGGACCCATGTCCCGGGCCATGCGGATCGCGCCGGCCACGTTGATCCCGCTGGATCCGCCGAGGCACAGCCCCTCTTCCGAGAGCAGGTCGAAGATGATGGGCAGCATCTCGGCGTCGGGAATCGCGTAGGCGTCGTCCACCGGCGCGCCGTCGATGTTCCCGGTGATACGCCCCTGGCCGATACCCTCGGTGATGGAGCTCCCCTCGGTGCCCTTCACCTCACCGTGCTTGAACCAGTTGTACATGACGGCGCCGAGGGGATCGGCGGCCGCGATCCGCACCTCCGGGTTGCGGTCCTTGAGGAAGGTGGCGACGCCGCGGAGGGTTCCTCCGGTTCCGATGGCACAGGTGAATCCATCCACGGTTCCGTCGGTCTGCTCCCAGATCTCGGGACCCGTCGAGCGCACGTGGCCCTCCCAGTTCGACGGGTTGTCCCACTGATTGGCGTAGAGGACGCCATTCGGCTCCGTCTCCGCCAGCTCCTTCGCGAGGCGCTCTGCGACGTGGACGTAGTTGTTCGGGTTCTTGAAGGGGAGAGCCGGCACCTCGCGAAGCTCGGCGCCACAGAGCCGCAGCATCTCCTTCTTCTCCCGGCTCTGGGTCTCCGGGATCACGATCACGGTGCGGTAGCCCCGCGCGTTCCCCACCAGGGCGAGCCCGATCCCGGTATTTCCCGCCGTGCCCTCGACGACGACGCCACCCGGCTTCAGGTCGCCCCGCTCCTCGGCGTCGAGGATGATGTACTTCGCCGCGCGGTCCTTCACCGAGCCCCCGGGGTTGAGGAACTCGGCCTTCCCGAGAATGGTGCAGCCGGTCTCTTCCGAGGCCCGGCGCAGCTTGATGAGGGGGGTATTGCCGACGGTGTCGGTGAAGCCGTCTCGAATGTCCACGGAAATCCTCCGGATCGGGCCCTCGGGAGCGGCCAGTCTAGAACAGCGGTTTGCGCGCGCCGATCACGCCCCCGCGGCGCGCTCGAGCAGTGCTCGCTCCCCCTCGCCCAGGGGCAGCGACCGGGCGTGGGACACCGCGCCCTCGCTCATCTTCGCCAGGGTCTTCCGGATCACACCGAGCAGCTTGTCTTCGTCGAGGCGCCCGGCGAGGTCGGCGAGCTGGGTCTCCAGGAAGACCAGGCAGAGTGCGTCCTCCAGCACCTGCGCCTCGGGATCGCTGCCCAGACCCTGCTTGCGCACCAGGGCGGCGACGCGCTCGATCTCCTCGGCGCCGTAGCCCTCGCCCGCGAGGATCTCCGAGGCGATGTGTGCGTGGTGATCCTGGAGCACGCGACGCCAGCGATGATAGCCGGCGCGGCCCGAGGGCTCGGTGTCGCGTGGGATCTCCCAGCGACGCACGTGATGGGCGCGGGCGGCCAGCAGCAGCGCGTCTCCGGGCGCCGCGCTGAGCGCACGCACCCACCCGGTTGCAAGCTCCGCGTGGGCGAGTTCCTTCGGCCGCAGCTCACCGCGGACGCGCAGCATATTCGGGTCGTCAGCGTTCGCGGCGTCGATGGCGTCAAGCGCGCGCGTGAGGCGATCCGCCGCCGCCAACCCGGAGGCCTCAGTAGCGGGTCAGGCTCGGATCGATCCGATCGATCCAGGCCAGGATCCCGCCCTGCACGTTCCAGGCATTGGAGAAGCCGGCGCCGCGAAGGACCTCCACGGCCTTCGCGCTGCGGCCGCCGGACTTGCAGTGCACCACGACGTGGGCGGCGGCGTCGAGCTCGCCGATCCGGTCGGCCAGCTCGCCGAGGGGGATCAGGCGACCCTCCAGATTGCAGACCTCGAACTCGCGCGTCTCACGCACGTCCAGAAGGACGAACTCGGCCCCTTCGTCACGCAGCGCCTTCAGGGCCTCGACCGTCATGTCCCACTCGCTCTGGGGCGATGCACTCATCCCGAACCCTCCCCGCCCGTCAGGCGATTCGCCAGGTCGGCGGCCGATTCGCGCTCCTGGCCGGTGGCCCGGAGCGCCAGGCACTTGCGCGAGTCCTCGGCGTGGGCCCGCGCCACCTCGACCTTCTCGCCGTAGAGCGCGGCCAGAACCGGGGCCACCTCGTCGGCCAGGGCCGCGTAGGCGCCCTCGTCGTTCGGGGCCGCCAGACGGTCGACCACCTGGATCACGACCGCGCGCGGATCGAAGCAAAGCCCGGTGGAGCCGTCGCTCTCGATCGCATCGATCGCGCGCAGCCCCCGCTGCAGGGTGTCTCGCAGCGCATCGGTGAGGGACGCCCCATCGAGGCGCTTGCGCGTGGTGAGCAGACCCGCCCGCCCCCCGCCGAGATCGAGGCCGTAGTCCACGTCGTGTCCGACCAACAGCACACCCGGGCCCTCGGGCACGTGGGTGTAGTCGGCAACGTCGATCAGGAGACCCGGAAGTACGGCCTCCTGGATGAAGCGGTGGAATAGACCGATGCAGGGATGCAGCTCCACCGGCGCCGTCGGATCCGGCTCTACGAAGAACTTGCACGCGACTCGTTGGGGATTCATGGCCTCGCGGGGATGCGGCCGGATGGCCGGGGTTCCGAGGGGGACCGCCCGGGTCAGGCGTCCGCCGGGTTCTCGATCGGCACGCCGCCGCCGGCGGCCAGCTCGGCGCTGACCCGAACCTCGCAGGCGTGGGCCGCCTCGATGAACAGCTGTGCCTCCTCGACACGCGCCGCGGCGTGATCGCGGCCGGCGTCGGCCGGGGGGTCCGCGTGCCGGTCCAGCAGGTACTGGCCGAACTTGCCCCGGGCGAAGCGGTCGAAGAAGCGCTCGTTGTCGAAGAAGCGCGAGCGGAACTCGGAGACGATGTCGTCCGGATCCTCGGTCACGTCGATGTACTCGGTGCGGACGAGCGCTCTCGCGGCGGTGAGCATTGCGCGGAAGGCCAGATCCTCCGCAGCCTCGTAGTCGCCGTCGTCCAGCGCCACCTGGGCGTCGAAGGCCTCCGACTCGGCGCGCACCACCTCGATGCCGAAGAGCGACACGACCTCGCCGGCGCACTCGCCGACGCCGAGGTCCCCGATCGTGAACTCGCGCACGTCGCTCCAGTCCGCGTAGAAGTCCGGCCCTTCGGCGTAGGGCGGAACGGCCATGAAGGGCTTGATGAGCTCGCGGACGTTGCGCTTGCCCATCCGCTTCACCCACGCAGCGAAGCCCTCCGCACCCTCGCGCCCGTGGGCGTAGGCGTCGGTGAGGGCGTCGACGGCCTGGGGGATCGCCTTGCTCGGCACCGAGCCCACGGCCATGCCGTAGGAGCCTGCGTTCTCGGTCCACTGCCCGCCGAGGATCACCTGGAAGTGGGGGACGGTCCGTCCCTCGATCTTCCGGCTGTTCCCGTAGAAGCCGATGTCGGCGACGTGGTGCTGGCCGCAGCTGTTGAAGCAGCCCGAGATCTTGATCTTGAGATCGGTCACGGCCTGGGGAAGTGAGGCCGACTTCGCCGCCAGCCGCTGGCGCAGCTCGGCGCCGAGCCCCCGGCTCGCGGCGATGCCGAGCTTGCAGGTGTCGGTGCCCGGGCAGCTGGTCACGTCCACGATCGTCTCGGCACCGGGCGCCGCGAGACCGATGGCGTCGAGCCGGCGATGGACCTCGGGCAGGTCCGCGTCCGAGACGAAGCGCAGCACGATGTTCTGCTCGACCGTCGTCCGGATGTTGTCTCCGCAGTAGGCCCGGGCGAGATCGACCAGAGCGCGGGTCTGATCGGCCGTGATGTCGCCCAGGGGCAGATTCAGGGTGACGACCGAGTAACCCTCCTGGCGCTGGGGCTTCACGTTCGTGGCGAGCCAGGCGTCGAAGCCCTCCTGCCGATCCCCGGCAACGAGGCTCGCGGCGTCGCGAACCGCATCCCCCCCGGTCCGGGGCATGTCCTTCAGGAATTCGGTCCAGCGCTCGTCCTTCGGGAGGATCTTCCGCTCCTCCTCCACGAGCCGACGGAACTCCTCGATCCCGATCTTCGCGACCAGGAACTTGATCCGGGCGCGGCCACGGTTCCTCTTCTCTCCCAGCCGGGCGAACACGCGAGCGACGGCCTGGGTCTGGGGCAGCAGCTCTTCCTCGGGAGTGAACTCGGAGAGCACCTTCGCCTGGTGGGGAACCGGACCGAGCCCGCCGCCGACCACGACCTTGAAGCCGCGCTTGCCGTCCACGACGCGGGAGACGTAGCCGGCGTCGTGCATCTGGACGAGTCCGCAGGCCTCGTGCTCACAGCCGGAGAACGCGGGCTTGAACTTCCGTCCGAAGTCCTGGACGTCCGGGTGGCCGAGCAGGAAGCGCATCATCGCCTCCGCGTAGGGTGAGATGTCGAAGGCTTCGGTCTTGCACACGCCGGCGAGGGGGCAGGCGGTGATGTTGCGCACCGAGTTTCCGCAGGCCTCGCGCGTGGTGATGTCCACGGCTGCGAGGCGGCGCATCAGATCCGGCGTGTCGCCGATGTGGATGTAGTGGAGCTGGAAGTCCTGGCGGGTCGTCACGTGGAGGATCCCGTCGGAGTACTCCTCCGAGAGCGCCGCGAGCACCTCGAGCTGCTCCGGCGAGACGCCGCCGAAGGGGATCTTGATGCGCTGCATCCCCGGCGCGTCCCACAATGTGTCCGGTCCCTTGGTCGGACGGTCTTCGAAGGCCAGGGGGCGCTCGGCGGTTCCGTCGTGCCGCTTGCCATTGTCGTAGCGCTGGCCGTAGACGCCCCTGCGCAGACGCGTCTCGGCGAAGACCTTCTCGTCGAGCTTGCCCTGGCTCCGCAGCACGGACTGGCTCTCGAAGTCGTCGATCTCGCTCTCCCAGCCGGAATCCATCTGGCCCGCGAGGGCCTCCTTCCAGGTGGAGGGCGAAGGGGTGGAGGAGGGGGTAGTGGCCATGAACTGGGGCTCCCGGCTGGCGCGATCGGCGCCCTGGATCATCCGCGATCCCAGTCTAGGCGATCGGGCGGGGCACTCGTCGCCGGCCAATCTACCCCGCCGGCTGACGAATCACAACCAATTCACGACTCATTCATCGTAGATTATAGATTCAAAGATCTGCCCATATTCCGGGTAGATCAGCTCTCTACTCGGACGATGCTCCGCAATTCACGACTGTATTGATAAGGAATAAGAGAGCGCGCCGGACAGTCGGTGGATGGCCCCGGCGGGCCAACCGGCCCCGTGATAGCGTCCGCGCGTGCCGCTGCCGCGCCCCGCTGCGTACCTCCTCCTGGTCTCGGCCCTCGGCTGCGCGGCGCCGTCCCTCCCCGGCTGGCTGGGAGGCGCCGGCGGCAAGCCGGTCCTCGGGCCGGTGGAGATCTTCCACATCGAGGACGTCGAGCTCGACTTCGCCGGCCGCATCGACACCGGGGCCGAGGCGAGCGCCATCCACGCCACGGACCTCGAGCTCGACACCCCCGTCGAGATCGAGGCGGCAGCCGGCCGAATCGTCGCATTCACCCTGGAGAACGAGACCGGTCAGCGCCGGCGACTCTCCAGGGTCGTGGCGGACGCGGTGCAGGTCCGAACGGCTCGCGGGACCGAGACCCGCCTGCGGGTGCCCCTCCACGTGTCCCACCGCGGCATCCGGAAATCGATCCTGGTGAGCCTTCGAGATCGCGAGGCGATGACCTACAAGCTGCTCATCGGTCGGGACTGGCTCGGCGACGACTTCCTGATCGACGTCTCGCGCGAGGCGCCGTCGCACTGATCCGAGCCTAGACGGACGAGCCCCCAGCCCTGCGACTCGTGCGCAGGCGATCCGCCATCGACAACAGCGTCGTTCCCACCAGCGCCCAGCCGAGGGCCGAGACAGGGCCCGGGCCAGGCCAGTCGAGACCCAGGGCGTCGCGGGTGACCGGCACGGCGATGACCGCGTAGTAGGCGACGCCGTTCCAGCGACCCAGGGCACTGCCCCGCAGCGGCCGCGCAGCGCCCACTCGCGAATCGATCGCGTACTGGGTGAACGCCAGGGCGATCAGGACGGGGAGGAGTGCAGGCAACACGCCGACGAGCGCGAGGGCGGCGCACCCGGTCGTGACGAAGGCCGCATCCACCGCGTGGTCCATGAAGCCACCGAGAGGGGTCGCCTCGCCGTAGCGGCGCGCCACCCAGCCGTCGGCGAAGTCGGTGGCAACGGCGAAGGCGAAGAGCGCCAGGGCCAGCGCCATCTCGCCCGAGCAGATCGCTGCCGCCAACGCCGGCGCTGCAAGGAAGCGCAGCGCCGTGAGCACATTGGCGCGGGTCTGCCAGGACGAGACCGCCGACATCGGCCATCAACTCTACCACCGGCGCCCGACGCCCTCGGAGCCGAATCGCGCTCGACGCTCCGGACCCGGTCGCTACCCTCCGCACGTCCAGAGAGGAGCGCGGAGCAGCCATTGCGGGGGATAGAACGTCGGGCCGCGGCCCGGACGACATGGTGGCTCGCTGCGGTGATGGTCGGCGCACTCGCCTGCTCCGACGCCGATGACGGCGCGGGCGATCGCGACCCCCTCGCCGTCCGGGGCGAGCGGGTCTACCTGAACGTGTGCGTCGCCTGCCACCACGGCGATCCCGCCGAGGTGGGCAGCGTGGGGCCGGCCATCGCGGGCTCGTCGAGAGAGCTCCTCGAGGCGAAGGTCGTGCGCGGCGAGTACCCGCCGGGCTACACCCCGAAGCGCGAGACTGCCGCCATGCCGCCCCAGGCCTACCTCGCGGATCAGATCGACGCCCTCGAGGCCTACCTCGCCGAGGCGGCCGAAACCGACGCGACGCCCTAGGCGCGAGCTCGCCGCGCTACCAGACGGCGAGCCCTAGGCCCCCGCGTCCCACTCCACGCGGTCGGGGTAGAAGGCGACGTAGTCCGCGAGCTCCGCGACCTGGTGGAACGGCGCCTCGTAGCCCCAGACGGCGTTCTCCTCGGCCCGGTCCCCCACCCGAATCGTCCAGTAGGAGGCCTCGCCCTTGAAGGGACAGAAGGTCTCGCGGTCGGTCTTCTCGAGCCACTCGAAGCGGACGTCCCGCCTGGGGAAGTAGACGACGGGATCGTGCTTCGTCTCGCACACGACCGCCGTGTCCTCGCTCTCGGCGATGATCTCCCCGTTGAAGCGGATGCACACCCGCCCCGCGCCCGGCTCCAGGTCGACCCGGTAGTCGGGAAAGCGATGGTAGAGCGACTCCCGCTTCGCCACGCCCGGTCCTAGAGCGTGAAGGTCATCACCAGATAGAGCACGAGGGTGAGGCCCAGACCCGCGTGGATGGTGCCGCTCACCGTGGCCAGCGGCTTCTGGCCAGCCGTCCCGGAGCCCACCAGGCAGTTGAGCTCCGTCAGGCCGATCACGACCAGTGCCACGATCCAATAGAGCCCCTGGCCCCCGTCGAGCCCGTTGCCGAGGAAGTTGAGGTGGGAGGCCGCGCCCATGAAGAAGAGCATGGGGATCGAGAACAGCGTGTTGGTGCGAGACGCTACGCCGGCGCGGGCGCCGCGCGCCGCGGCCGTCGGGTCCGCCTCGCCGCCGCCTGCGACCTTCTCCGCATTGGCGATCACCACCTGCTGCGCGGGCCAGATCACGAACCAGACGTTCGCCCACATCAGCGTCCCCATCAGACCCCCGGTCAGGATGCGCGTCATGTAGCCGCTGGTCAGCGGCACACCATCGTGGCCGAGCTTCGTCAGGACGATCAGCCAGCCCGTGATGAAGGTGAACATCGCACCCCAGCGGAACCACCACAGGGCGTTGGGCACGAGGCCCCGGACCACGGCGCTCCGCGCCTGGCCGCCCAGCTCGGTGCCGAAATAGGGCGTCTGGATGAAGTTGAAGTAGTAGAGGACGCCGATCCAGGTGATGCCGGCCAGGAAGTGGAACCAGCGAAGCAGGAAGTACCAGCCTTCCATGCTGAAGATCTCCATGTCGGTCCTCCAATCGTGCCGACCGGGATTCGGCGGCGCCGGTCCGGGTCGATCGTCCATGTCTTGCGTCACACCGCGCTACGAGCCGCGCGTCCCTCCACGATCCCATCGGGAGGGGCCTCATTCTAGCCGCGGCCACAGCGATTTGGGGCGAGAATTGCCGGTGCGGCGAAGTGCCGGCAGTCCGGGAAGATCCTTCGCCGCCCCGCTAGGGCTTCTCCTTGCCGAACAGGCACATCGAGAAGTACTGGGAGCCGCCCCCGTAGGCGTGGCCCAGCGCCTTCCGGGCGCCCTCGACCTGGTGCTCGCCAGCCTGGCTGCGCACCTGCATGGCGGCCTCGGCGTAGCGGATCATCCCCGAGGCGCCGATCGCGTTCGAGGAGAGCACACCCCCGGACATGTTCACCGGGAAGTCGCCATCGAGGGCCGTGGCCCCCTCGTAGACCATCTTCCAGCCCTCGTTCTCCGGTGCGAAGCCCAGGTTCTCCATCCACATGGCCTCGAACCAGCTGAAGGGAACGTAGATCTCGGCGCAGTCGATCTCCTGACGGGGGTTCTCGATGCCGGCCTGGCGGTAGAGATCCCGCGCGGCGAGCTGCCCGGCGACCGGGTTCACCGAGTCGCGGCCCGGAAACTGGGTCGGCTCGCTCCGCATCGAGGTGCCGTGGACCCAGGCCGCGGGCGTCGGCGCCTTCGCGGCCAGGTCCTCCCGGGCCAGCACCATCGCGCAGGCACCGTCGGAGGAGGGGCAGCTCTCCAGATAGCGGATCGGATCCCAGAGCATCGGGGAGCTCGCGATCTTGTCGAAGTCGATGTCCTCGATGCGCAGGTGGGCGTAGGGGTTCTTCAGCGCGTTCAGCCGATCCTTCAGGGCGATCCGGATGCCCGTGTCCTCGGGCGCACCGGAGCGCTGGATGTAGGAGCGGATCAGCGGCGCGAAGAAGCCGCCGGCGCCCGCCACCACGGCGACCGAGAAGGGCGGGCTCACGGTGAGTCCCCACATGGCGTTGCTCTCGGACTGTTTCTCCCAGGAGAGCGTCAACACCCGGTCGTGGATGCCGGAGGTGATCAGGCTGATCGCCACGTTGGCGGTGGAGCCGCCGACGCTTCCCGCCGTGTGCACGCGAAGCAGCGGCTTCCCAGTCGCACCCACGGCATCCGCCAGGTAGTTCTCGGGCAGCATGACGCCTTCGAACATGTCCGGCGCCTTGCCGATCACCACCGCGTCGATGTCTGCAAAGGTCAGGTCCGCGTCCTCCAACGCGCGCAGAGCCGCCTCGCGCACGAGCCCGGGCATCGACACGTCGATGCGCTTCGCGTCGTACTTCGTCTGACCGATCCCGACGACACCGCAGAGGTTCGCCATCTACTCGCCCTCCAGCACGCAGACCATGTTCTGCTGCAGGCAGTGGCCCTGGGAAGCGTGGGCCACGGCACGATCGCCCTCGCCCGCAGCGATCCGCTGGGCGGCGTCCCCGATCCGATTCAGTCCGCAGGACATCATGGTGTGGGCGCAGAGTGTTCCACCCGAGGGATTGATCCGGACGTCGTCGGCCAGCCCGAGCGCTTCGCGCAGGATCAGCTCCTGATGGGTGTAGGGCGCAGAGAGCTCCGCGAGATCCACCTTGTCGTCGCCGACGCCTGCCCGAGCTGCGGCGATCTCCGCCGACGGTGCGCGGGTGAGATCTCGCGCGCCCAGAGCCGGCGGATCGATGCGATGATCGAAGCCCCGGATCCAGACCGGTCGCTCGCAGAGCGTCTTCGCGCGTTCGCCCGCCATCACCACGATCGCCGTCGCCCCGTCGCTGTTCGCGGGGCAGTCGTGGTCGCGCAGCGGCGAGGTCCGGTAGGGCTCGGCCAGCAGCTTCTCCGCATCCCGGTCACCCTTCGCGACCGCGTGGGGGTTCGACTGGGCATCGCGCAGGCTGCGGGCCGCGACCTCGGCGAGGTCGCGCTCGCTGCGACCGGCGCGCTCCATATAGAGCCGCGCCTGGATGCCGGCGACGCTGTCTGCGTCGGGCCATAGCTGGGTGACGCAGTAGGGGTCGAGCTGGAGAGCCTGCACCTCGGCGAGGTCGCCGCTCGACGTCTTTCCGAAGGCGTAGACCAGGGCCGAATCGACTTCGCCCGTCTGGATCTTGACCCAGGCCTCGTAGAGGGCCCAGGCGCCATCCATCTCCACGTGGGACTCCTTGATCGGAGGCCACGCACCGACGCCGTCGAGGGCCATCACGAAGGCGAAGGGCTGACCCTGGAGGAAGTCGCTGCTCCCGGAGCAGGTGAACCCGATCTCGCTCCGCTCGAGCTGCGAGGACGCAACGGCCGCCTTCACGACGGGGAGCAGGATCTCGACCTCGTTGCGGTCCTCCCGCGCGGCGTTGGATTGCGCGAAGGAAACGATTGCAACGTCGCGCATCAAGCGTACTCCTCGATCTGCTCGAAGGGGACATCGGGCTCGTCGATGGGCTCGAAGTACCGGATGCTCGAGACGTTCTCCGTGAGCTGGTCGTCGGGCGCCCAGTGCGCCTGGACCCGCATGCCGATGCGGACCTCGTCGAGGGCGCAGTTCTGGAGCACGTGGAAGAAGCCGAGGTTCGCCCCGTCGAGGAGCACCGTGGCACACACGTAGGGCAGCTCGAAGGGGATGTTGTCGGAGGGCACGCGCACGATCGAGTAGGTCACGACCGTCCCCTTGTCCGAGACCTCGACCAGCTCGGCGGCGAGCTCCGAGGTGCGCGGGTCCGCGCCGCGCGGCGGCACCAGTACGGGCTCGCCGGGCCCGGTCCGCGCTCCGAGGATCTTCTTCTGCGTCAGGCCGCGCAGGAACCCGGTCGCCGCGGCCCCGGCGGAGTGGTCGTACTCGAGTCGCACGGGGGTGACGATCGACTTCAGCGCGTTGGGGAGGTCGCTCACGATCAGCCCTCCAGCTCGAAGCAGGCGATGTCGAGGATCCCGCCGCCGGGCTCCTCGGCCCAGCGCGGCGTCACCCGGGCTCCCACCGAGAGCTTCGACTCCTCTCCGGCGTCGACCGCGTGCAGCAGCGTGGTATCCGCGCCGTCGAGGCGGATCAGCGCGAAGGCGAAGGGGCGATCCAGGGGCTGCTTCGGGCGGGGCTTCGAGACCCAGCTCCAGGAGACGATCTCGCCACCGGGCCCGACGTCGACGAACTCTTCGAGGGCCTCGCCGGTCTGGGGGTCGTACTCCTGGGGTGGCACGAGCACCTTCCCCGACCTCATCCGGATTCCCAGGAGCCGATGCTCCTGGAGTCCCCCGAAGAAACGCCCGAGCACCGGTCCGAGCGAGCGCCGGTAGGGGTACTCGAGCACGTGCGGACCGCGGAGCACCTCGTCCGCGGCGAGGGTCTGCGCCATGACTTTCTCCATCGTGAGCCGGCGCATCGGGCCGCCGTGCGTCGGGGCGGACCGCCGCACCGCGACGATGGGCTCGACGGGGGGCGCGTCCTGCCGGACGCGCAACGCTATCACAGATCCCGTTCTCCGAGGGACGAGGACGCGTACGTCCGAGGGACTGAGGTCCGCGCTCCGGCGCTTCAGTCGGCGGCGTTTTCGGGGCCTGCGGTGTCGGCGCAGAGGGCGAGGGCTGCCGCGAAGGTCCCGAGGGCAACGAAGAGCAGGAGCGACTGCAGCGGATTCCACGGCGTGCCCGAAAGCGCACCCAACCCGAGCCAGGGATTGCTCGCGATGGCGACGGCGACGGCAAAGACCGGCAGGGTGGCCGCCGCGAGCAGCGGTCGACGGATCAGCTCGGGCAGCAGCAGAACGAAGATCGGCAGGAGCACACCGTAGTGGTGCTCCCAGGCGACCGGCGACGCCATGGTGAGCGCGAGCCCTGTGGCGGCGAGGTCGATGGGTCCCGCGCGGCTGCGGGTTCGCGCGGGGAGCCAGAGCGCCAGGGTGAGCAGGAGGCCCCCGCCGAGCAGCGTGCCCAGGTGCACGCCGAGGTGGTAGGGCGGATAGAGGTGGGGGTCCCAGTGGGTCGAGACCCCGTTGAAGAGCAGGCGATGCAGGAATCCGTTGATCGTCTGGTTCGGCCAGTACGCCTCGCCGAGGCGTGAGACGTGGCCGAGCACCGAGAGGTAGTCGAGGTGGGACTCCCACCCGAAGCGCAGCACCGAGATCGCCAGCAGCACCCCGCCGGCGGAGGCCGCCGCCGCCACGAAGCCGAGCTCGCGCCGCAGCAGACCCCACAGGACGAACACCCCGTACTGGGGCTTCACCGCCGCCATCAGGGCAACCAGTACACCGGCGGATCGCCGGCGATGGGTCACCCAGGCGAAGAGGAACGCGGCGAAGAGCGCGTTCACCCACACCTGCATCTGGCCCAGGGTGTAGGCCTTCAGAATGGGATAGAAGGCGAAGGACGCCACGAGGCCCAGGAGCACCCGCGCGATCCGGTCGGCGCCATCCCGGGCCCGGGTTGCGGGCGCGGCCTCGAGCACGCGATCGAGGAGCGCCGTGCTGAAGACAGCGGTGAGGGCGACCAGGAGCCAGGAGAAGACGCCCAGCACCGCGCGAAGCGACGACTTCGAGAAGGTGGCGGCGATGGCGTCGATCAGCAGCAGCGACGTCGGCGGATAGATGAACTTGATGCGCTGATCGAAGAACAGCCACTCGTAGAGAGGCCGTTCCGGGCCGGCGACCAGATAGGCGTGGGCCTGGTTCATCGGTCGCCAGGAGTCGACTCCCTGGACCCCGGACCCGAAGAGCCGGAGCTCCTCGGCGATCCCGTGCTGACCCAGACCCGCGAGCACGGCGTTGACCCCGAGCACTCCGACGACCACGAAGAGGGCGAGACCCCGGGTGAGAGGGGAGAAGCGCGAGGCAAAGGCGTTCATTCTCCGCTCCGCGCCTTGCCGAAGAGGCTCTCCTCGAGGATCCGGTCCGCGATCACCTCCCCGACCCGGGCGTGCCCCTCCACCGAGAGGTGCGACCCGTCCAGGAACGCAGCCTCGGCACCGAGCGCGGCGAGGGTCGGCAGCAGATCCACGGCGGGCACGCCCAGGCCGTTGGCGAATCGGACCAGGCGGCGCTGGGGCCCGGACAGCTCTCCCGGAGCCTCGAGCTGGAACGCGTAGGGGAAGATCACCAACAGTGAGGGAATGCCGCGCTCCCGCGCGTTCAGGACGATGCGACGCACGTTGTCGAGGGTGATGCGCCAGGCGCGTTCGAAGCTGGCCGGGTCCGTCACGAGACGACGGACCGCCCCCATCTCGGCCGCCTGGGCCCCGAGGCGCACGTCGCGTCCGAAGCGGAGCACGGCGAAGCCCTCCCGCGCAGCGGTGGCCAGAGCGCTCCGGGAGAGCCAGTGATCCAGACGACTCCGTGCGGTGCGCGCCAGCTGCCAGCCGCGCTCGGATCCGCCGTAGCGCACGAGGGCCAGCTTCTCGGTCACGTCGTTGAGCACGAACCCGATCACGACCAGATCCGGGGCGTAGCGCAGCCCCTCGCGCTCCAGGAAGGCGAGCTCCTGCCAGGGCGAGTAGCCCCCGACCCCCGCGTTCACGACCTCGACGCTCTTCCCGAGCGCTTCCTCGAGGGACCGGCCGACACGGGACGGGAACACCTCGTCGACCTCCGCGACGCCGAAGCCGAAGGTCACGGAGTCGCCCAGGAAGAGCAGGCGCCGCACTCCCGGCGGCTTGCGGTCCTCGACCGCCGGGCCCCGCAGCCCGCGGCGGTTCACCCGGACCTCGACGCCACCCCACTCGCCGACGGCGTCGGGGCGCATCCTCCACCCGAGCTCCGGATCCTCGACGAAGACCGAGGTCTTCGGATCGACGAAGGGCCGGAGCCCGAAGTCCAACAGGAGGATCGGCAGGAGACCGGCGAGCACCAGCAGACCGATCGACGGCACCCGACCGGACAGCCAGCCCGCGAGCCGGCGCGAGCGGCGCACTCCTTCGGAGAGGACGATCAGCACGGCGCCGGCCAGACCGAAGCCCAGCTCTACGGCGCGGATCTTCGAGCGGGTCAGCGGTGTGAAGGCCTCGCGCGCCAGGGGCGCCAGCACGAGCTCGTTGTAGAGCAGCGCAGCGGCCAGCAGCACCAGACCCGCACCCAGCAGGAGCGCCCTCGGCGCCGCACCGGGTGCGCCCAGGTCATCGCTCATCGCGCCCGCAGCTCGAGACAGAAGCGTCGCTGCTCACTCTCGATCTCCAAGGGGGGGCAGCGGTTGCACGCGGGTCGCATCTTGAGTCAGGCTCCCGGCCTCGATCGATCGTCGCGCGGCGGCGGAGCCGAATATGCCACAGGATGGAACGCGCCACGTTCTGAGAGACGCACTCGTGGTGGTCGCCACGGCCGCGTTCCTCGTGGTCGCACTGGAGGGGGGCGCACGCCTCCTGGGCATCGGGGCACCGGAGCGCCTCGATCTGCCCCCGAAGCGAGACGGCGCCTTCCGCATCCTGGCCCTGGGTGGATCCACGGTGCTCGGGGTTCCCGATGGCACGGTCGGCTTCGTGACGCAGCTCGCCCAGGGGCTGCCCTCCCTCGCCCGGGGACGCCGGGTCGAGGTGTCGAACCTCGGCCGATCCGGTGCGCCGTCCTCCGCGGTGCGCGAGCTCTTCGCGGCGACCGGGGACGCCGAGGTGGACCTCGCCATCGTGCTGATCGGCCACAACGAGTTCATCGCACCCCGGGCGACCCGCGGGGTGCGCGGCGCCCTGCAGAAGCTCCGCGACGCCTCCCAGCTCCTGCGCGGCTTGACCCGGGGGAGCGAGTCCGTCGTCGCCGTCCGCTACGGCGAGCCGATCCCCGAGGTCGGTCCCGCGCTCCGGCGCGAGGTCGCCGAGGCCTTCGCGAAGAATCTCGCGGCCATCGTCGAGGACGCGCGACGCCGCGGTGTCCCCCTCTACCTCTGCACCGCGCCGGCGAACCTGGCCGACTGGCCACCCGCCCGGCGCCACGTGGCCCGGGAGTCCACCCAACCGGACAGGCAGCGGGAGTGGGCGTCGCTCGAGGCGCTGGCCAATGCCGGGGATCACGCCGCCGTCGTCGACGCTGCCGGCCTCTGGATCGATGCGCGGGGAGAGGATGCAGCGGTGCGCTACCAGCTGGCGGTTGCGCTTCGCGCCCTGAGCCGCGACGACGAGGCCCGCGAGAGCTTCGCCCTGGCGCTGGAGAACGACCCGGTGCCGCGGCGCGCCCTGGGCACCTTCAACGACGCGGTGCGCGCCTACGGCGGGACGCCCGGAGTTCGCGTCGTCGACCTCGCGGAACGCTTCGCGGCCTACGCCGAGTCGGGTCTGATCGGCTTCGAGCTCGTCTGCGACAACTGCCACCCCACGCCCCTCGGAAACGCCCTCATCGCTCTCGAGATCGCCCGGGCGATGGCCGAAGACGGGCTCCTGCTCGCCTCGGACGTCGACCTCGGGACTCCCGACGCATGGCTCGAGGCTGCGAAGCGCCGAAAGGGAGGAGCGGCGCAGCAGCAGCGGAGCCAGGTGCGCTGGCTGCTCTCGAACGCCATCTACGCCATGAAGACGCCCTTCTACAACTTCGAGGCCTCCCGCATGTACCTCGAGCGGGCACGCGCCCTCGCACCGGATGACTGGCGGGTCCACGCCAATCTGGGAACCCTGTCCCTGCTCGAGGGCGACGCCGCCGCGGGACGCCAGGCCCTCTACCGCGCCACCACCCTGAAGGGCGGGCCCCTCGATCCCGAGGACCGCGGCCCTACTCCCTATCTGAAGGAGGCGCTGGCGGTGCTCCTCGAGACGCCTTCCGCAGGTGGATCGTGAAGCTCCCCACCGTCTCGCCCGGTCCGTAGCCCTCGCGAAGGAAGCGCAGGAGCCTGGGGAAGCGCGCGAGCATCGTGCGACTGTCGAGCTCGTTGCCGGTCGTGCCCGAGTGCACGTCGCCGGCCTCCACCAGGATCGCCGCCGGCGGATCGCTCTCGAGTTCCGCCATCAGGGCGGGCCGCCCACGCGTGCGGTACCAGGCAGCACGCTGGGGCGCGTTATAGACGAAGCGACTCGCCGGGCGCCGCTCCGCAAGCCCGTAGAGCATCGGCTGGAAGCCCCACACGTAGATGGCGTCGTCGGGCTCCGTGTGGGCCGCGACCCAGGCCGCCACACGGTGCGTCTCCCGGTTGCTCGCGCGCCCATCGTCGACCCCGCGCGCCCGCTCGAGGAAGCCGCCGGGAATCGGCTCCTTGAGGCCGTTCGCGTTCGCGAGCAGGACGATCGCCGCGACCAGGGCGATCACGCCAGCTCCCACACGCTCTCCGACGCAGACGAGCTTGAAGAGTCCCCAGCCGGCGAGCAGCGCCAGCAGGGGAACGGCGGCGCCGTAGTGGTAGGCGAAGAACCGGCCCTGGAGGGCCACCCCCGCCAGCACGAAGGCCAGGACGCCGAGCACGTGCAGGGCGCCTTCGCGCTCACGCGGATGCAGCGGAGGCAGGGCGAAGAGGAGCAGGAGCCCCAAAGGATTGAGCAGCGAGAAGCGGAAGAACAGGAACTCGACGGCGCGGAACGCGAACACCAGCAGGTCGCCGGTGCGGTAGTTCAGCTTCGTGTACTCGGGCGTGAAGACGAAGAGCGCATCCATCAGCGCCGGGATCGCACCCCGCAGTCCGAGATAGGCACCGAGCACGAGCAGGGGCGCGAGGGCGCCGGCGCCGAAGGCCAGGATCGGCCCCCGGAGTGCCCGCGCCCGCTGCGGGGGCGGGGCCTGGCGCCACTCGCTGCGCAGCACGAGGCCCAGGCTCACGAGGAGTCCGCCTCCGAGGGGTGGCTTCATGAGGGCGGCCAGGACATACAGGGCGCCGGCCCCAGCCCAGGCGAGCCAGCGCCGACGGCGCGAGGAGGGATCGCCGCTGCCGGCGGGATGCGTGGCCAGCACCAGCGCCCAGGCGAGGAGCACCGCACCGAAGCTCTCGGGCTGACCGGTATGCCAGAAGCCGAGCCAGACGTGACCCGTGATGGCGAGGGCCGCGCCGAGGAGCCCCGGCCCCAGCAGGCCGGTGAAGCGGCGCGAGAAGAGACCGAACGCCACGCCCAGGGACACCAGGGCGAGGGCCTCCAGGATCCTCGCGGCGGCCATCCCCTCGCCGAAGAGCGAGCGCGCCAGGGAGTAGACGAAGAAGATCCCCGGCGGCTTGAAGTCCCAGGCGTCCCGGTAGGGGACGCCCCCGGCGTGCATCACGTCGGCGACGGCGCCGTAGATGCCCTGGTCGAGGCCGTACTCGAAGCCGAGCAGCCGCCCCAGCAGCCAGGCAGCTCCCGTCAGCGCGAGTCCGACGACGACGGCAGCTCCGCCCCGCGCCACGGCGGTGTGCGGGGCGCGAAACGCCGCCGCGTCCTGGCTCGATTCCGGGCGCACGGGTGACATGATAGGCTCCGCCCCAGCCTCTGCGCCGCCGATGTCGGATCTCCTGGCCCACCTCTTCGCCCTGGGCTCTTTGGCTGCGGCCTTCGGGCTCAGCGGCTACGCACTCGAGCGCGTCCTCTTCCGTCGCGCCCGGCTGGGCGACCTGCGCCCGCTGGCCCGGGCGGCGCTGGGGGTCCTGGCCTGGATGCTCGGCCTGTTCGGCCTGGCCGCCGCCGGCCTGCTGGCCCCCGGCTGGATCCTCGGCCTGGCGCTCGCGAGCGTCCTCGCTGCAGCGATCGCCCGCCGGTGTTGGGGGGGAGACCCCGGCGACGGCGACGCCGGAGCCGTCTTTGCCGGCGCGGCACTGGTCTTCACCTCACCCTTCCTCGTGCTGGCCCTGCGGCCCGAGGTCTCCTGGGACGCCAGCGCCTACCACCTCACCCTGGCGAAGCGCTACCTGGCGGCCGGCGGCTTCGAGACGGTCGACTTCAACGTCTACGCCCACTGGCCCCTGGCCACGGAGCTGCTCTACGCGGGCGCCATGGCCATCCAGGACTACACCCTCGCCAAGGCCCTGCACTACGGCTTCGGCCTGGCCACTCTGTGGGCCGCCTACCTCGGTGCTCGTGCGCTCCACCGCGCCGAGAGCGGGTGGCTCGCCGCGCCGCTCATCCTGGCGAACCCGGTGCTCCTCTTCGAGCTCGGCATCGCCTACGTGGACCTGGCCTACGCCTTCTTCTTCCTCTGCGGCGTCCTCTTCCTCGCCAAATGGCGCAGCGCCGACGACCTCGAACGGGCGCCCCTGTGGCTGGCGGGGCTCTGCGGCGGCGCCCTCGCGGGCCTCAAGGTGACCGGGATCCTCGGCGCCGCGGCCCTCGGCGTCCTCGTGCTGCCCCGGATCGTCGCGCGCCTGCGCGCCGGGAGCCCACGCACAGCCTGGAGCCACGCCCTCGCCTTCGGTCTGCCGGTGGTGCTCCTCTGGCTGCCTTGGCTCTCCAAGGCAGCCCTCGCCACCGGCAATCCGGTCTATCCCCTGCTCTACGACACGTTCGGCGGACCCGACTGGAGCGCTGCCCTCGGCGAGCAGTTCGCCCAGTGGCAGCGCTCGATCGGGATGGGACGCACCCTCGTCGACTACGCGCTGCTGCCGGTGCGCGTGATCCTTTCGGGCGGACCGGCCTACGACCACTTCGCCGGTGAGATCGGCCCCCACTGGATCGCGCTCGTGCCCCTGGCGATCGCCTTCCATCGCCTGCCCCTCGCGCGCAGTGCGCTCGCCGCAGCGGGCGTCTACTTCGTCCTGTGGTCCGTCGGGTCCCAACAGATGCGCTTCCTCATCCCGCTGTTGCCCCCGCTCGCGCTCGCCTCGGCCGCCGCCGTGACGGAGTGGATCACGGGATCGGCCCGGCTGGGAACGCGGCGCCGGCGGGCGCTCCAGCTGGCGCTCCTGGTCGCGGCCACGGGCTTCGCGCTGCACATCGGGCGGCGGCCCCTGGCCCGCGCCGCCGAGACGCTGCCGATGCTGGTCCGGCAACCCGATCGCCTGCGCGCGGCGGCGCGCACGAGCGCCGACCGCTTCGTCGACACCCTCCCGGACGACGCGCGGCTTCTGCTCCTCAACACCAACCAGGGCTTCTTCCTGGAGCGCGACTACCTGGCCGACAGCTTCTTCGAGGCGTCGCAGATCGCCGACTGGCTGGGACGAGCGGGCGACGTCGACGGCGTGAGCACCGCGCTGCGGGAACGCGGCGTAACCCACGTGCTGGTCGAGCACCGCGACTGGGGCATCGCCTGGCCCGCGAGCCTCGAGGCGCTCCTGGCGGATCCGGAGCGGCGGACGCCCCGCTTCCGCTCTCCCGACGGTCGCTTCGAGCTCTTCGAGCTACGCTGACGGGGATGGCGAGCGCCCCGCCGGATCCGCCCGCAGCATCCCCTTCGCGCCACATCCACGCCGCCTTCGCCGCCCTCACCCTCGCGGCGCTCTGCTTCGGCATCTGGCGCGCCGTCGATCTGGCCTGGATCTGCGACGACGCCTTCATCTCTCTGCGCTACGCCGAGAACCTGGTCCTCGGCAACGGCCTCGTCTACAACCCGGGCGAGCGGGTCGAGGGCTACACGAATCTGCTCTGGACCCTGCTCCTCGCCGTCGCCCTGGCGAGCGGCGCGCCGGACGTGGCGAGCGCCATGGGACTCGGCATCGCCAGCTACGTAGCCGTCGCAGGGCTGCTGATCCACGCAAGTCTGCGTCGGACCCGGCGCGGCGGCGCCCCCTTCCTCCCCCTCGCGGCCCTCGTCGTGCTCGTGCTGCCGGACTTCCACGTCTGGGCCAGCGGCGGCCTCGAGACCTCGCTCTTCGCCGCCCTGGCCCTGGCGGGCCTGCTGCTGTCGCGGCGCGCTGCGCGGGACGGCCGCGGCGCACTGGCCGCGGGGGTCGTGCTCTCCCTGCTCACCCTGACCCGTCCCGACGGCCTGCTCCTGGCGGGCACCGCCGCCGCCGGGCTCCTCTGGGACGGGCGGCGACGATCCGCCGCACTGCTGCTCGCGCCGGTGGCGCTCACCGTCGTCGGGTGGTCCGCCTTGAAGCTCGCCTACTACGGAGAGCTCCTCCCCACCGCCTTCTACTCGAAGTCGGTGCTGCGACCCTACTACGCCCAGGGCGTCGTCTACCTCGGTCTCTTCCTCGCGAAGAACTGGTTCCTGACCCCGGCCGCGATCGGGATCGCCACCTGGCGGATCGCCACCGCATCCCCCCGCTCCCGGGACGCCACCGTGCTCGGCGGCAGCGCGCTCCTCTACCTCCTCTACGTCGTGCACGTCGGCGGCGACTTCATGTTCGCGCGCCGCATCGTGCCGGTGCTGCCGCTGCTGCTGCTGGCCCTGGAGGAGGTCCTCGTCGGCCTGCATCCCGAACGCGCACGCAGGATCGCGGCCCTCGCCTGCGTCGCGGCGGCGGCGCTCCCCTATCCGATCTATGGCGACGGCAGCGCACGCATCCGCGGCGTCGCCGACGAGCGTCGCTTCTACACCGAGGGTGTCCTCGCGATGCGCCGCCAGCAGGCCGACGTCGTCGGACGTGCGCTCGCGGACGCCCCGGTCCGGGTCGTGTTCGAGGGAGGCATGTGCGTGTTCGGCTACTACAGCGGGCTGCCCTACCTGGCGGAGATGAGCGGACTCACCCAATACTCCCTGGCGAAGCTGCCCCTCGAGCGACGCGGCTGGATCGGTCACGAGAAGCGCGCCAGCGACGTGTGGCTCGCCGAGAACGACATCCATCTGATCGTGAGCCAGCACTACCCGCCGGTTCCGGCACCGGCGGACCCCCCGCCCGTCGATCTCGTCTACTTCGGCGATACCGCGGTCGCGCGAATCACGCGCTACGACCCCGCGGTGATGGAGGTGCTGGGTCGGGACCCGACCGTGTCCTTCGTTCCGATCGAGCGCACCCTCGAGCGCAAGCGCCGAGAGATCGAGCGCGTCTCCGCCGAGCGCGCCGAGAAGATCCTGGCCTGGCTCGAGGGCTTCTATCTCCACGGCGCCGGCGACCGGGCCCGCGGCGTGGCGGAGGAGCTGCGCGCTCTGGTGAAGGCGAAGCGCCGCTCAGGAAGCTGAGCCGGCGCCCGACAGCCCGAGGCGCTGAAGGACGGGCCGCATGGTGAGCCCCTGCACCGCGATCGAGAACACCACCACGATGTAGGTCATGTCGAGAATGACCTCGTAGGCCTGGGGGTTCTCGCGGCCCAGGGTCGACTTCAAGGACAGCGCCAGCGCCACCGAGATGCCGCCGCGCAGTCCTCCCCAGGTGAGCACCTTCACCGCGTGGGGCGTGAACTCGCGAAGCCGACGCAGGGAGATCACCGGAAGCCCGACCGCCACGAAGCGGGCGGCGAGCACGATCGGAATGGCCAGGAGTCCCGCCAGGATCCGGGACCCGTCGAAGGGAATGAGCAGGAGCTCGAGACCGATCAAAACGAAGAGGACCGCGTTCAGGATCTCGTCGGCGAGGGTCCAGAACGTGTCGAGGTAGCCGCGGACCGCCGGGCCCATGGCCAGCCGACGGCCGTGGTTCCCGATGAAGAGCCCCGCCACCACCATCGCGATCGGTCCGGAGATCCCTAGCGTCCGGGCGAGGGCGTAGCCGCCCGCCACGAGGGCGAGGGAGAGCAGGATCTCCACCTCGCGATCCTCCACCGACCGCATCATCCGATAGGTGAGGTACCCGGCCGCGAGCCCGAAGGCGGCGCCACCGAGAGTCTCGACGATGAACAGGCCGACCACTCCGGAGAGACCGTCGTGGGCGCCGTGCCCGCTGCCGAGACCGGCGGCGCCGGCCACTGCCAGGAAGAGCACGACGGCCACTCCGTCGTTGAACAGGGACTCGCCGGCGATCTTCGTCTCGAGGCTCTTCGGCACACCGAGCCTCGACAGCACCGAGAGCACCGCGATGGGATCGGTGGGAGAGATCAGCGCGCCGAAGAGCAGGCACAGGAGGAAGGGGATGCCGAGGCCGAGCAGGTCGAGGATCCACCAGATGCTGACGCCAACCACGACGGTGGAGACGATCAGCCCGATCGTCGCGAGCAACGCGATGACGCCCTTCTGCTCCGACAGATCTTCGAGGTCGACGTGCAGCGCTCCGGCGAAGAGCAGGAAGCCCAGGAAGCCGTCCATCAAGGCCTGGTCGAAGTCGATCTGGCCGACCAGCGATACGGCGACCGCCTGAACGCCCGGCATGAACCGTCCCAGCACGAGCACCGCCGTCGATGCGGCGAGGCCGATCAGAAGCAGCCCGATCGTGGAGGGCAACCGCAGAAAGCGGTGATTCAGATAGCTGAAGAGGGCCACCACCGTGAGCAGTGCACCCGCGATCCCGAACCAGTCGATGGCGTCGCCCCCCTTCGGGCGAGCCTACCTCTCGGCCAGGGCTAAGTCAGGCGCCGGGGGCGGGTCAGGGACAGGCCGTTCTCGCGCATGATGAGGCGCAGGTCGTCCTTCCCGAAACCCTCGAGGTCGTCGACGAAGGAGACCGGCTCGGCGAGGCCCTCGCCGTGGGGAAAGTCGGAGCCGAAGAGCATGTGATCGGCACCGATCGAGTCGCGAAGCGCCAGCAGCGGATCCTCGTAGTAGGGCGAGACCCAGACGTGACGTTGGAAGACCTCGACCGGATCCTGCTGGAACGCAAAGGGCATCTGGCCGTAGGCCTTCTTCAGCTTCGAGAGCAGGCCAGGCACCCAGCTGCTGCCGGTCTCGATCGTGGCGACGCGCAGATTGGAATGCCGATCGAAGAGCCCACCACAGATCAGCGTCGCGAGCAGGTCGTGCACCGGCTGGGCGGACATGCACAGGCGCACCGGGTCGAAGTCGAAGGCCTTGAACTCCCTGCCGAGGCCCCAGGCTTCGCTGTACTTGAGGTAGCCCGAGTCGCCGGAGTGGTAGGCGACGGTGATGCCCGCCTCGTTCACCCGCGCCCAGAAGGGGTCGAAGCGGGGGTCGGCGGGGGAGAAGCTGTCCGTCTGCGAGTGGACCGGCGCCGCCCGCATCACGATCACCCGGGCGTCGTGCTCGAGGGCCCAGTCCACCTCGGCCACGGCGGCATCGACGTCGACCAGGGTGATGTAGGGGGCCGCGAAGATCCGCTCCTGATAGGCGAAGCCCCAGTCTTCCTCGAGCCAGCGGTTGAAGGCGCGGAATGCGGCGACCAGGGCCTCGGGGTCGTGATGGAGCGACTCCTCCATGCCGACTCCCAGGGTCGGGAACATGAAGGCGCCCTCGATCTGCTGAGAATCCATCAGGGCGAGGCGCGCGTCGCGCTGGCGATAGGCGGGGTTGATGGGCTCGAGGTCGCCGAAGATCTCCCGGATGCTCTTGCCCTCGGGGTTGCGACCGCGGAAGTAGTCGTCGAGACAGCCGGGCTTCGCCACCGGATCGAAGGTCGGGTTGGGGATGAAGCGGTTCACCTTGCCGCCGACCAGGAGGCACCGGCGGCCGTTCACGTCCGCCCACTGCATTGCGCGACGCGCCAGCTTCGGATCGATGTGCCGGGTGAAGGCGTCCTCGGCCTCGTAGTAATGGTTGTCGGCGTCGAATGTGGGGTACCCGAGCTCGCTCACGGGTCTCTCTCCTCGTCCTCGGGGTGGGGCCAGATCTGGTTGACCAGAAGTTCGAGTTGTGGATACTATCATTCAAATCTATGAACTTCAATTCATAGTCCTCCGAGAGGACTTCCCCTCGCCCGAGGCGCCGTGTCCACCGAGGCCCATGTGAGCCGCACCCGGGAGCGGGTGCGCCAGGCCCGCCAGGAGGCCTACCGAGCCGCCATCCTGGAGGCCGCCGAGCAGATCTTCGCGGACCGGGGCTACGCCGCCGCGAAGGTGCAGGAGATCGCCGAGGCCGCGGGCGTCGCCACCGGAACCGTCTACGCGATCTTCCCGGGCAAGCGCGAGCTCTACCGCGCCGTGCACCGGGTGAACCTGGAGGAGCTGGCCCGGCGCTACGGCGAGATCCCGGCCCTCGACTCCTGCCGGGAGTTGCTGCTGGCCCGGGTGGAGGTGGCGACGCGCTTCCTCACAGAGCGCCCCAACTACCTCCGGGTCTACCTGCGGGAAGCGGGCCGCTGGGGCTTCGACGCCAGCGAGCTCCCCGCCGGCGCGACGGCCTTCGTCGACGCGGACCTCTACCGCCGCGGCGTCGCCGCGGGCGAGCTACGGGACGAGGACCCGGAGCTCCTGCAGAGCCTCGTGATGTCGGCGAATCAGGTCCACTTCTACCACTGGCTCAAGGCCGGGATGCGGGAGCCGGCGGAGGAGCTGGTGACGCGGATCCGCGCCTACCACGAACGCGCGATCTTCCGCGCCTGAGGTGAGGCCGCCCCTCGAGCCGGGGCGGCGCGGATTCAGCACTTCGGCTCGGGAGCCTGCTGGATCCTCAGGAGGAGGGACGCGGGTCCCGGGGCAGACCCAGACCGCGCTCGCCGATGATGTTGCGCTGGATGTTCGACGCGCCGCCGGCGATCGCCGGGCCCAGGGAGAACATGTAGTTGTGCACCGCGCTGCTCACGGTCCCGCTCGTCGCGTAGATCCCGTCCCGCTCCTCGGCGGGCTCGAGCAGCCCGCCGCCGCCCACGAGGTCGTAGGTGGCCTTCGCGATCATCTGCATCACGTCGGTCGAGTAGAGCTTGATCATCATCATGGGGAGCATGGCCTTGAGCTCCTCCCCGTGGACCGTGGCCGAGAGCATGCGCAGATTCGTGGTCTCCGCGGCCCTTACGTAGCCCTCGATCTCGGCGATGCGATCGCGAACCCCCGGGTCCTCGATCGCCGGACGTCCGTCGCGCTGCGTCGAGCGCGCGCGGGCGACCAGCAGCTCGAACTGCTCCCCCATCAGCCTCGGGCTGCCGATCAGGTTGCGCTCGTGCTTGAGGGTCGCCCGTGAAACGGCCCAGCCCTCGCCTCGCTTGCCGATGATGTTCTCGGCGGGAGTCCGCACGTCGTCGAAGAAGACCTCGTTGAACTCCATGCTTCCCGTCATCTGCTTGAGCGGGCGCACGTCGATTCCCGACGCCTTCATGTCCACGATCAGGTAGGAGATGCCCGCGTGCTTCGACGCATCGGGCTCGGTGCGGAAGAGGCCGAACATGAAGTCGGCGTGGACGGCGTTGCTGGTCCAGATCTTCTGCCCGTTGATCACCCAGTGATCCCCATCGAGAACGGCGCTCGTCTGGATGGAAGCGAGGTCGCTGCCGGAGCCGGGCTCGCTGTAGCCCTGGCACCACTGGATCTCTCCGGAGAGCGTCGACGGGATGAAGCGCTTCTTCAGCGCCTCGCCGCCGAACTCCAGGAGAGTGGGCGCGAGCATCCCCGGGCCCTGATCCAGCTTGTTTCCCGGCGCGCCCGTCCGCGCGTACTCCTCGAGGATGATCTGGTCGGCGATGGGGTCGTGGGGCCGACCGGAGCCGCCGTACTCGCTGGGGATGTCGCGGTAGACGTAGCCGTGCTCGATCCCGCGCTTGCGAAAGATCTGCTCCTGCTCCGCCGGCGAGCGCTTCGCCTCCTCCCCCGTGAGGGGCCAGCCCTCGAGGAAGCGACGGAGCTCCGCACGGAAGGACTCGTACTCGTCACCGAAGGAGAGATCCATGCCTAGAAGCCTCCCAGATTCGTCGCACGGCGCGCGCGGTGCTGACCGGGCGTTCCGAGGAAGGCGCGATCGAAGAGGATGCGCTTGAACCACATCTGCACGTCGCACTCCCAGGTGAAGCCGGGGCCCCCATGGAGCTCCACCGCAGCGCGGGCGATCTCGGCAGCGCGATCGGTGATGTGGGCCTTCGCGATCGCGGCGGCGCGCGGCGCGTCGCCGGGGATCGCG
>CALDCK010000211.1 GCA_937937315.1 uncultured bacterium
TCGACCTCGTCTACCGCGATCCGGACTCCGACGAGCTCGTCATCGTGGACTACAAGACCGACGTTCTGGAGGGTGATGCGGCCCTCGAGGCGCGTGCCGGGGAGTACGCTGCCCAGGGTGCGGTGTACCAGAGGGCACTCCAGGACGGGCTGGGCCTCGAACACACGCCCCGCTTCGATCTCTGGTTCCTGGCCGCCGATCGCTGCATCACTCCGACGGCCGCGTCCGAGTCCACAGGGCCGGCGCAGCTCGACTTGACCCTCGCTCCATCCCAGGAGTAGCGTCGCGATCAGAGTTTCACGCCCGGCCCGGGCGAGGGGGGACCGTGAAGGCTTCCGATCTCTTCGTCCGCTGCCTCGAGGCCGAGGGGGTGTCGCAGATCTTTGGCGTTCCGGGTGAGGAGAACGCCGATCTGATGATGTCCCTCGAGGACTCGTCCATCGAGTTCGTCCTCACGCGTCACGAGCAGGGGGCCGCCTTCATGGCGGAAGTCCACGGGAGGCTGACCGGTGAGCCCGGCGTCTGTCTGGGGACGCTGGGTCCCGGCGCGACGAACTTGATCACCGGCGTCGCCGATGCCGACATGGACCGGGCGCCGCTCGTGGTCATTACCGGGCAGGCCGACAGCGAGCGACTCCACAAGGAGAGCCACCAGGCGATGGATGTGGTCTCCATGATGCGCCCGGTGACGCGCTGGTCGCAGAGCGTGATCCACCCGGACAACATCCCGGAGATCGTGCGCAAGGCCTTCAAGCTCGCTACGGCGGAGAAGCCCGGCGCATGTCACATCGAGCTGCCCGAGGACATTGCCGGTCGAGAGGCCGCGGTACAGCCGATCTCTCCCGAGCGGATGCGCCGTCCGGTTCCCGACGACACGATCGTAGACCGTGCCTTCGAGGTGATTCGCTCCGCGACGCGTCCGATCGTTCTGGCGGGAAATGGCACGATACGGAAGCGGGCGAGTGCGCAGCTGCGGAAGTTCGCCGAGCGCAGCGGCATCGGGGTCGTCAGTACGTTCATGGCGAAGGGGTGCGTCGACATGGACGATCCCCGCTCGCTCTTCACCATCGGACTCCAGTCGAAGGACCTCGTGGCGTGTGCCGTGGACGCGGCCGACGTGGTCGTGACCGTCGGCTACGACATGGTGGAGTACCACCCCCACCTGTGGAACCCGAAGGGCGACAAGCGCATCGTCCACCTCGACTTCCTTCCGGCCGAGATCGATGCCCACTACCGGGTGGAAGTGGAGGTCGTGGGCGACCTCGCGCACACGCTCTGGATGTTGAACGAGCGTCTGGAGGCCCAACCCGGCGTACGTTTCGAGGCAGCTCAGCACGCGGCAGTGCGTCGGGAGATGATCGAGGAGTTCTCGGCCCACAAGGACGACGACACCGAAGGGACGATCCGACCGCAGAAGGCCCTCTGGGACGCGCGTCGCGTGATGGGCCCGAAGGACGTCCTGCTCTCGGACGTGGGCGCCCACAAGATGTGGATCGCGCGTTACTACCAGTGCCACGAGCCGAACACGTGCCTGATTCCGAACGGCTTCTGCTCGATGGGATTCGCTCTGCCCGGGGCCATCGCGGCGAGCCGGGTGCATCCGGATCGGCGCATCCTGGCGATCTGCGGCGACGCGGGCTTCCTGATGAACTGCCAGGAGATGGAGACCGCGAAACGCATCGGATCGCGCATCGTCGCCATGGTGTGGGAGGACCACGCCTATGGCCTCATCGCCTGGAAGCAGCAGGGGACCTTCGGGCGCCACACGGATCTCTCCTTCGGCAATCCCGACTGGCTGATGCTTGCCGGGGCGTTCGGCTGGCACGGGCACCGGGTGGAGCGAAGCCGGGATCTTCGCGCCACGCTCGAGAGCGCCTTCGAAGAGGACGGCCCGAGCCTCGTCGTGATTCCCATCGACTATCGCGAGAATCAGCTGCTCAGCGAACGCCTGGGGCGAATCGCCTGTCCGATCTGAGATAGGCTCTGGCGCGAGGGGCTGGGAGGGGTGATGCCGGCGGGGGTGAGATCAGGGGAGACGGTCCGGGGGCTCTTGTCGCGGGAGCGCGAGGGCGGCCGGGTCGAGGTTCGGGGATGGGTGCGCACGGCGCGACACTCGAAGGGCGTGAGCTTCCTCGAGGTGTCCGACGGATCCTGCTTCGCGGGGCTCCAGGTGGTGGCGGCGCCGGAGCTCGCCAACTTCGAGGCGGTCCGTGGCGTGAAGACCGGCTGTGCGATCGTCGCGGGCGGCGAGCTGGTCCGGAGTCAGGGCAAGGGGCAGAGCTTCGAGGTGCAGGCCGACGCGATCGAGATCGTCGGCGAGGTCGAGGACGACTACCCGCTCCAGAAGAAGCGCCACTCCTTCGAGTTCCTGCGCACGATCGCCCACCTGCGCCCCCGCACGAACACGATCGGCGCGGTGCTCCGGGTGCGCAGCGCCGCGGCCCATGCGATCCATGAGTTCTTCCAGGAGCGCGGCTTTCTGCTCCTGCACTCGCCGATCATCACGGCGAGCGACGCGGAAGGAGCGGGCGAGCTCTTCCGCGTGACGACGTTGGACCCCTCCGAGCCGCCGCGCACGGAGGACGGAAGCGTGGACAGCACCCGCGACTTCTTCGGCCGCGAGGCCTTCCTCACGGTGTCGGGCCAGCTCGAGGCGGAGATCGCGGCCAGCGCCTTCACCGACGTCTACACCTTCGGCCCCACCTTCCGGGCCGAGAACTCGAATACGAGCCGACATCTGGCGGAGTTCTGGATGGTCGAGCCCGAGATGGCCTTCTGCGACCTCGAAGGCGACATGGACGTGGCCGAGGCCTTCCTGAAGCACGTGTTCGCGGCGGTGCTCGAGCGCTGTCCCGACGACATGGCCTTCTTCGCCCAGCGGATCGACAAGACCGCGATCGAGACCCTCCAACACATCGTCGACACGCCCTTCGAGCGGGTCGCCTACACCGAGGCGGTCGAGATCCTCGAACGAAGCGGTCGCTCCTTCGAGTTCCCGGTGGAGTGGGGTCTCGACTTCCAGAGCGAGCACGAGCGCTTCCTCGCCGAGGAGCACTACGAGCGGCCCGTCGTCGTCACCGACTATCCGGCCTCGATCAAGGCCTTCTACATGTACGCGAACGACGATGGGAAGACGGTGCGCGCGATGGACGTGCTGGTGCCGAAGGTGGGCGAGCTGATCGGCGGGAGCCAGCGCGAGCACCGGCTCGACGTGCTCGAGCGCAGGATGGCGGAGGCCGAGCTCGATACCGATCCCTACTGGTGGTACCTGGACCTGCGTCGCTACGGAAGCACGCCCCACGCGGGCTTCGGGCTCGGCTTCGAGCGCCTGGTCCAGTTCATGACGGGGATGGCCAACATCCGGGACGTGATCCCCTTCCCGAGGGTCCCGGGCGCCGCCGAGTTCTGATCCCTCAGTCGCTGCGCACGGGCAGCGGCCGCTGGCTCTCCAGGGCCTGGACCGAGAACAGGTGGTCGTCGATCGGGGGGTTGATCGCGAGCTCGGTGAGCTGCACCTCGGTGCGCGTGCCGCGGTCGAGGTTCTCGACCGAGAGTCGGGTGGGGAGGATGATGCCGTCGCGGATCAGCATGTCGGAGCGGTCCGCGGTGACGATCCGGGACGGGCGCGTAGCTCCGCGCTTGAAGTAGCGCGTCGCGAGGATCGCGAAGTCCGAGCGCGCGACCACGAAGTGCACCCCGCCGTAGTTGTAGGCGCGCCGCGGCGTCGCCTCGATCAGGTAGCTCGGCTCGCCGCTCCAGTCGTTGCCCTCGGCCGAGCGCAGGGGGGCGACCTCGAAGGTCTCGACCCGCTGCCGTTCCAGGTCCTCATAGGTGACGTCCGTGCCGAAGACCGAGTCCCCGCGGTGGGCGGTGGTGATCCGTCGCACCCGATCCAGGGAGGGTAGATAGAGGAAGGCATCGTGATTGCGACCCTCGGCCTCGATGGTCAGGATCGTCATGCCCCGCAGATACTCCGGCTCGACCAGGCGTCCGATCGAGTGGACGCGTCCGTCGATCCGCTTGGTCGTGGCCCGAAGGCGTCGCGTGCGCTGCTGACCCTCCCCATTGTGGACTACGAGCTCGATCACGGAGGTCAGGTCCAGCTCGTAACGCGCCGCGAAGGCCCGATCGAGCACCTCCGCCGAGGCGAGGGGAGCCGCGTCGCGCTTCGCGTCCTCCGCACCGGCAACGTTCGCAAAGGCCGCGCAGAGCAGCCAAAGGATGATTCGCACCCGGGAGGCGCCTGCGAGTCTCAATGCTCCCCCTGTGACGAGTCTCGTCTTCGACGAGGCTAGCGACTGGCTGCCCGGCGCGGTGTGTCCTCTCTCCTACCGGGGCGTGCGCCGGAGCGGAATTCCGTGCTTCTCGATGAGCCGGTAGACGGCGGCGCGGCTGCGGCCGAGCTCCTCGGCGCAGCGGGTGACGTTTCCGCCAGTGTCCTGAAGGAGGCGCAGGAGCTCGTTGCGCTCCCGCACGCGCTCGCGTGCGCGGATGCCGTCGAGGGTCTCCTCGAGGTCGGTGAGGACCTCGGCGACGACGTCGCGTCTCACCTGCCGGCCCCGTGAGAAGCTGATCGCGCGCTCGAGCACGCGCTCGAGCTGCCGCCCGTTGCCGGGCCAGCGTTGCTCGCGCAGATAGCGCACCGCCGCGGGAGAGAGCCGGATCGATCGGCCGACCGCCGCCCCGATCCGTTGCATCAGGTCCTCTGCGATCGCGGGGATGTCGTCGGAGATCTCGCGCAGCGGCGGCAGCTCGATCGCGAAGCGAAGGAGTATCCGCCCGACGCCGGAGGCGAAGGCCTCGTCGTGGCCCAGGTCTGCAATCGCGCCGGTGGCCGAGGCGAGGATTCGCGGTCCCGTGCGGAAGCCGTCCCGCTCGGCGGCGGCAATCTGCTCCGCCCAGTGTCGTCGGGCCTCGTCTCCGAAGCGCTCGATGCCGTCGAGGAAGACCACCGAGGGCTCGGGAGAGCGCGGGTCGAGGAAGGGGGAGCTGGGCGACAGCTCTGCGATGACGCCGCCGGCACTCGATCCCACCTCGTGGAGGGCGGTGGCCGCGGTGCTCCTGCCCGTGCCGGATTCCCCGGCAAGGAGCACCGGCGTCCGCAGAGGCGCCAGGCACGCCAGGCGCTCCCGCAGCCGCTCCAGGGTGCGGCTGCTGCCCACCAGGCGCCGGCTGAAGCCCGGATGTTGGGTGACGGGTCGGGAATCTCCCGCGGCATCGGCGACCAGCGCCACGAGCTCGTCGATCTCCACGTCCGGCGAGCAGACGAAGTCCTCGGCGCCCCCCTTGAGCGCGCTCGTCGCCGTCTGGGCAGTGCCGAAGGCCGTGAACAGGATCACGGGCACCTCGGAGCAGGCGCGGATCCGGCCCAGGAGCTCCAGGCCGTCGCTGCGCGGCATCACCATGTCGGTGATCACGACGTCGGGATCACGTCGCCGGAACTCCTTCCAGGCCTCCACGCCGTCTCGGGCCTCGGAGACCTCGAAGCCCGCGTCTTCGAGCTCGTTCACGAGCACTCGACGGGCCCGGAGCTGGTCGTCGACCACGAGAACACGTCCGCGCATCACTCGTCTCCGCTGGGGTGTGACAACGCTACCACGCGGCCCGGCCGGGATCGGAGGGAAAAATCGGGGGGTCCGGGCGAAGGCGTCAACCTCTGTCCGGTTTCGTCCGGGGGATCCGCGACTCCCCGCGATTCCCAGGTGTTATGGTGGCCCCTTCCGAGCGGCGTCCCGACCGGTGGGAAGGGAGGAACGTGGAGCCCCGAATCTCGCTCGTCACGCCGGGCGTTGGCGATCTCGAGCGCTCGATCCGCTTCCATCGCAGCGGGCTCGGCCTCCCCCGGCGCGAGTGCCCCGAGGGCACCCTCGGATGAGTGCGATGCGCCTCACCGCCGAGCAGCGCGGCTACATCATCGTCGGTCACTGTCTGCTCGCGATCGCAATCAACGTCGGGATCAACGGACTCATCGGCTGGCTCACGTTCCGCGGTGTGGATCCGGTTCCCATCTGGGGCGTCGAGTCGAGCGGCGGCCCGGACCTGATCGGGACCAGTCTCTTCCTTCCCGCCATCACCTGCCTGATCGTGACGCCGATCGTTCGCCGCCACGTGCGCGCGGGGAAGGTGGCGCCGATCACCGCTGCGTTGCCGGGCTGGCTGCGGCCCTTCCGTCGCCGCCTTCCGGCGCGCGCCGCGTTCTTCGGCCTCGCCGGGCTCGCCGGGGTCGGCGGCGCCGTCGCGGCGGCTCTCCTCACCCTGGGTCCGGACGCGATGCCCCTGGCGACCTTCCTCGGGATCAAGGTCGCGTACTCGGGAGCCCTCGGTGGCCTCGTCCAACCGATGATCGGCGTCGTGGCCCTCAGCGATCCGGTGGACGCCTAGGCCGAGCCCGGATTGCGTTCGAACTGGGGCAGGCCCTCGGGGATCGTCACCCAGTCGGGCTTGCGGCGGGTCCACACGGCCACCATCGGCCGGATGTGAGAGGCGTCGTCGAGGGTGCCCGGCTTGACGTTGACCCGCTCGGCCTTTGCCGCCGGAAGGTGGAAGAGCCGCGTGCCGCAGTCCGGACAGAAGGCACATTCGACCGTGCTGCCGCTCTCGGTGGGTCGGGTGAAGCTCTTCGTCGCGCCCTTCACGAGCCGAAAGCTCTCCTTCGGAACGATCAGGCTCATGCCGAAGGCGCTGCCCGACTGGGCCTGGCAGTCGGTGCAGAAACACATGGCGGCCGCGATGGGATCGCCGGTCACCTCGTAGCGCACGCCGCCGCACTGACACCCGCCTCGGATCGTGGTCATCTCGCGCTCCTGGCCCTGCGGGATCGGATCCCGGGTATCGCCGATGGTATGCTTCTCGGGTGTCGAGTGCAGCGCCGTGACGTCGGGCGGAACCGCGTGACCTCCCGCCTCGAATCCGTCGACTTCGGCTTCGACGAGATGCCCGGCCGCGAGCTCCACGACGTGCTGCGCGCCCATCGCGAGCAGGGCCCGGTCGAGGCGACCCGCTTCCTCGGGCTTCCGGCCTTCGTGATCACGGGATACGCGCCCCTGCTGGATGCCTTCAAGGACGGGGAGCGCTTCCCGCCGCATCGCATGTATCAGGTGGGGTTCGAGGGAGCGATCGGACGGAGCTTCATCTCGATGGAGGATCCGGACCATCGGGTCTACCGAAAGCTCGCCACGCCGGCTTTCCGGTCTCGCGCCGTGGAGAGCTTCGCTCGCGAGGGGCTCGCGGACCTGGCCCACGAGCTGGCCGATGGGCTGGAGGAGCGGGCCGAGCTGGATCTCGTGGCCGATTTCGTCGCGCGCTTCCCCTACCTGGTGATCACCCGGCTGCTGGGTCTGCCCCGCGATCGCGAGGAGGAGTTCCATCACTGGGCGCTGGCCCTGCTGCGCTTCCGGGACGATCCGGCCCGGGCGGCGAAGGCGGGAGCGGAGCTGACCAGCTTTCTCGCGCCGGTGGTCGAGGCCAGGCGGCGCGAGCCCCGCAACGATGTGATCTCCGAGCTGGTGCAGGCCGAGGTCGACGGCCGTGGCCTCGACGATGAGGAGATCTACAGCCACGTCCGCCTGCTCCTCCCGACCGGTGGCGAGACGACCCACGGCTCCCTGGGCAATCTCCTGTCGGCCCTCCTCACCCACGAGGGCTCCTGGGAGGCGCTGGGCCGCGAGCCCGCACGCATCCCCGGCGCGGTGAACGAGGCCCTGCGCTGGGAGACGCCCGTCGCCGTCCTGCCACGGATGTCGAGGGGCGAACCGGTGGTCTTCCGGGGCGTCGAGATTCCGCCGGACTCGTGGGTGCTCTTCGGCATCGCCGGAGCCAACCGGGACCCGGAGGTCTACGACGAGCCCGATCGCTTCGACATCGATCGCAGGCCGACGGACGTGCTCACCTTCGGGCGCGGCGTCAAGTCCTGCCCGGGCATGCACCTCGCGCGGAAGAATCTGACCGTGGCCCTCGAGGTCCTGCTCGAGCGTCTGCCCGCTCTCGAGCTCCTCGACCGGGAGGCGGCCGTGCCCCGGCGGACGGTGCTCCGCAGCCCGGACGCGCTGCGCGTACGCGCGGTCCGAGGCTGAGCCGGTCGCGTCGCGTCCTCACGCGGCGCAGACGAAGTCCACGCACTCCCGCCAGCCCATGCGGGTGAGCTCGGTGCGGATCAGCCTCCGGGCGTCTGCGCCTGCGACCGAGACGAGCAGGGGCACGCCGCGGGGCGGTCCGAGGACGGCCGGCGACACGACCGGCGCGCCGTGGATGGTCTGGCCCAGCCGACCGGGATGCAGCTCGACGATCTCCGCGGGATGCTTGTCGTGGGCGCGCAGTGCCTGGGAGAGCTTCCGGCCCGTCCGCCCGTAGCCCCAGAGCAGGTAGGTCGCGTGACCCTTCAGGAGGCCGGCGGCGAGGTAGTGGGCCTTGCAGGCGGTGAAGCGCTCGACGGCGTAGATCGCGCTCGTGTGGGAGAGCCGGGCGTCGTGGATCCGCCACCCGTGAAGACGTCGCGCTACGACCCCGATGCGCCCACCCTCGGCCAGCAGGCGCAACACCAGATCGTAGTCCTCGGGCCAACCCCGATCGCGATAGCCGAGGGACTGGAAGCGCTCGCGCCGGAGCATGAGTGTGGGGTGGGCGACGGGGCACTCGACGAAGGCGTCGGCCCGCACCTGCCGCGGGTCGTCGAGCCCGTTGAGCCACGCCTCGTAGGCGCGCAGCCCGTCTCCCATCCGCGCCCGCGGGAAGTAGCGGACGCGGGTGCCGAGGGCGTCGAGGGTCGGATCCGCTGCGAAGGCCGCGAGCTGGCGGGCCAGGCGCTCCCGGTGCATCCAGTCGTCCGCATCCATGCGCGTGACGAGCGCTCCCCGGCAGTGGTCGAGGCCGCGGTTCGAGGCCTCGCAGAGGCCACCATGCGGTGTCGCGACCAGGCGGAAGCGCGGGTCGGCCGCCGCGAAGCGCTC
>CALDCK010000212.1 GCA_937937315.1 uncultured bacterium
CGGACTGCGTCGAGCCAGGACGGCTCGCCCCCGCCGAGGTAGGCGATCGCGAGGCCGGTGACGAGATAGGGGTGCGAGAAGTCGAAGACCTGTTCGCGCTCGGATGTGATGGTCAGGGCAGCCACCGCTACGTCTACGTCGCCCGCCTCGAGTGCGTCGAGAGTCTCCTGGAGGTCGAGCTCGCGCCACTCGAAGTCGACGCCGAGGCGTTGGGCCACGTCCCTCCACAGCTCGACGCTGAGCCCCCGCCATTGACCCGCCGCGTCTCGGCTGGCGAAGGGCGGGGCCTCGCGAACGGCGACGACGAGGGCCTCGGCATCGGGCTCGGCCGTGGCGGCCGGTGTCGCTGCGAGGGCGACGAAGAGGGCGGCGGCGAGTGCGAGGGGGAGGGATCTCATGGGCCGCCAAGGGTAACCCGGGATTCCCATTCGACGAGCCGCGGCCGGCGCGATCCGGGGCCTACTGGATGAAGCCGCCGCTGCACACGAGGACCTGTCCCGTGACGAAGTCCGACTCCGGCAGGCAGAAGAGGTAGACCGCGCCGGCGGCTTCTTCGGGGCTCCCACGGCGTCCGAGGGGCGTGAGGCTCGTCATCAGCTCCTGGGTCCCGCGGTCCACGCCGACCTTGAGGTCCCGGCCCCGGACGTCGATCGTCTCGGGCGCGCCTTCGAGGGGCCGGGTCAGGCGCGTATCGATGTCGCCAAAGGCGACGCAGTTGACCGTCACGTTGTAGCGCCCCCACTCCTTTGCCAGGGTCTTCGTCATCCCCAGCTGTGCGGACTTCGCCGCCGAGTAGGCGAGCTGGGTGGCGGCTCCGAAGACCCCGGAGATGGAGGAGATGTTGACGACCTTCCGACAGCGGACCGCACCACTCGCGGCCTCGCGTTTCGCCGCCGCGCGAAAGACGGGCGCCGCCGCGCGCAGGATGCGAAACGGTGCCGTCGCGTGGACGTCGAGCATCGCGTACCACTGCTCGTCCGTGTGATTCTGGATCGTGGTGTTCCAGATGTAGCCGGCGTTGTTGACCAGGATGTCGAGCCCGCCGAAGCGCTCGACCGTCTCCCCGACGATCCGATCGCCGAAGTCCTCGGCGGCGACGTCCCCGACGACGGCATGGGCCTCGGCGCCCGATCCTTCGAGCAGCGCGAGAGTTTCCCGGGCGGGAGCGTCTTCGAGGTCGTTGACGACGACCCGCGCGCCCTCATCCGCCAGCTTCGTCGCGATGGCCCGGCCGATGCCCCGGCCCGAGCCGGTCACGATCGCGACCCGACCTTCGAGCTTCTTCAACGCGGCTCCTCTCCATCGGCTTCGTTCGCCCGCTCTCCGGCCCAGGCGATCACGGCGATGAGGCCCCCATAGTAGAGCGCGTTCGGCACGACCCGCAGGGCGAAGCCGAGGTCGAAGCCGGTGGCCAGGAGGATCGCATCGGCGCTGGCCCACAGGAGGTAGTAGAGCACGACGAAGCGGCTCACCGGTGCGAGCCAGGGCGCCTCGCGCAGGCCCGGATGCCAGCGCATCAGCGCCACGGTGAGGGCAGCGAAGGCCAGCTCGTAGACCAGGAAGAGCACCCGCGCCCCGCCAGGAGTGCTGGGGAGGAGCGCCATCACGGTCTGGGAGAAGAGGGGAACGACGAGGGTGAGCGCCGCGGCGATGAGCAGCCGCCGGCCGTCGATCTCGATCCCTCCACCTCGCCTCGCGATTCCGAGCAACACGAGGAAGCGCGCATCCCCGGCGAGAACGAAGAAGAGGGGCACCAAGCGGGTCGCCGCGCCGCCGAGCTCTCCCAGGCCGTAGACGTGGCGGGCCGTGAGCCAGGCGTCCAGGAGGGAGAGGACGAGGAGAAAGCCGCAGTAGCGGCGCAGGCTCGGCGCGAGCCCGGGCCGGGTGAGCGCCCACGCTCCCGCGAGGAGTGCGGCGCCCCAGAGCAGGATGGGGTGTTGGAGGGGGCTCTCGTAGAATGCCTCGAAGGGGCCCATCTCAGCGGCCCTCCACCGGCTCGGGCTCCGGTCGCATCGCGTGGAGATAGGCGAGGATCTCCTTCACGACCCGCTCCCGGTCCGGCAGGGACGGGTTGAGGGCGGGCATGCGCGCCTCGGGCAGGATGCGCTTCGGGTCCACGATCCAGGTGCGCAGCCAGTCCGGATCCCGGTGGGCGAGCGGGCTCGCCGCCGAGGCGAGCTCCGGCCCGATCTGGCCCCCTTCGCCGTGGACCCGATGGCACTTGCTGCAGTGCACGCGAAACGCGCCGAAGCCGGCGAGGACCTCGGCGGGTGCGTCCGCTGGTGGCGTCATCTTCGGGAAGCGATCGCGGCTGCGAATCAGATCCACTCCCACGAGCTGGTAGGGCCAGCCGTAGTCCGACTCCTGACGGATCGTGGCGTCTTCGAGGTTGTCCCAGATCAGATAGAAGGGCCCGAGCGCGACCTCGCGGAGCTCGCCCGACTCGCGTTTCTCGATTGCGAATCCGGCCCGGTCGACCCGATCGAAGGCGAGCCAGGCCCGGTGCCCCAGGAATCGGGCCACGGGCACCGTCGGCTGATAGCCGTCGCTGCAGGTGAACAGGAGCTCCTCTTCGTCGCGCCACGACGGTGTGTAGATCGCGTCCAGGACCTGATCGAAGGGAAGCGCCGCGAATCGGGCAGTTCGGAGCTCGTAGGGCTCGTGTACCCGGACCTCTTCGACCGGGGCGACGCCCTTCAACGCATCGAGGTCTCGCGTCGTCACGGGCTCGTCGTGGCGTGAGAACGCGAGACGGGGAGCCTCGCCGGCGTAGGCGTCGGCGGCGATCAGGAGAGCTGCCGCCGCGACGAGCGCGGGTGCGCGCCGCGGGTGCGCGCCGGCGCCTCCCCGGCGTCGATCAGTCCTCGGCGAGGGAGCCAAGCGCGAACTCGGTATGCGTCACGGCGCTCTGGCTCGCCGGGCCCCGGCTGCACATGCAGAGGTGCTGGGCGCGCGAGCGCACGCGGACACCGCGGGCGTGGCCCGAGCTCATCATCTCCTGGGCGACCTCGCGCACCAGGTCCTCCTGGATCTGGAAGCGCCGCGCGTAGGCGTCGACCAGGCGCGGCAGCTTGCCGAGGCCGAGGATCCGGTCTCCGGGCTCGTAGCAGAGATCCACGTGGCCGAAGAAGGGCAGGAAGTGATGGGCGCAGATCGAGTGGAAATCGATGTCCTTGACCTCGACCCGGCCGGGCCGCTCGCCGGGCTCGAGCCGGCGCGTGGTCTTGAGGATCGTCCCGGGCTCGATCTCGTAGCCCGCCAGGAGCTCCTTGAACGCCCGGGCGATGCGCTCGTCGGATCCTTCCTCGGCGAACCAGCGCAGGGCCCGCGGGTCGTCGGTGACCGATTTGGCCAGCCATTCCACCAGCTTCATATTCGTTCTCGCCTCGGCTCCGGGGATCGGCGCAGGGTAGCGGCTGGTAGGAGAGGTTGGGAGAAGTTTCGGGGCCGCGTCCGGTTCTGGGCGATTCGGCAGGCGACGGTATCGTGGGGCGGTGCCGAAGGGAGCTTCGAAGGGGAGGGCGGTTCTCTCCCCCCTGCTGTGGGTGGTGCTCGTGGCCTGTGGCGACGCCCCCGACGCGGGCTTGGAGGCAGGGGCCTCCTCCGGCTTCGTCGGAGCGGCCGCCTGTGCCGAGTGCCACCCCCGCGAGACCGAGGCCTGGTCCGGCTCCCACCACGATCGGGCCATGCAGGAGGCGATCGCGGGGGTCGTCCTCGGCGACTTCGACGACGTGACCTTCGAGCATCGGGGCGAGACCACGCGCTTCTTCCGTCGCGGCGACGGGCACTTCGTGGAGACCCGGGGCCCGGACGGAGCCCTCGCCGAGTACGAGATCGAGTACGCCTTCGGCGTCGAGCCCCTCCAGCAGTACCTGGTGCGCCTACCCGGCGGACGGCTCCAGGCCCTCACCGTCGCCTGGGATGCCAGGCCGTCCGGGGAGGGCGGACAGCGCTGGTTCTCGCTCCACCCCGACGAAGACATTCCCCCCGGTGACGTGCTGCATTGGAGCGGTGCGGGGAACCGCTGGAACACGATGTGTGCGCACTGCCACTCCACGAATCTGCGCAAGGGCTACGACCTCGAGAGCGATCGCTACGACACGACCTGGTCCGACATCGACGTCGCCTGCGAGGCGTGCCACGGTCCCGGCGCGGATCACCTGGCCTGGGTGGAAGCGGGCGCCGACGCCGGCCGGCCGAGCGGCCTGGTGCGCGATCTCTCGCCCTCGACGGCGCGTTGGGTGATGGACGACTCCCGCGGCATCGCCCGCCGAGACCCGCCGCGGGTCTCCCACACCGAGATCGAGACCTGCGCACCCTGCCACGCCCGCCGAAGCCTCCTCTCGGAGGACGGCTTCGACGGCGGATTCCTCGATGCCCACCGGCCGGCGCTCCTCGACGAAGGGCTCTACTTCGCCGACGGCCAGATCCACGACGAGGTCTACGTCTACGGCTCCTTCCTCCAGAGTCGCATGTTCGCCCAGGGCGTGAGCTGTGGAGATTGTCACGAGCCCCACTCCCTCGCGCTGCGCGGGACGACCGAGTCGGTCTGTGCCCAGTGCCACGATCCGGCGCGCTTCGCCACGGAGGCCCACCATCACCACGCTCCGGAAACGCCTGCGGCTCGCTGCGTCTCCTGCCACATGCCCTCTCGGACCTACATGGAGATCGACGATCGGCGTGATCACAGCTTCCGGATTCCGCGTCCGGACCTCTCCGAGCGGCTCGGTACGCCCGACGCCTGCGACACCTGCCACGCCGATCGCGGCTCCCGGTGGGCCGCCGAGGCGGTGCGCACCTGGCGCGGCGACGGGGCGCCGCCGCCGCGCCACTTCGGCGAGGCCCTCGCCGCGGGGCGCGACGGCGTCTCCGGGGCCGACCGCCTGCTCCGTGCCCTCGTCGCCGACGAGGAGGCCCCGGCCATCGCTCGGGCGACCGCGTTGATGGAGCTTGCCGCTCTCGGTGGACCGACGGTGCCGGCTGCCGTCGAGGTGTCAGCACGCGACCCGGAAGGACTGCTCCGTATGGCGACTGCTCGCGCCGCCGAGAGCCTGCCGCCTTCAGAGCGGATCAGTGCCCTGCGTCCGCTGCTGAAGGACCCGTCGCGCGCGGTGCGCATCGAGGCGGCGCGCGCGCTGGCCGAGGTCCCCATCTCGCAGTGGTCGCCGGAGGACCGCCGCGCCCTCGAGCGCGCCCTCGACGAGTATCGCGCCGTACAGCGCCTCGACGCCGATCAGCCCCAGGCCCATGTGAATCTCGGACTCCTGCACCTCGCCCGCGGTGAGGCCGAGCAGGCCGAGGCGGCCTACCGCCGCGCCCTGGCCGTCGGCGACTACTTCGTTCCGGCCTATGTGAACCTGGCGGATCTCCACCGCGTCCAGGGCCGCGACGACGAGGCCGAGCCGCTGCTGCGGCGCGCCGTCGAGCTGGCCCCGGAGAGCGCGATGGCCCAGCAGGCCCTCGGTCTGCTGCTCGTGCGTTTGCGACGGCCGGACGAGGCGCTCACTGCTCTCGGGACCTCGGCCCGCCTGGCGCCGGAGCAGTCGCGTTTCGCCTACGTCTACGGCGTAGCCCTCACCTCGGTCGGGCGGACCGACGAGGCTCTCGCGGTCTGGAGCGGTGCCCTGCGCCGCCATCCCCACGATGCCCAGCTGCTGGTGGCCCTGGTCACGACCCATCGCGATGCCGGGAGATTCGGCCCCGCTCTGCGCTACGGCCGGGTCCTCGACACGCTTCAGCCCGGTGACGAGGCGTTGGGACGGCTGCTCGCAGAGCTGGAGCGGGCCTGTGCCGCAGCGGGGGATTGTCCCGAGTAGCGCCGGGGCCCGAGTCGGGCCGTCGCTCAGTGGGAGATCGTGATCTGGGAGGCGATCAGCTCGGCGAGGCGGCCGAGCGCCTGCTCGTGCGCCGCGATCAGGTCTTCTACGTCGCCGCCCACCAGCTCCTCGCGGATCGTCGTCTCGCGGGTCCAGGCGCGTTCCTCGCCGGAGCGCTCGCGAATCACCCAGCGCGCGCGCAGCACCAGCGCGTCGCGGTCGACGGCCTCGAACTGGTGGATGTCCACGGCGATCTGGAAGGCCACGGGGAAGGGCGATGCGGCCGGATCGAGGAAGACGCGGTCGGTGCCGAGGCGCGCCCCCAGGTCGTCCGCCAGGGCGCCGACGACGTTCGGCTCGAAGCCACCTGCCCAGCGGTTGAGCTCGTCGATATGGATCTCGGAGCCACCGCGTCGGGTCACCAGGTTGGGCCGCTCGAGATACCTCGGGAACGTCACCGGTCCGAGTCCGATGGAGAGATCCGAGGGTGCGACGTCGCTGCCGCCGACGGAGCTCATCGTGTAGTGATGGACCGCCGGACTCCGGCCGAGGCATCCGAGGGCCAGAGCGCCCGTCACGAGAGCTGCGGCGATCCCACCGAAGCGCTTCCAGCCGGTCATCGATCGGTCTCCTTCCCTCGAAGCAGGGACTCGGGTTGCTGCTCGAGCTCCTCGGCCAGCAGGCGCAGAGAGCGCGCCGCGTCGGCCAGCTCGCGCAGGGTGCGCTGGAGGTCGCGGTTGAACGGGGACTCGCTGGCGATCAGGGCATTCGCCGACCCCAGGGTCTGCTCCGCGTTCTCGAGCGTGCCCACGAGGGCCGGTGTCGCGGTCTCCACGCCTGCGAGGACGGCGTTGAGGCTGGAGACGGTCTCCTCGAGGTCCTTTCCGATCTGCTCGAGGGGAATCGTGTTGAGCTTCTCGGTGAAGGCGGAGAGTCCGGCCATCAGGCGGTCGATCCCACCCGAGATCGTGGGCACCTCGGGGGTCGGCGCGCCCCAATCGATCTTCGCCGGCTCGGCGTCGGGGAAGAACTCGAAGCTCACCGCCAGCTGGCCCGTCAGCACGTTGTTGGTCTTGAGCTGGGCGCGCAGCCCTCGGGAGACCATCAGGTCCCAACCTGCGCGGAACTCCTCGGGGGTGGAGATGCCCAGGTTCAACCGCTCCGGCTCCAGGGCGATCCGCACCGGAATGCGGGGAAGCCCCGTCTCCGGGTCGATGGCGAGTCGGAGGTCCACGACCTCGCCGATCTGGACGCCTCGGAACTCGACGGGTGCGCCTCGGACGAGGCCCGCCACCGACTGGTCGAAGAAGAGGAGGAAGGGGCGCCGGATCCGGATCACCGGCTTCTCGGTTGCGGACTTGTTCGGGAAGAGGGTGAAGACCTGATCCGGCTCCGGATCGCCGGCCGAAGTGCCACGCGGGGTCTCGAAGGAGACGCCGCCGATCAACAGCGAGGTGAGGGAGACCGTATCGATCTGGAAGCCTTCGGGGCTCAGGGTGGCGTCGAAGCCGCTGGAGTTCCAGAAACGCGTATTGCTGCGCACCCGCGCGTCGTGGGGCTCCCGCACGAAGATCTGCACGTTGACGTGGTTGCCGCTCTCGTCGAGCTCTTGATGGGTGACCTGGCCCACCTCGATCCAGCGGAAGTAGACCGGCGTGCCTACGTCGATGGAGTCGAGCGAATCGGTCCGGAGACTGAACAGGGTGCCCGGATCCTCCGACGTGAAGACGGGAGGGGTCTCCAGCCCGACGAACTTGCGGGCGTCCCTGCCCTCGGTAACCGGATCGATGCCGATGAAGGCCCCGGAGAGCAGTGTTCCCAGCCCGCTCACCTGGCCGGCGCTGACGCGTGCCCGCTCGACCCAGAAGCGCGTCTCCTCCTTGAGGAATCGCTGTGAGTCCTTGACCAGGCGGGCCTTCACCACGACCTGACTGAGATCCTCGGCCAGTTGGATCGACTCGACCTTTCCGATCTCCACGTCCTTGAACTTGATGAGCGTCTTCCCGGCCTCGAGACCCGAGGCGCTCTCGAAGGTGATCGTCACCTGAGGCCCACGTTCGGAGATCGCCCGGTAGCTGAGGAAGGCACCGATCAGCGCTGCGACGATGGGCACGATCCATACGAAGGAGATCCGCCGGCGCTCGCGTACGACGGCCTCGGCGACCGGGGACTCAGACATCGTTCAGCTCCGCTCGATCCCAGATGAGCCGCGGATCGAAGGACTCCGCAGCGAACATCGTGAGAACCACGACTGCACCGAAGAAGACGGCACCCAGCCCGGCTTCGATGGTGGCGAGATTACCAAGATTGACGAGAGCAACCAGAATGGTGACGACGTAGATGTCGACCATCGACCAACGCCCTACGGCCTCGGTGATCCGGTAGATCCGGGTCCGGTCGGCCGGGCGGGAGCGCGAACCGATCTGAACCGAGACGAGCAGGTAGGTCAGGGCCACCAGCTTCGCCAGCGGCACGACCACACTCGCTGCGAAGACGACGATGGCGAGGGGCCACATGCCGTGAAGGAGCAGGTAGATCACGCCACTCATGATCGTGTCCGACTGCGCCTTGCCCAGCGAGATCACCGTCATGACAGGAAAGAGGTTGGCCGGGACGTAGAAGACCAGTGCCGCGATCAGCAGGGCCCACGTGCGCGCGATGCTGTTTACCTTGCGGCGGTGGACCGGCGCGCCGCAGCGCGGGCAGAGGGCCACTCCCCCGTCGGCCAGGTGGGGCAGGCGGAGGGCCAGGTGGCACTCGTGGCAGCCTGCCAGTGCGGTGCCCGCCGTCACGACCGGCCCCCGATCCGCGACCACACGAGGTGAGCGTCGAGGGACGACGTCGTCGCCGCAACGATCGGGATCAGCGCCATGAAGGCCCACAGTGCGATGCCGGGGATGATCGCGGCCATCTCCACCAGCTTCGTGAGGGAGACGAGGATCCCGATCAGGAAGACCTCCATCATGCTCCAGTTCTGGATCTTGTGGAGCAGGCGGAAGACCCTGCGCGATGCCGGTGCGATGCGTCCCTGCTTCAGGGGGAGCAGCACGTAGAGGGTCATGGTCAGGTGGAGGAGCGGCGCCAGGATCGTCGTGAAGAGCACGAGCCCCGCCACCAGCGGCCGCTCCCCGCGGAAGAGGGCCTGGACGCCCGTCGCGAGCGTCGTCTCCGTCACGTTCCCCTGCATCTCCATCGACAGGAAGGGGAACACGTTGGAGACCACGAAGAGCAGGAGCCCCCCGGTCGCAAAGGCGATGGTGCGGTCGATGCTGTCTGGAACCCGGCGGTAGAGCAGGCCGTTGCAGCGCGGGCAGCGCGCGGCACCCCCTTCAGGGACCTCGCCCAGGCGATTCGGCAGGTCGCAGTCGTGGCAGAGAACGAGCTCGCCGCTCAATGAGGAGGCTTCCGCTTGGCTTCGTGGATGAGCGTATCGGGGATCGGTCGGGGCTGCCGCCCGAGGGACTCGTCGGCGTCGGGCTGGATGCGTCGGGTTCGCCGATCGGGGAAACTGTGCGCCAATCTGCCTCGCTCGATCAAGGAGAATCCATGAGAGCTCCCGTTCTCGCGATCTCGATCCTGCTGGGATCGCTCGCGCTGTCCGCCGCGGCCGACTCCGGCCCCGCCCTCCACCCCCACGAAGCGGTGAACCGTTGGGGTGCCTGGGGCCCCGACGACGAGCGCGGCGCGGCCAACTACATCACTCCCGAGACGTTGGTCGCCGCCGCAGCCCTCATCCAGTCCGGCAAGACCTTCAGCCTCGCCATTCCTCTCGACGAGACGGGCCCGGTCTTTCCGCCTCGTCAGCCGCCCCACCACACCATGACCGTGACCGGCGCGGACTACCTGGCCGATCCGAAGGCGGCCCCCTTCGGCGAGAGCCCCATCCGCTTTGCCGACGACTACATCTACATGCCTCTCCAGGGCTCGAGTCAGTGGGATGCACTCTCCCATGCGTGGTATGGGGACACGCTCTACAACGGGGTGCCCGAGTCGGCCATCCGCAGCTCGGGAGCGGGGGCCGCGACGAAGCTCGGGATCGAGAACGTGAAGGACAGCCTGGTCGGTCGCGGCGTCCTGATCGACGTGCTGCGCCACAAGGGAGGGTCGCTGCCCGAGGGCTATCCCATCACCCGGGCGGATCTGGAGGCCGCTCTGGCCGCCCAGAAGACCGAGGTGCGCGAGGGCGACATCGTGGTGGTGCGCACGGGTCTGGTGCCGGCCTGGTACGACTTCACTCCGGAGCAGAAGGCCGGCTTCTTCGCGAAGCCCCAGACCGGCATCACGAGCGACGTCGTCCCCTGGGTGAAGGAGAAGAAGATCGCGGCGATCGCGGCGGACACCCTCGCCCTCGAGCGGGTCCCCAGCGAGATCGCCCCGGAGATGGTGGTGCCCCTCCACGGCAACCTGCTGCGCGACCTGGGCGTCTACATCGGCGAGATCTGGTGGCTCGAGGAGCTGGCCGCGGACTGCGCCGCCGACGGCCGTTACGAGTTCTTCCTGGCCGCCCAGCCTCTGAACATCACCGGGGCCGTGGGCTCGCCGGTGAATCCGATCGCGATCAAGTGACGCGCCTCCCGGGCGGGGTAGGGCGGGCCGGCCCGTGAGCGAGTGGTGGAAGTCGGGGGTCGTCTACCAGATCTATCCCCGCAGCTTCTGCGACACCAGCGGCGACGGGGTGGGGGATCTCGCTGGAATCCGCTCGAAGCTCGACCACCTGGTGTGGCTCGGCGTCGACGCCGTTTGGGTCTCTCCCTTCTATCGCTCTCCGATGAAGGACTTCGGCTACGACGTCTCGGACTACTGCGACGTCGATCCCCTCTTTGGGAGCCTGGCCGATTTCGACGCCCTGCTCGAGGACTGCCACGCCCGCGGACTCCGGGTGCTGGTGGACTGGGTGCCCAACCATACGAGCGACCGTCACCCCTGGTTCGAGGAGTCCCGCCGCTCGAGGGAGTCCGCGAAGCGGGACTGGTACGTCTGGCGCGACGGCTCTCCAGACCGTCCCCCCAACAACTGGCGCGCCGCCTTCAGTCCCGACCCGGCCTGGACCTGGGACGAGACGACCCGCCAGTGGTACCTCCACCTCTTCCTCGCCGAGCAGCCGGACCTGAACTGGCGCCATCCGGAGGTGGTGGGCGCCATGCACGACACCTTGCGCTTCTGGCTCGATCGCGGTGTCGACGGCTTCCGTATGGACGTGATCCACTGCATCGGCAAGGACCCGGCCCTGCCCGACGCCCCGGCCGAGGTCGCGGCGATCCCCTGGTGCGCCCTGAACGACCACCCGGAGACCCATGCCCTGCTGCGCGACATCCGCGGCGTGCTCGAGGGGTACGAGGGAGAGCGCGTGATGGTGGGGGAGGTCTACCTGCTGGATACGGCGCAGGTCGCCAGCTACTACGGAACGGGCGACGAGCTGCACCTCTCCTTCAACTTCCCTCCCCTCTACGCACCCTGGGAGGCCGGGGCCTGGCGGGAGCGCATCGACCAGACCGAGCGCGAGCTTCGCCCCCGGGATGCCTGGCCCACCTGGGTGCTCTCGAACCACGACAACCCGCGCCACCGCACGCGTTACGGCAGCGAGGCCCGGGCCCGCGCCGCGGCGGTGTTGCTGCTCACGCTGCGCGGTACCCCTTTCCTCTATGCGGGCGAAGAGCTGGGGCTCGAGGATGCGGTCGTGGCCGAGGGTCGGCGCGTGGATCCGGGCGGCCGCGACGGCTGCCGCGCGCCCATCCCCTGGGATGGGACGCCTCGCCGGGGGTGGAAGGGCGCCGAGCCCTGGCTGCCCTGGCCGCCTGAGAGGGAGGCCCGCAACGCCGAGACGCTAGGCGCGGATCCCGGCTCGATTCTGCACCTCTACCGGCGGCTGCTGCACGCGCGGCGCCAGTCTCCCGCGCTCCAGGTGGGATCCTGGGAGGCTCTCGATGCCCCGGACGACGTGCTCGCCTATGGGCGCCGCGAGGGCGGGGACCGGCGGGTCGTCCTGGTGAGCATGGCCGATACCGATCGTGGGGTTCCCCTCGACGGCGACTGGTCGATCGAGGTCGCAAGCGACGGGGCTGGAGAGGGCGGCCCCTACGAGGGCCGGATCGGCCCGGATCAAGGCCTCGTCCTGCGTCCCTGACCGGTGAGCTCACCGGGCTGGCGCGCCCATCTCGCCTCCGGTATCCACCCCTTGATCCCTTGCACGCGCCGGTAGCTCAGCTGGATAGAGCATCAGGCTTCGAACCTGAGGGTCGGGGGTTCGAATCCCTCCCGGCGTGCCAGATCACCCCGCTTCTTCGCGGCGTTGCGGGATCTTCGCGATCGAGGCTGAGTTGCCAGTTGTCAACG
>CALDCK010000213.1 GCA_937937315.1 uncultured bacterium
CATCCCCTCGGAGCCACCGGCCTCGCCCAGTGCTCGGAGCTCACCTGGCAGCTGCGGGGTGAGGCCGAGAAGCGCCAGGTGGACGGCGCCAAGATCGCGCTCCAGCACAACCTGGGCCTGGGCGGCGCGGCGGTGGTGACGGCCTACCGCAAGGCCAACCTCTAGGTCGCCCGACCGGGACGAATCCGAGGGCCCCGCGGCGACCTGTCGCGGGGCCCCTTCTCGTTCAGGAGCGCGCCGGCTCTTCGGCGACGAGTCCCTCGTAGGACGTCTCCAGCAGGTCGCCCTCGGCGATCCCCAGCTCGGCCATCAGGAAGTCGACCTTCGCCTGCTGCGCCGCCTCCTCGGCCGGCGTCCCGTCGAAGACGGCCTCGAGCTCGAGGAAGCTGCCGAGGCCCTCCACCCGGTCGAGATGGATCCGCACATTCTGGTGCAGGAAGATCTCCCGCTCCTTGCGCACCACCCGGTGCACACCGAGGAGGGTCGAGAGGAGGGTCCGGAGCGCCTCGGGCTCCTCGACGGGCAGGACCTGGTAGTCCGAGCGCGTCGGCTCCCTGCGGTCGGGCCTCAGGTAGGGGATCAGCTGACCGCCGGAGAGCGACGATTCGCGCAGCTTGAGCCGTCCCTGGCGAGTGACGAAGTAGGTGTCGACCTGGCGATCGAGCCCGAGGCGGACCGCGCCGAGCCGGCCAGCGACCGCACGCGCCGCCCCGAGATCCGTGCAACGCGCCTTGATCTCGAGATTGGCCTTCCCCGGCGCGCCCGGGCCCCGCGCTTGCGATGACTCCTCGAGAGATGCCATGCTGCCTCCGCGCCCCCCGGCCGATCCCGGACACGGAGCAGCGTGACAGACCCTTCCACGCACCGCACGTCCGGGACAGCGCCGATCGAGGACCCGCGCCTCACCCCCGCTCGCAAGTCGGTCTACGCCCTGGGCGACTTCACGGTCAACACCGTGCTGTCGTCCCTGTCGATCGTCTACGTCACCTACTTCCTGACCCTCGTGGTGGGCCTGCGACCGGAGCTGGCCGGGGCGGTCCAGCTCATCGCGCGCACGGTGGACGCCTTCACCGACCCGGCGATGGGACGCATCTCGGACCTCTGCCACTGGAAGCTCGGACGCCGGCGGCCCTTCTTCCTGATCGGTGCCCTGCCCTTCGGCCTCTTCTTCGCGCTGCTCTGGGTGGACCTCCCTCTCGAGTCCCAGGGCGCGATGTTCGCCTACTACACGGTCGTGTACGTCCTGCTGAGCATCTCGATGACGGTGCTGTCCGTCCCCTACCTGGCGCTCCAGCCCGAGATGGCCATCGGCTACGACGCGCGCACCTCACTCAACACCTACCGCAACGCGGGCTCCGTGCTCGGCGTCTTCGCCGCGGTGGCCTTCCGGCCCGTGGCGAACGCCCTGGGCGACGGCGCTGCGGGCTTCGCCCTCGCCGGGATCGTCTTCGGCATCGTGATGACGCTGCCCTGGTTCGCGATCTTCTCCGTCACCTGGGAGCGCCCCGACTTCCAGTCGCGACCGACGGCCCTTTCCTTCCGCGAAGGGATCCGCCTCGTCGCGGGCCACGACTCCTTCCGACGCCTCACGGGGCTCTACCTCTGCGGCCGGGTCAGCATGGACCTCACCGGCGCCATGATGATCCTCTACTTCACCCACTGGATCGGGCGCAGCGGCGACTTCGAACCGATGATGTTCATCTTCCTCAGCACCGTCCTGCTGTCCCTCCCGATCTGGCTGCGCGTGGCCCGCCGACTCGAGAAGTCGACGGTGTTCACCATCGGAGCGGTCTGGTGGATGGTCGGCCAGTTCGTCCTGCTGGCCGCGCAGCCCGAGTGGCCTCGCTGGATCATCCTGGTCTTCGCCCCACTCATCGCCGTCGGCTACGCGGTGGTCGACCTCATGCCCTGGTCCATGCTCGGCGAGGTCGTGGACGAGGACGACCTGGCGAACGGGGAGCGCCGAGAAGGCGTGTACAACGGCTTCTTCATGTTCGTTCGAAAGCTGGCCGGCACTGCGGCCGTCGCCCTCGCCCTCGGCCTGCTCGGCGCCCTCGGCTTCTCGAAGGATGCGCAGCCCGAGAGCGCCGTCACGGCGATCCGCTGGCTGGCCTCGGTCGGCCCGGCGGTCTTCCTGGCGCTCTCGATCTGGTTCGCCCGGGGCTATCCCCTCACGCGCCGCGCCCACGAGGAGATCCTCGACGGGCTCTCGCGACGAGCGCGCTGAACGCTCTCATGCGGAGGGGTGCCTCGGCGCTGCCAGGGAGAGCGCGAAGCCGAGCAGCGTGCAGGCCCACATCACTCCGATCACCGTCGTGAGCGGCCCGTGATCGAGGTTGCCCTGGACCGGCTCCTGGAGGCGCTCCAGGTGGGACCAGAAGCTCATGTAGAACATCGCCGAGGTGAAGCCCCAGGCTCCAGCCAGCCACACCGGACCGCTGGGGTGATGCCGAAGCGTCGAGAGGGATCCGACCACGAGGAGGCTTGCCGCGACGAAGTCGACCAGCCAGAAGGGCCACCACTGCCAGTCGCCCCAGTTGCGCGCGAGCTCGGCGACGGCGAGCAGCAGCCCGAAGACCAGAGCGAGTCGTGCGGAGACGCGCTGCAAGAGCGACTCGGGCTAGAACTCTCCCAGCGGCCGGGCCGTGAGGAAGTCGGTGGGCGTTCTCACGAAGTAGTCCCGGGCCTCGGAGATCGGGCGGCTTCCACCCGGCGACGCCAGCAACGCCGCGGGCACGAAGAAGGCCATTCCCACCATCGCCACCACGAGGCCGGTGGGTCTGAGCACCAGCGCGTCGAAGACCATGTCGCCGACACCCGGGCCCGGTGCCTCGGGCACTTCCTCGGCCAGCGCCGGCGACGAGAGCGCGAGAACGGCGAGGGTCAGCAGGAGGGCCAGCCCTCGGCCGAAGCGTCGGCCCAGGCGTCCGTGGGTCGTGTCTCGGTACTGCATGGGGGGCAGCATATCAGGTCGGACACGCCGAGGGAGCGCCGACTGGTCGCGCTCGCGGGCCGCCCCGGACGAGTAGCTCGGGAGCCGGTGCAGGGGGGCCGATGCATGCGGGGCTCCGGACCCGCGCGCTAGGCTCGTCGCTGCATGCAGGGCCTCGATCCGCCGTCGCGATCCCCCGGCGGGCACTTCCCCTGGCTGGGCCCCGTACTCCTATTGGTCCTGGGCGGGCTGGCCTACCAGGCGCTCCTTCGGAGCCTGGTCGGGTCTCCGTCTTCGGCCGGGATCGAGGGCGTGTTCTTCCGACCCGGCGACCTGCCCACCCTCGTCGTCGTCGGTGTCGCCGCCTGGCTGCTCTGGAACCGGCGCGGGCGCCTGGGCGCCG
>CALDCK010000214.1 GCA_937937315.1 uncultured bacterium
GGCCGAGGAGGCAGAGGTCCCCACCCTGCCCGGCTCGGAAGATCCGGCCGAGGCTGCAGGAGTCGGCTATCCGCTGCTGGTCAAGGCCGCGGCCGGAGGCGGCGGCAAGGGGATGCGCGTCGTCGAGTCGGCGGGCGACCTCGAGGAAGCCGTCGCCGCTGCCCGGCGGGAGGCCCAGACCGGCTTCGGCGACGATCGCGTGTTCCTCGAGCGCCTGGTGTCCCGGGCCCGACACATCGAGATCCAGATCCTCGGCGACGCCCACGGCAACCTGGTCCACCTCGGGGAACGCGAGTGCTCGATCCAGCGTCGGCACCAGAAGATCCTCGAGGAGTCGCCCTCGCCGCGGGTCGACGCGAAGCTCCGGGAGCGGATGGGTGACGCGGCCCTGCGACTGGCGAGGGCCCTCGGCTACCGCTCCGCCGGCACCGTCGAGTTCCTCGTCGACGACGACACCGGCGAGTTCTTCTTCCTCGAGGTGAATACGCGCCTCCAGGTGGAGCATCCGGTGACCGAGGCCGTCACCGGCATCGACCTCGTACGCGAGCAGCTGCGGATCGCCGCCGGGGAGCCCCTCGGCTACGCCCAGGAGGACCTCTCCTTCCAGGGCTCCGCCATCGAGGCGCGTCTCTACGCCGAGGACCCGACCAACGACTTCCTCCCCGCCATCGGCACGCTCACGGCCTTCGAGCCCGCAGCGGATCCCGAGGTCCGCTGGGACTCGGGCGTCGTGACGGGCTCGAAGATCGGCACCGATTTCGATCCGATGCTCGCGAAGGTGATCGCCTTCGGTCCCACCCGGACCGAGGCGGCGGGGCGTCTGGCCCTCGCCCTCGAGCGCATGCACCTCGGCGGCGTCACGACCAACCGGGACTTCCTGGCCGCGACCCTCCGCACCCGCGAGTTCCTGAACGGCGACACGACGACCGACTTCATCGCCCGCGTCGATCCTCCGCGCTCGCTCGATCCCTCGGCCGAGGAGCTCGATCGCATCGCCACGATCGCGGCGCTGTGGATCCAGGGGGAGAACCGAAGCCGGGCCCAGGTGCTCGGCGCGACGCCGAGCGGCTGGCGTAACGCACGCCTCCCCGCCCAGAAGGTCGAGTTCCAACACGGCGAAGAGACGATCACCACCACCTACGCGAGCACCCGGGACGGGAGCTTCCGCCTCGGCGACGGCCGAAGGGCGCGCATCCACGCCTGGAGTCCCGAAGGGATCGACGTCGAGATCGACGGCCGCCGCGCGACCTCGCGGATCACGAGGAGCGGCGACCGGATCGTCGTACACGGCCCGCGCGGCGACCTCGAGCTGCGCATCCAGCCCCGCTTCGTGATCCCCGGCCGCGGCGACGCCGACGCGGGCTTCGTCGCCCGCATGCCCGGCAAGGTGATCGACCTGCGCGTCGCCGTGGGCGACACCGTGCAGGCCGGTCAGACCCTGCTGGTCCTCGAAGCGATGAAGATGGAGCACCCGATGCGCGCGACCGGGGATGGGATCGTGAGGGAGGTGCGAGTGGCCCAGGGCGACCAGGTGGAGAGCGGCGCAGTGCTGCTCGTCGTGGAGCCCGCCGGCAACGAAGAAGAGGGGGCGTCCTGATGGCCGATCCGATCCGTATCGCCAACTGCTCGGGGTTCTTCGGAGACCGCATCTCGGCGGCGCAGGAGATGGTGGAGGGCGGCCCGATCCACGCCCTCACGGGTGACTGGCTGGCCGAGCTCACGATGCTGATCCTCGCCCGCACCCGGGTGAAGCGGCCGAACGGCGGCTACGCGCGCACCTTCGTGCGCCAGATGGAGCACGTCATGGGCACCTGTCTCGACAAGGGCATCAAGGTCGTGTCGAACGCGGGCGGCCTCGATCCCGAGGGGTGCGCGGAGGCCGTGTCCGAGGTCGCCCAGAAGCTGGGCCTGCACCCCTCGATCGCCTACGTCCGAGGCGACGACCTGATGCCGCGCATGGAGCAGCTGCTCGAAGCCGACCAGCTGCGCCACTTCGAGACCGGCGATCCCATCAAGGAGGCCTCCTTCCTCACGGCCAACGCCTACTTCGGCTGCTGGGGGATCGTCGACGCGCTGAATCGGGGCGCCGACATCGTGATCACGGGCCGCACCACGGATGCGGCAGTGGTGTGTGGCCCGGCGGCCTGGCACCACGGCTGGTCGCGAGACGACTGGAACCAGCTGGCGGGCGCAGTGACTGCGGGCCACGTGATCGAGTGCGGCACCCAGGCGACCGGCGGCAACTATTCCTTCTTCACCGAGGTCCCGGGCATGACGCGCACGGGCTTCCCCTGGGCCGAGGTGGCCGAGGACGGCTCGTCGGTGATCGGTAAGCACGACGGCACCGGGGGCGAGGTCTCGATCGGCACCGTCACTTCCCAGCTCCTCTACGAGATCGCGGGCCCCGAGTACTTCGGTCCGGACGTGACGACCCGCTTCGACACGATCGAGCTCGAGCAGGTGGGTCCCGATCGCGTGCGCATGCACGGCATCCAGGGGGAGCCGCCGCCGGCGACCCTGAAGGTGTGCATCAATCGCGCCGGCGGCTTCCGCCAGGACATGAACGTCTGCCTCGTCGGGCTCGACATCGAGGAGAAGGCGAAGCTCGTCGAGGAGGCGTTCTGGCAGGCCGCTCCCTACGCACCGGAAGACTTCGCCTCGGTTTCCACGCGCCTCGTTCGCACCGACAGGCCCGATCCCGAGACCAACGAGCAGGGGGTGGCGATCCTGCGCATCAGCGTGAAGGACCCCGACCCGAAGAAGGTCGGCCGCGCGTTCTCGAATGCGCTGATGGAGCTGGCCCTCGCCACCATCCCCGGCTTCTTCGGCGTGGGCGGCGGGCCAAGCGAGGGCCGACCCTACGGCGTGTACGAGCCCGCGTGCATCCCGGCGGCGACCGCGCCCCAGGAGGTCGTGATCCTGGGCGGCGACACCCACGAGGTCTCCTCGGTGATTCCGGACGCGGAGGTCCACGTGGAGGGCCGCAAGGGCCCCGCCGCGACGGTGCCCGGCGGCCCCACGGTCCGCGTGCCCCTCGGCACCGTGTTCGGATCCCGCTCCGGCGACAAGGGCGGCAACGCCAACCTCGGCGTCTTCGCCCGCAGCGACGAGGCCTGGGCGTGGCTCGACGAGCACCTCACCACCGAGCGTCTGCGCGAGCTGCTTCCGGAGGTCGCCGAGCTGTCCATCGACCGCCATCGCCTGCCGGCGATCCGCTCGCTCAACTTCTACATCCACGGTCTGCTCGAAGAGGGCGTCGCCGCGTCGACGC
>CALDCK010000215.1 GCA_937937315.1 uncultured bacterium
CCCCGGCCGGGACGAGGTCATTCCGTCGTCCCGGCCGGGATCTGGGCGCGAGGGGAACCCACTGCGAGGGCAGCATCGCGGTCGAGCGCGATGCTGCCCTCGATGAGGGTCGGCTGCGCGAGCGCCAGACGCCCCCGGGCGTCCCTTCGCCCTGAAGGACTTCCCGAGTGACTTCTGCGGCAGCACCTCGTTGGCCCGGCCCCTCGTGCGAAGCCTCGGGAACGCCAAAGCGGCCCAGAATCGAGGACTTGGAGCCGATCCAGGGCCATGTGAAGGTCGATCGTCGGCCGGGGGCGCTACGCCCCATCGCGCTGACGTAGGGGCCCGGGCCGGTCCTACGGCCCCGGGTCGAAGCTGCGCGCCGGGCTCGTCCCGGTCTCCTGGATCGCGGGCCGAATCTTCGGGGCCGGGCCAAAGGCTGAGTATCCGCTACGCTCCCCCCTCGAGAGTATTCCGATCGGCTCATCGGGTCGGCCTCCGGGTCCGCCTTTCGTTCCCATCGACTACTCACTCAAATCCGGCTCCTGCTCTCGCTCTCCTTGGCGAGTGGCCAATGCAACGAGGGAGGGCCGGAATACGCGATGGGATCTCATTCGGATCGTCCGGACCTGACCCGCGCTAATCGTGGTTCGTGCAGCATGCACGAACCGAGGAAAGCATCACTTGAGTAAGAAGATCTATATCGGCAACCTTCCCTTCTCGGCGACTGAGCAGGACCTTCGCGGCCTGTTCGAGACCCACGGGGAAATCGACTCCGTCAACGTCATCATGGACCGCGAGACGGGCCGCGCCCGCGGCTTCGCCTTCGTCGAGATGGCCGAAGCGAGTGCGGCGGACAACGCGATTCGCGCCCTCGATGGCAGTGACATGGGCGGGCGGTCTCTGCGAGTCAACGAAGCCGAGGACAAGCGCGGCGGCGGCGGCGGCGGCGGCTACCGACGCTAGGTGGACCCAGGGGAGGCGAGTCGCCCAAGGGCTCGCCTCCCCTCCCGCCTCTTCCGTTTCTTCCGTCTCGTCGCCATGGCTCCTTCGAGCCTTCCGCGACCCCTTCGGCATCGGTTCGGGCTCGTGGCCACCCGCTCTCCCCCGCGAGGCCACGACCGCTCGCATGCAGCGTCATCGCCGCACCGGGCTCCGAGTTGGACTCCCCGAGGAGCCGGCGCGCGTCGAGTCCCGCGCGTCACTGTCTTTGGTGCGCTCTGCCGCGCCTGTCGCCCAGCCCCTGGATCATCCAGGATTCCAAACGAGGCGCTCGGCTCTAGAGCCGTCCTCGCTGGTAGACCATGGTCGACCAGATGCTCTGATCGGGGTGAGGGGGTCGGTAGCCGGGCTCCCGGTGATCGCGGCCCGTTCGCCGCCCCGGGTCACGCTGCGCGAAGATCGAGCGGGTCGGTCCCCTTCCGGGAGAAGAGGGTCAGCGGGGGACTCGCGAAGTACTCGGCCATCCGGGAGTAGTAGATCAGCCCGATGTAGAGGATCAGGCTCAGCGCGATGTAGAAGACCGGGCTCGTGCCCGAGAAATGGATCTCGCGTACGACGAGATCCCCGACCAGCCAGGTCAGCCAGAGAAAGTAGGGGGCGCGTGTCTTACGCCACCGCCACCCGGCAACGGCCAGGGCTACCACGAGGATGCCGATGGACGCGGCTTCGGACGGCATCATCATCGGCTTCCCCGGAATCGCCCGCGTGTTGGAAGTCTCCGAAGAACCCGAGGCCGCGTGTGCCCTGGCGAAGACTGGGCGTCTCCAGACACCGACGACCCGAGCCGTAGAGCTCCCCTTGGGGGGCTGACGTCGGTCGAGCCTGGAAGACCCGGGTAGGGGGAAGCACGAGTGGGGACTGCGGGAGCGTTCGAAGAAAGGTTGCCCGCGCGCCTCCACGGCTGGATGCGGACCTCACCGACGGGAAGCCGGGCTTCCCTTTTCGAGGCTGCCGTGGGATCTTGGCGCGGGATGAGAGCCTGAGATCCAATCGGTGCTCGACCGCTGGCCTGCTCTTCGTGCGCGGGTTGCTTCGAGAGCTTCACCTCACCCACTCGAGGAGTGCCCCGTGTCCAAAGCTCATGCTGGTCTCGTAACGACGCTCGCGATGATCTCGATGCTCACTGCCCCGAGCGCGTCCGCTCAGGTGAACTACGGCGACTTCATCGGAAGCGGCGTGGATTTCCTCCAGGTCACCGAGACCACCTAGACGGCGGGTGATCCGGCGGTGCTCTGGGACACCCCCGCGCTCTCGGGGACGGGGGATGGGCTCCTGTTCTTTCCGCCCGACTTCACTTCGACCTGCACGACGGGGGCCAGCGACACCACGTCGTCTCAGCTCACGACCACGATCGCGGCCCAGGGTGCCAGCACTCTCGACGAGATCTTCCTCGTCGAGGCGGGCGACGTCACCCTCACGGCCTTTCCTCCCTTCGGCGACCCGACGACCAATGCCTCGGCGAGCGTCGGCGGCTTCCTGACTGTCATCGAGGACACCGGCGGACCCATCGTGCCCGTGGTGATCCCGTTCAGCGGGATCTTCGTGCCGACGAGCACGTTCAGCCTTCCGGGGGATTTCGGCGTGAGCAACTGGCAGGGAAGCATCTCGATCGACGTGGCCGCCCAGGTGCCGAACGCGACGCTGGCGATGCTTCAGCTCGACAACACCCTCGACACGAACTGCGGCGCCGTTGGTAATACGAGTGGGGTGATTCAGAAGAAGAGCGTCGGTGGCCCCACGGTGGCGCTGATCGTCAACTCTCCGGTCGCCATCGACATCAAGCCCGACGGTCCGTTCAACGTGCTCAATCCCGCCAGCAAGGGGGTGATTCCGGTCGCCATCCTCGGCTCGAGCTCCTTCGATGTGCTCGATGTGGACGTTACGACACTGGCATTCGGTCCGGCCGGGGCGGCGCCCGCCCACCAGACGGGCGCCCACTACGAGAACGATCTCGGCGGGCCCTACGACTTCGACGGCGACGGATTCGACGACATGCTGAGCCATTTCGCGACCCAGGAGACGGGCATCGCCTACGGGGACGTGGAGGCTTGCCTCACGGGCGAGCTCCTCGACGGGACGCCCTTCGAGGCTTGTGACGACATCCGGACCGTTCCGGTCTGCGGGATCGGGTTCGAGCTGGTATTCCTGCTGCCTCCGCTGGTGTGGCTGCGCGGCCGCCGCAAGCATACGGCGCGCTAGGCGACACTCCGTCCGACTCGACACGCCCCGGCCCCGGTCGGGGCGTCGTCGTTCGGTCATCCCATCGGATCGCCGGTCGACCGCCCGAAGGGGCGGCGTCGTGGCGATCCTGTTCTACTCGGGCAGGGTGTCGCCCGAGCCGCCGAAGTCGGCGGGGAAATCCTTGAACTTGGGGAGTCCGTCGCGAATGGAGAGCACCTTCGTGCCGTAGTGAACGTGGACCGTGGGCTCGAAGGAGAGCTTCGAGATCGAGCCGGCGGGCACGTCGGTGAGGCCGAGCGTCGGGTGTCGGATCAGGACGGGCGCCCCGCAGGTCGTGCAGAAGTGCCGGTGGCTCGCTTCGGTTCGTTTGAATACACCGAGTCGATCTTCTCCCTCGACCACGGTCACGTTCGGTGTGGGCCAGAGGCTCGCCGCATGGACGGGGGCTCCGAGCCAGGCTCGACAGGACTCGCAGTGGCAGTAGGCCATGACGGCAGGGGCTCCGCTGATCTCGATCCGGACGGCTCCACACAGGCATCCCGCTTCGCGATTCTGGTCGCCCATCCGACGTCCTCCACCTTCGTTGGTTCGGAGCGATTCTCCTCCCGGGGGGTCCCCGAGCACAAGGGGGACGCGAGCCGGGCCCCGACCCCGGGCGCGTACGCGCTTCGCCCCTGGGAGCGCGGACAGGCTCTACCAGCTCTCCCGGTCCGGGCGGATCATTACGTCGAAGGTCCAGGCCGAACGCGGTTGATGGGTCAGGTGCCAGCATTCGTCCGCGATGTCGTCGGGCCTGCAGAAGAACTCGTCCGGTGCGTCCGAGAAGGCCTTGCGGGCCCAGGGCACGTCGATCACCGCGTCGATCGCCAGGTAGGCGACGTGCACGCCCTGGGGGCCGAGGGAGCGCGCCATCGACTCGGCGAGGATCCGCTGGGCGGCCTTCGTCGGCGCGAAGGCCGCGAAGTTCGCCTTGCCCCGATAGGTCGAGGTGTTGCCGGTGCAGAGGATCGTACCGCCGCCGGCCTCGATCATCTTCGGGGCTGCGCGCTGGGCGAGATGCAGCAGCGCCATCGTGTTGACCTCGAAGTTCCGGCGCAGCACCCTTGGCTCGATCGTTAGGCAGTCTCCGAATCCGGCGGCGACGGCGTTGTGGACTACGACCTTGGGAGCGCCGAGGCGATCGCAGACCGCTTCGAAGGTGGCGGCGAGCTTCGATTCGTCGGCCACGTCGCAGGCGAAGCCCGTGGCGCCGGGCAGCTCGGCCTCGAGCTCGGCGAGCCGCTCCTCGGTCCGCGCCAGCATCGCGACGCGATAGCCCTGGGCGAAGCGGCGGGCCAGCGCAGAGCCCGTGCCCGGGCCGACACCGGTGATCAGGCAGACGGGCGGCGAAGACACGGCGCGAGTCTATCACGCAGTCGTTGGCCTCGAAGTCGGCCTGGGAGGCGCGTCAGGCGCGAGAGCGGCGTGCGGTGACCCAGGCCAGGCCGGCGAGCATCGTGGCGAGGAGGCCGCTCCCCAGGAGTCCAACGGCCGGAACGCCGGGCGGCTCCGGCTCACCCGCGCAGGTGAGAGGCCCCACGATCTCCGGGATCGTCGCGAAGCTGGTTTCGGAAAGGAACGCCGTCACGTCGGTCTGTCCCCCCGGAGGCTCGCACGCCCCCTGGACGAGGGCGACGTGGACCATGTCGCAGAGGCCGGGCCAGCCCTGGGTATCGAAGATGTCGGCGCGGTCCACGGTGACGGTCTGCCCCCAGGCCGCTCCCTGGATCTCACACGTGCCGGTGCGCAGGCATGGGTCGTCCTGGGTGCCGGTGCAGCCGTTCGAGTCCTCGTTGGAGACGCCCGGGGCGGGGAGCGCCAGGGCCAGCCAGAGCAGGCAGAGTCCGGCAGGAGCGGCGCGTTGCCAGAGGCTTCTCGACTTCTCGGTACGGGCCATGGTCGCTTCCTCTCTTCGGCGAGAATAGTTCGCGAGTGGAGTCCTGTCTTGGCTGGGTCATCGGCCCCGGGTCTCTTCGATCCTTCCGCCTCGGGAGGTCGAGCCGGGCGTGTCGGGGCTAGTGTTCGGCTGTGCGCCGGCTGATTCGCCTCGTGCTCTCGTTCGTCGTCACGGCGGCCGTGCTTCTCGCTCTGGGCGTCGGGGTGT